>CAYSGJ010000146.1:0-17652 GCA_964430705.1 uncultured Desulfobacterales bacterium | reverse complement strand
ACCAATCGTGTGAAGTAGTTCTAAAATACCAATGTCTTTCCTCGCTTTGTTCCCCAAAAAACCGTTGATAACACCGTCCACATCCTCCTCTGAAAAACCGTCCGCCAACAGAAGTTTTTTTAAACTGTCAAGTGCATTGCCGGACAACGACATGTCTTTGAGATCCATGCCGCTGCCGAACAATGCATGCTTAAAAGACTCCAACCAGCCTGCTTTGGATTCCATCTCTTCCGCCGTATTCCGACTCCAAGGCAGCCCGTTCATTTCACCTCGTCCCAGGGCCGTGTCCAAGAATTCAAGGAAGCTTTGCTGCGCGCTTGCCTCATTTCCTTTACCGGTTGCGCCTGTTTTTTGTGAGCCGGCCCAATCGTTGATGAACGCGGCCACGTCTATGATTGGTTGGGTCATGTCGTGTATGCTATCCTTTTGGTTTTCATATGTACTGTCCGGCATGTGAGCAACGAATATGCCAATAAGACAATATGTTTTTTACTCGCTACATTTCAAATAGTTACAACGCCAAGCCTTATCTTTTGAGCCGATCCGTGAACAAGGAAACCTGAAGAAATTTCCTCTTTTCAGCCACCGGGAAGAAAAAAATTCCTAGCGGCACGGCATCGACCCCGACCGATGCATCATCCAATAATTCTTGACTTCACCATAAAGGCTTACTATTATCTAATGTAACTGCATGTCGCTCCCATCGTTTTTTTGGAGAAAATGTGTTGCCCATGGACGTTGATTCCACCAAACATATTCAGATCCTTCCCGTAGCTCAAAGAGTGCTAAACCCTTTGGAAGCGTCACCTCGAATGCACGTTCAACACCGATCTCGTTCAGCAATGTCCGAGAGATCGCCGGAATCCACCGGGCAACCGGTCAGAATCGCCGGTCGTTACGAAAAGGGACATCTCGTCGACACCTACGCATGAGTCTCCGGTTTTCATGCCCCTCGAATCGAATATCGGCATCTATGTTGCATCTCAAACCCTTGCTTTAACCGCCCCAGGCAAACGCATGGTCTTCGATCGGGTCCATAAAGGAGTCATTCCATGAAGCTGAATCTGATACGTACTGTGATACTCATAACGGCATACCTGTGCAATGTCGCGTGGGCGATGAATTCATGGGTGGCCCCGGAGGATATCGACAAGATGAAAAAAGCAAAGATCGGCGATAACGTCATACAAATGTTTATTGCCGAACAGACGTCGACCGTTACCGCCGATTTTTTGATAAACCTTAAGAATAAGGGCGCTGACGAAAAAACGCTTGCAGCAGTCATTCTTGCCGACCGTTACAAAAGGCCGAAAAACACCGATCTTTCATTGGAACAGCGGGAAATTCTCAAAAAGGCTGGATATTCCGAGGAGACACTACAGAAACTTTTTGACGGCCCTTCGGTGAAAAAAGTCGTTGACGAACACGGGAACGAACGTATTGTTTACACAACGGGAGGTCCCTCCCCCGCACAAACCAAAACCCCGGATTATTCTCGGGGGACGTACAATATCCACATCGAACGCATCGAACCACAATAAATTCGTATTTTCTTCCGCCCACGTTTTCTCATCCCCGGCATTGCAACCGTTGTAAAATGTCGGCGTCTTGAAAATTATGGGGCATGACTACTGACGCAATGTTGCAAGGCGTTCGCTGATGCCGGCCGCTTTCTCAGGCGACACGTATGGTAAAATCTGGCCCACGGCGTCTCCTTTCATTCTTGAAAACAGAGAAACAATGATTTCCATTTCCAGCTTGTCTATCAGCGCGGCTGCTTTTTTAGGAGGCATGGTCGTATAAACCTGAATCAGATGCTTGATCCTTTCTTCTCGAATAGCCTGCCTTTCATCCAGTTTCGCCCGAACTTCAGACTGAACCTTCGTCAGTTTGGCAAGGTTTTCGGAGATTTCCTGTTTGAGTGCATCAAGCCTTTCCCGTTCCTGTTTGAGTTCGCGTTTTTCTTTCTCGATCCGGAGGCGTTTTTCTTCAAGCGTTTTCGGGCTTATCCCCGTTAGTCCGGCGGCATGCCGAAAGTACCTGTCAATGTCTGCGTTAATAGTTTTTAATTGGCTCTCCAGCGCGGCGATTCCCTCCCGCAAACCGGCCAGATCGGGCACCTCTGAAGGAGACGGCGATGATTGGCCTGGAAGCGGATACTCGGCTGTGGATTCGTCCGCTTCTTTTTGTTCATCCCCTGCCAATACCGTCCTGCTTTCCCAAGCACCCCATGGCCGTGTCGTCCTGTTCGACACAAGTAGCATTCCCGCAAACCCCAGCTTGATAACAAGAAACCCCAGCAGTATAATCAGAACATATGACCTAACAGGCGTTGCCATCACATATCCCCATTCAGCTCAGACACAAAAACCAAAGACGCTGAAACAAAAAAGATATAAGATTTTGGCCGTATTAAAGTATGATGGCCCCTCAAGCAGATACAACCTGAGCATTTCAAAGCGCTACACCGTCCCAAAAAACGACCCGTATCGCACCGCGACCAATCCTACGGCTGTTGAAAAGAATGTTTCGTTCTCCACCGAAGACCCGTGAGTTCATCCGCTGCTTTCTGTTCCGCAAGGCTGAGCTCTTGTAGATATCTCGCACGCTTTTTTTGTTTCAGCAATTCAAGAGACTCCCGCTTGATTCTTTCCGCCTCAAAGGCCTTTTGTTTTTCTCCGACCATTGCCTTCATTTCATTCAGGCGATCATGTTGCGCTGCAATTCGGTCGTTCAACCCCCGCAAATACGCCGAAAAAATTCTGTGTCTGGCGACATCCATGCCTCCGGCTTCTTCATTTCGCAAGGCCACCGCGCCCTGTTCCCGGGCATATTGCAATGCTTTCATGGTTTGTATCGCATCGAAAAGAGACCGTTTCGCCCCGGCCAGCTCCATCAAGGCCGTTTGTTCGACATGTTTTCTGTACCGCAGCACCGGCGCGAGTCGAAATGCAAATTGTTTCATTGCTCGGCTCCGGCAAACAGACGCATCAAGGCGTCCACAGCCATTTCCAAGGATACGGTTTCATCAATGTCCTGCACCAGAAAGGAATTGATCTTATCGATCATCTTCTTCGCGTAGTCTATTCTCGAATCGCTGCCTTCCACATAGGCCCCGATGGATATCAGGTCTTCGGCGCCGCGGTATGTGGCCAGGATCTCCTTGAGTCTTTGAGCCGTTTTCAGATGTTCGGGTCCCACAATATCTCGCATAACCCTGCTGATGCTGGCAGGAACGTCTATAGCGGGAAAGTGGCCGCGATTCGCCAGGTCCCGAGATAATACGATGTGACCATCCACGACGGATCGAACGGCATCGCCGACGGGATCATTGACATCATCTCCCTCGACCAAAACCGTATAGATTCCCGTTATGGAACCTTTTCCTTCGATGCTTCCAGCCCTTTCAAGGAGCTTCGGAAGCTGGGCAAAAAATGACGGCGTATACCCCCTGGCCGTAGGCGGCTCTCCAACCGCCAACCCCACGTCTCGAGAAGACATGGCAAATCGGGTGATCGAGTCCATGACCAGCAGTACGTCCATGCCGCGGTCTCGGAAGTATTCTGCGAGCGTAGTCGCAAAATAGGCGCCCCGCATCCGGATAAGCGGCGAGTTGTCGGAGGTGGCCGCCACAACCACGGACTTGGCCAGACCCCTTTTACCAAGAGTCTGTTCCACAAAATCTTTGACTTCTCTTCCCCGCTCACCAATCATGGCAATGATGCTGACATCGGCATTGGTATGGCGTGCCATCATCCCCATCAGTACGCTTTTCCCTACACCGGAGCCCGACATGATGGCCACCCGCTGTCCCCTGCCAATGGTTGTCAAGCTGTTGATGGCTCTTACGCCCACATCAGCTACCTTTCTGATGGAACGCCTTTCCATGGGATTCACCACATGGCCATAGAGGGGATAATGCGCCGCGGCCGCGATGGGACCGCGCCCGTCGATCGGGCCGCCGAATCCGTCGACGACCCTTCCGACAAAGTCCTTGCCCACGCCCACATAGGGACGGTTGCTCACCAGTGTTATTCTGCACCCGGGTGCGATGCCACGCATCTCTCCGTACGGCATTAACATGATGCTCCGGTCATGAAAACCGACCACTTCACCCAGGAGTTCATCCCCATCGCCGTTTTGAATCCGGCACGTGCTGCCCACACCCATCCCGGGGCCATGGCCTTCCGCCACAAGACCCGTAACCTTGATGACCTTGCCCACAGCGGTCATGCAACGGCTGGCATCCACGGCATTTGTATAAGCGTCCCAGTTCATTTTCGACAACATTCTCTATGGGAAAACCCGGTCATGCAGCAAATCCGTTTCAACAATCGCTGTAGAGTGATTCCGTCACGGCCTTGTCGCAAGACTTGTCATGCTTGGCCGTTTTGCTGCAAATAGGCTTCCTTTACACTTTGTGTAATTTTATCCAGTTGGCTTTCCACACGGCCGTCAATGTCGCCAAAGGCTGTTTCCAATACACAGCCCCCGGCTGAAATGGTCGGATCTGATTCTATGGTTATTGATTTGAGGTCCTTGAACCGTTCGAAAAAACTTGGCCTGAGATCCTTGATATATTCCACGTCCGACGGGCTGACTCTGACGGTCGTTTCAGACCGATCCGCGGCAAGGGCGAAAGCACGGAAAATAGTCTCCCGGACAATCGTGTGATCGACCTCGGCCCTGCCGCAGACTACTTTTTGCGCAATACGACCGACCAGGTCCAAAACGGCCTTTTCGTGGACTTGCGCAAACTCGTCTTTGTAAGCAATCATTTTTTCCAACACGCGTTGAATGTCCTCCAGAATCTTGTCGATTTTCTTTGTCCCTATCTCTCTGCCGTCTTTTTCACCCTGGGCAAAGCCTTTTTGATAAGCGTTTTGCTCAATAGTAGCTGCCTTGTTCTTGGCTTCCGCCACGATTTTCTCGGCATTGTCTATGATCTTCTGTGCATCATCGGTCGTATCCGGAACCATGTTTTCAAAGGCGCCGCCTTCGTTGTTGTAATCCTCGTAAAAAGGCCTGAACACCTGGCCGTCGCTTTGTGAAACCAACGCATATTCCTGACCATCAAAGGGCTGCATCTTGAAAGGCTCACAGGCTGCGGAACAGCCCCTGATTTGTTCGAGTTTATTAGACAAGGACATCTTCTTTCCCTTTTGCAATAACAATCTTGCCTTCGGCCTCAAGTTCCCTGGCCACACGAATCATGTTTTGCTGCGCCGTTTCCACCTCACTTAGTTTCACAGGTCCCATGACCTCCATGTCCTCTCGAAGCATCTCTCCGGCTCTTGTCGACAGATTGCCGAAGATTTTCTCTCTCATCTCCTCCGACGCCGTCTTCAACGCAATGGCGAGTTGAGAGGTTTCCACCTGTTTCAAAATTTCACGCATTCCCCGATCATCCACTTTTAAAAGATCTTCGTACACGAACATCAGTTGTCTGATTTGATCGGCAATCTCACTACGTTCCTCTTCAATGGAGGACAAGACATTTTCCTCTGTCTCCCTGTTGACTTCATTCAATATGTCTGCAAGCACGCCCACCCCGCCAAGTTTCTTTGCCGCCCTTGAGTCACCCCGGACAGTGAGTTCCCTGCGAAGCGCATCATCCATTTCTTTTACGACCTCCTGGGGAACCCGGTTTATCTCCGCTATGCGCAAGGCTAAAGCGGTCTGCAATTCCTTAGGCAGTTCGCCCAGGATCTCGGCGGCCCTCTCAGGCTTGAGATGCACGAGAATCAAGGCTATCGTCTGAGGATGTTCTCCTTTGATGATATGGATAATGTCCTTTGTGTCCATCGCTTCAAGGTAATTAAAAGGAACGTCCTTTTTCCCTTTTTCGATTTCCCGATAAACAGCGGCGGCCTTATCTTCATTCATCCCTAAATCCATGAGCGTCTTTAAAAACGAATCTCCTTTAACCACGACCTGATTGGTCTGGACACCCTCGATAAACTCTTTCATGACCCTGGTCATCACATCGGGACCGACATATTGAATTTCCGACATGCTTGAGGCAAGCTTGCTGACCTCGTCTTCATCCAGTTTTTCGAAAATCTGCGCCGTGTAATTCTCCCCCATCAGCAAAAGAAACACGGCGGCCTTCTGTGGACCAGTGAGTTTATTAGCGTCCAGTGTTTCTCCGGCCATCACCGCTCCTCATGCAACCATCCTCTAACCAATTGCTCTGTTCTCTCAGTGTTCTCCTGTGCCAGCTTCATTGTCTCCTCTCGCATATTTCCCCCCGGCGGACGAGGCAACCGGGCTGATTCAGTTTCTTCGGCAACATTCGGCAACTCCTTCGGAATATGTACGGCCGAGCCCATCTTCTTGACCGATTTCAAAAGGGGTCTTACCACAACAACAAAGACCAACAACACCAAAACCAGATTGAAAACCGTTCGGGCATACTGATGCGCCAGAGCAAACCAGTCCAATCCTTCTTCTTCGAAAGACGGCCCCATAGGCATGGAAAGCGGCAGGGAACTGACACAGACCTGATCTTCCCGATCAGCATCAAAGCCCATTGCGCTTTTCACGATTTTTTCGAACTCTTCCAGTTCCTGTTTTGTTCTTGGAACGTATTTTTTCGTTTCGGTCCCGTTTTCTCCGGTAACGGTTTCATAGGTCCCATCCACAACCGCAGCTACGGATATCCTTTTCACGCTTCCGGAAGGCTTGATCACCCTTCGACTGATCCTATTGATTTCGTAGTTGACGACTTCGTCTTCCTTCCGCGAGCTGGACTTGCCTTTGTCTCCGCCCAAAACCGGCAGGGTGCCTTCGGTTGTGTTTTCAAGACGAACCGTTGATTCGTCCGTTCGGTTTTTGGCGGACGATTCGGACCTACGTTGCATGCTCCTGACCACACTGCTGTCCGGATCAAACTTCTCTTCACTCAAATCCACCTGATCAAAATCCACATCGGCACTAACCCGAACAATGGCTTTGCCCGCACCGACGATCCGCTCCAACATACTCTCAACCCTTTGCGAGATCTGTGTCTCGAACTCACGCTGGTATTCAAGCTTGTTGCTCGCAAAAAGCGCCCCTTGATCTCCCTGGTTCGCCCCCTTGAACAAAACCCGCCCGACGGCATCGACAACAGTCACCTGGTCGGACGAAAGTCCTTCCACGGCATTGGCAACAAGATGGACGATGCCTCCTACTTTTTCAGAAGACAAGGGCGATTTGAGCTTAAGAAAAACCGAGGCCGAAGGCGGTTTGGCGTCTTCAACAAACAACGAATCCTTGGGCATCACCAAAAGCACCCGGGCCTGTTCCACCTCTCGGAATTCGTTGATGGTTCTGGTCAATTCGCCTTGAAGCGCCCGTTGATAATTGAGTCTTTGGACGAATTCCGTTGTGCTGAAATTGGTTTGATCAAAAATTTCGAACCCGACGTGCCCTCCGGCAGGCAACCCCTCATTGGCCAAGGAAAGCCGCAATTCGTAGACATTTTGCGCTGGAACCAAAACAGTCGAGCCGGCCCCGGAAAGTTTGTAGGGAATACGTTTTTCCCTCAGTTTTTCTATGATGTGGCCGGCATCCTCGGACGACAGGCTGGTAAACAGTACCTGGTAGTCGATCTTGTTGGCCCACAGAAACATAACGGCAAATCCTGCCAAAACCAGGGATGAAACAATCGCCATGGCGGCCTTTTTTGAGGTCGGCATGGCCCTGAACACCGTCAGTAGCTGGTCAATAAATGCTTTCATAGAGTTGTTTTGTTATGAACTCTCATTGTTGAAAAACGTTTTTATAACAGGCGCCCCATGTCGACTCCCAACCCAAGAACCAGGGTGCGTTCCCCGTTGACGGGACTTTTACGAAAAACAGCATTTCGAACTTTCATCCCCGGATTAAAACGGCATCCGGATGATCTCCCGGTAGGCTTCCAACGCCTTGTTTCGCACCTGCAAAATCAGCCTGAGCGAAATCCCGGCCTTTTCAACGGCGATCATGGTCTCGTGGATGCCGGTTTGCCCTGTCGTCATTTGCTCAATGGAGCGGTTGGCCTTTGCCTGCAATTCATTGACGTTCTCAAGGGCCTCCTTCACATATTCAGAAAACCCTCCGGCCTCCTTGCGTATCGTCCTGTCGCCGACTTGGTGCGGACTTTGGCCGATTCCGGGTTGAACCAACAAGTCATTCATACGTAAACCTCCAAGAATATCGACTCTGAACAGCCACCCATACTATATGCGGATTCTCGAATTATTTGCCGATTTCCAGGGCCTTTAACGCCATTTTCTTGGCCGAAGAAATAGCCGTCACGTTGGCTTCGTAGGCCCTTCTTGCAAACATCATGTTTGTCATCTCGGTCACGACATTCACATTCGGAAAAGCCACATAACCCATTTCATCGGCATCCGGATGGCCGGGCTGGTACACTTCGCGAAAAGGGGTCATTTCTTCCACGATTTCCTTGACCCGAACCCCGGACAACGCCTCCGCCTGGACACCCAGTGCGGTATCAAAATCTTCCAATGGATTTGCATGCATCAGAGCCAATTTTCTCCGATAGGGAATGCCCTGCGGCGTGCGGGTCGTATTCGCGTTGGCAAGATTGGCGGCAATGACATTCATGGTGGTTCGCTGAGCCGTTAAGCCCGTGCTGCTGATATGCAAAGCAGTCAAGAAATCCATACCTATCGACCTCCCTCCGTAATGGTGTGTTTCAGGCCGGCGAATTTTCTCAGCAATGCCTCAATGCCCGCCTGGTACCGCAAGTTGTTTTCCGCCAACTTGGACATCTCATGATCGATGTCCACTCCGGCGTGTTCGGCCTCGATAACGTCGTAGTGCGTCATACCCGGCGCTTTCGTTCCAAAATGAAGTGGATGCGTTCTTTCCATGGGTATCGACCTTTTGGACATGGCGTCCTGCAAGGCCTTGTCAAAATCCAGGTCTTTGGACTTATATCCCGGCGTACTCAGGTTGGCCACGTTGCCGGCAATCATCCCGTGTCGGACATTGGCAATTTCCAGAGACCGTTCCACCGCGCCATATGGTTTTGAAAACAACGACTTCATTGGCATAGCCGCTTCCTTATCGCTAAATCCACCGTCAGATTCCGGACAACCAAAAATCTCGAAGGTGTGTTTGTGCCCATCCCTGTCCCTGACTCAAGCAATTTGCATGCCCCGACCAACACATCCGTATCCGGACCGATCTTTTCATAATAAACGCTATTGCGGACTTGGCGGTCCCATCGGAACATTCACCTGAAAAGGCCGGTTAAAGTACATGCATTATTCCTTTGTATTCATTGAGTTTGTTGCGCAATGTTCGAACACTTATGCC
This sequence comes from uncultured Desulfobacterales bacterium, assembly GCA_964430705.1. Classification (GTDB taxonomy): domain Bacteria; phylum Desulfobacterota; class Desulfobacteria; order Desulfobacterales. Next base: position 8,340 of record CAYSGJ010000146.1, on the reverse strand, counting down.
AAGGAGGTCTGCAGCGTGCGTCCTGTTTCCCTCGGTTTGATCCAGCGCATTGAAAATCATTTTTCTTTCCATATCCTTTAAAGATCCGGTTACTGGACCCGAAAACGCTTCGTCAAATCCGGAAAGATCATCCAAAAAAAGGTCTTTTTGGGTGATCCTTTCCTCTTTACACAACAACACAGCCCGCTCTATGATGTTTTCCAATTCCCGGACGTTGCCGGGCCATGGCATTTGCACCAGCGTTTGAGACACGTCTTTACCGAGACCTTTGACATTCCGGCCGTCAATGGCATTGTATTTGGCAATAAAATGCTCCGCCAATGGCAAAATATCTTCTTTTCTTTCCCGCAACGGCGGTATTTTGACGGGAACAACATTCAGGCGATAGTACAGGTCCGCTCGGAACTTGTCGGCCTTCACGGCCGATTCGATTTCCTGGTTGGTTGTCGCTATGACCCGAACGTCGATAGGTATAGGACTTCGGCCGCCCACCCTGTCGATTTCCGACTCCTGCAAGACCCGAAGCAGTTTGGCCTGGAGATTGATATGCATTTCACTGATCTCATCCAGAAGGATTGTTCCGCCTTCAGCCAGCTCGAATTTTCCCAGCTTCCTCGATACGGCGCCGGTAAAAGCGCCTTTTTCGTGCCCAAACAGCTCACTTTCCAAAAGCCCGTCGGGAAGAGCCGCACAGTTTAGGGCCACGAAGGGTCCGTTCCGGTCGCCGCTTGCGTTATGAATAAAACGGGCAAACAATTCCTTGCCCGTGCCGCTTTCACCTTGAATGAATACAGGCGCCTTGCTGTCGGCAATGGACCTTGCCAGGTCCAGCAGATATATAAGTTTCGGACTTTTGGTTATAATATGAAGTTCAGAGGATCCGGGGGCTTTTTTGTTTTGGGATGGCGACGCAGCGGCGGCGGCCCTTTTGACAACACCTTCCATGACATTTTGGGCAAACGGTTTGACCATGAAGTCAAACGCCCCCAGCTTCATGGCTTCAACAGCGAATTGCACCGTCCCGTAGCCCGAAACAAGGATCACAGGCGTATCGCTTTTGTGTTCTTTGATCTTGGAAAGCAATTCAATGCCGTCCATATTGGGCATCTTCAGGTCGCTGATCACAACACTGTAGTCATTCTCCTTGAATTTTGTGAGCCCTTCACAGCCGTCGCCGACAGCCGTCACATGGAAACCCCACCCGCTCAAGGCATCTGTCAGGATGGACCTTTCTTCAAGTTCATCTTCGACTAATAGGATGTTACTGATGGCATGCATTCAATCACGTAAGGTAAGAACACACGCTACGATGCGTTCAACCCGGGGTTAAGGGTGTTCATCGATTCCTGAATATGGATTTCGTTGATTTGCGCTTGCGCCACTTTGCTCCAGAACGGATCTCCTGCCGTCACAATCCGTGTCAGCAGCTCTTCTGCCAGGCCCCAAGCTTTCGTCCACTGATAACATTGGGCCAGGCGAAACTGCAGGCCGGACAGGTTCGGGCCGTGGGGATGCAATTCCAGGGCCTTTTTGAAAGACACCAAGGCTTTGTCTTTTTCCCCTTGTCCCACACGGGCCTCTCCCAGCTCCCGATAGACTCTGGCCAAATCCTCGGAAGAACGATCCTTGTCCATATCCAAAAGCGTTATAGCTTCTTGCAGACATGTCACCGCCGCATCATAATCGGCCAGGGCGGTGGAGGCCCTTCCTTTGGCCAACATAACGCTGATGCGGGTGTTTCTATCGGGATTTTTGGTCAGTGCCGTATTCAAGAAGTCCAAAGCCGTTTTGAAGTCTCGGCGTATCAGCCCGATATCACCCAACATCAGGTAGGCCTCTGAAACCCTTTCATGAAGCGGATTTTTTTGGACAAACGCTTCGGCCGCTTGTTCCGCCAGGTCCAACCGCTTTTCTTTGTGGGCCGATTCCGCCAGACCAAACAGGGCGTTCGGTGGAAGGTCTTTTTTGCCGTAAAAGTGCCGGGCCTTTTCCAATACCGAAACGGCGGCGCCGTACAAGTGAAGATTTCTGTATGCCCGGCCGACCCGCAACAATATCGCCGGCATATCCTCAAAAGGCACGGCGGCTTGCAACCGCTCATAATCTCCGATCAGCCTTTCCATATCGCCCTGCCGCTCGTATTGTTTAAAGATTACGCTCAAAGAGTCTTCAAGGGACGCTTTCACTTCCGCCATGAAAGGCGTTTGAGGATACCCGGTCAGAAGCTCCGTTAAGATTGTCACACTCTCGACATGTCGGCCGTCTTTTCTGGAGATATCGGCCGATTTCAACAGGGCATCCTGGAGCGCGGTTTCAATCTGACCCTGTAGCTTGCCGTCAGGTTGCTTAGCGAGCAAGTCCCTAAAGATCCTGACAGCCTCGTCAAACCGTTGCGCCTTCATCTCCAGGTTGCCCTGTTTCAACATGGCGACATGGGCCAAAGGGCTGTCGGGAAATTTTTCGGTGACCTGCCGGTAAATTTCGTGCGCGCTCTTGGACGTTTTTTCTTCGGATATTCCTTCGTCTGAGATCCGGGAATCATCGTCGATCGCTTTTTCCGCCTCTTCCGCCACACGTATCAGGCTGATGGCACTGCCTTCTGAATCGGGATAGGTCCTGGCCACCAGATCGTAGAGTTTCATTGCCTTGATCGTCATGCCGTCTTCGCGAAAGGAATCTGCAATTCTTGTCAAAATCAGATCGGGCGTCTCCAGATGGGGAAACAGGTTCAATGCCTTGGAAAGCACCTCCCTTGCCGGCCGCAACCGCCCGAGTTCATAGTAGTTGTATCCGGAGTACAACAAGATATCGGGGTTGCTGTGCACCTCCGCGGGCGATTTTTCTTTCATGTCATCCAGGATCCTTAAGGACCGATTGAAAGATTTCAGGGTAAAAAGCGTTTTTGCCGTTTCCAGTTCTGCTTTCAGAACAAACGGAGACTGCGGATACCGCCCTTGAAGACCTTCGAAGAGTTTCAACGCCATGAGAGGTTTTTGAGTCGCCGCAAGCACCCTGCCCTGTTGGAACATGGCCTCGGGCGCCACCGGGTGGCTCTCATGTTTCCGGGCGATCAAATTATAATATGCCGCTGCCTCGTGGTATTGATTGGCCAGGAAATAGCAATTGCCCATGGAGAGCAACGCATCGGGTACATGCTTGGACTCCGGAAACGTGCTTACTGCCAACTGATATTGTTGAATGATATCGATGAGATGACCGGCCATGTCGTTTTTGAACTTTTGATGGAAACTCTTAGCCAAAAGGAAATAGACGGATTCCAAGTATTTGCTTTTCGGATAGGACTGTATAATACTTTCGAAAAACTCTACGGCCTCGTCCCACCGCTCTTTCTTAAAAGCCTCCAACGCGCTGTTGAAGATTTTTGCATCCCGCATGTCCGGGCCGCCATCTACGACCGGTGCGGCGTCGCCCCCGGCCGGTTCCTTGATATCGGTCAAGCCCGCAGCCGCCACGGACTGTTTCCCGGATTCCAACCCGACGGTTCCAGGGGTATGCACAGAACCCGTATTTCTATCCCTGAGTTCAATACGCAGTGCGTTCCTGCTTTCTTTGGTCCGATACGAAACCTCGCTGTTCGACTTGTGCATCCGGATGACAACGCAGGTCACATTGGAAGGGGTGTGTGTAACCTCCACCCTCTTTACCAAGCCGTCTCCGACAATCGATTCGTTACCGAACACCTTGTCTGAAACGCCTGTATCCTTTAACGCTATCAAAATTTCGCGGTCTTCAACAGGAATCACCTTGAAGTCCGACAGACCTGTCAACGTAATGAGGACGGCTGAGCCCCCGTCTTCGGAAAAAGTACGGATCTCTTGAACAAACCCATCCGTCTTTGCTTGAACATTGGGATTTCCACCCACCAGAAAACAAGATAGCAACAAGACAATCCCGGCCAGCCGATTTCTGACCATGACCTTTTGATAGTTATACCCGTTATGAACCATGAGAATCCTGTCTCGCGAAAACCGACTTTCTTCGTCCGGACCCTGGTCGGCAATATTTCGGAGCACTCTCTTGGGGACAAGGGCCTCAAATACAAATTCTGACCGAAGGTTTCAGGATCGAAGACCGTCCGGTCTCCGAAGGCTATGCGCGCACACGGCCGGTTCAAAAACGGCGCCATGCCCATCGGGTTTCTAGTTTGAGCAAGTAGCATGCCAACGGCCGTCCAGGTTTCAGCCTCTTCCAAGACCAATAGAATCCGAAAAACCATCAAGATATTCGCATGTTAGTAATTTGCCGGCATGGCAAGACAAAAGCGTCGGCACATGGCCGACCTTGGTGTAGGCTGTCAGATTTTTGACGAATCCATCAAGGGGAAATGGCGTGTCAGACTTTTGACGCAAACAGGCAGGTCACGATCCCACGGCAGGTTTGTAAAGATTCTTTTTCTTCATTTTTTCTATCAGGGTGGTCCGATTTATATTGAGCAATTTTGCAGCTTTTGTTTTCACCCAATTCGTTTCGCTCAACGCCTGCAGAATCAGTTTTTTTTCATATTCTTCTACCGCATGGTCGAACACGATACCGTCTTTTGGAATCTTCACGTCCAAGGATTCCATTCGGGCGGTTTTTCCTTTAATCGATTCAGGGACATCGTCCATATCAATGACATCCCCGTTGGCGAGGATAACCAACCGTTCAATCAGGTTTTCAAGCTCCCGCACATTGCCCGGCCAGCCGTAAGCCGTTAACGTATCCAGAGCCTCCGGGGCCAACCCTTCGATCCGTTTGCGTTTCTGCTTGTTAAATTTTTTTAAAAAGAAGTCGACCAGCAAAGGAATGTCCGACTTTCTGATACGAAGCGGCGGCACCTTCACCGGAATGACATTGAGTCGATAGAATAGATCCTCACGGAACGAGCCTTTGGTAACCGCATTAATCAAGTTCTTGTTGGTAGCGGCAATAATGCGAACATCAATCTCCAGGGTCCTGGTACCGCCCACACGTTCAAATTTCTGCTCTTGCAGGACCCTTAATAGTTTGACCTGGAGATTAGGGCTCATATCCCCAATCTCATCCAGAAAAATAGTCCCCCCGTTGGCCAATTCAAACCGGCCCACGCGCATTTTATGGGCCCCGGTAAAAGCGCCCTTTTCATGCCCAAAAAGCTCGCTCTCCAAAAGCTCCTCTGGAATTGCCCCACAGTTGATCACCACCATGGGGTTATCCCTCCGGTTGCTGTTGTAATGAATGGCCTTGGCAATCAGCTCTTTTCCAGTGCCGCTTTCCCCGGTAATCAGCACCGTGCTGTCCGTATCCGCCACTTTCTCGATGAGTTCAAATACCTTCTGAATGGGCTTGCTGTCACCGATGAAATTCTCAAAGCGGTATTTTTTTCTGAGTTGTTGTTTCAGAAGGATGTTTTCTCTCTCCAACTGTCTGAACTTGAGCGCCTTCTCCACGACGATTAAGATCTCGTCCGACTTGACCGGTTTGCTGATGTAATCAAAGGCCCCCATCTTGATCGCTTCCACCGAACTCTTAATCGTACCGTAACCTGTGAGGATAATACACATGGTATCCGGGGACTGATCCACCACATATTGCAGAACCTTCATGCCGTCGACCTTCGGCAAATTCAGATCCGTAATGACCAAATCATAAAAGTCGTCCTCAATGCGCCGGATCGCCACCCTGCCGTCTTCGGCTTGATCAACGTCATATCCGGCTTGCCGTAAAATCTCGGCAATGACCTCCAGAATCTCACGATCATCATCAACGATCAGTATTTTTTCCATCGGTTCTTTTTCTTTGACGCGTCCGACGCGATCGGCATCCAGCTTTACACGGTCTCTTTCGCTTGTTTATTGAACATGAAAAAAATTTTTAAAATGGCTTTTATAGGCGCATTTGAAACATAAATCAAGAGGATTATCTGAAAAGAAGCGCGGTTCCGGGGTCATGCCCGAAACCCCCTTCAAAAACGCTGCAGGCAGCAGTTACACAATATAGTCGCCGCGCTGAAACTTAACGGTTTCCACCGTTGCCGTCACGGCAATCTCGTCCACAAGCTTCAACAATCCCTGATCTTGCCCCTCGGCCGGGACTTTGAGTCCGTGTATCTGATCGCGAATCCGACCTACCAGCGGTTCGATGGACTTGAGACTTCTTTTTGGATCCCGGAGAGCCTTTGCATAGGATTCAAGCAAGTTCAGCATGTCCGAGGCACGATGGATCGTCAGGTTGTTGACGTCGGCAGCCTCGACACAGCCCGCCTGCAAAACGCCGTTGACCGGCACGGACGCTTCAGCAGGAGACCGCCCGGCAACATTCGCATTCACGGTTTTATCCAACACATCCGCGAAGGTCTTTCCATTTTCGACCCGTACCTGTTTGATTGGCCCGGCCGTTTTAACAAGACCGGAAATTTTGTTGATATCCCCGGTAATTTTGTTGATATCCATGGATCACACCCCCCTTTTTATAGGACACCAGAACCCGATTAACCATTTTTATTAAAAACCCGGGTCAGTTTTTCTTTGATCGCATCCGCCGTAAACGGCTTTACGATGTAGTTGTCGACACCGGATTGTACGGCTTGGAGGACATTATCTTTTTGCGCCTCCGCTGTAACCATGACAAAGGGAATAGTCTTTGTCGACTCTTTATTTCTAACCGTTTTCAGCAGATCCAGGCCGTTCATCCGGGGCATATTCCAATCAGAGATGATCAGATCCACCTCGTTCTCTTTCAGCACCTCGATGGCGGTGGCGCCGTCATCGGCCTCCAGTATGTGGGTAAACCCGATTTGTTTTAGGACGTTTTTAATAATCCGGCGCATGGTCGCAAAATCGTCCACCACCAATACCTTCATGTTCAAATCCATCAACCGTTACCCCTTATGAAGGTGTTTTTGGTCCTTTTCAACCCAAGCCCCAACGGTAAGAGCGCCACGGTCCGCCGAAAGCCCGGCAACCATGATATGCGATTCGCAGAACGTCCTCCTTTGCCTGACTCTATCGCCGTGGCCATGTGATAACAAATGTGTTTGCTCAAAACATGGTGCCGAGCACGTGTTTTATGGCGGTCGGCGCTGTGCCGATATACCGCCGTCATTGCGCGTCGAAGCACTAAACCTCTTTCACAATCAGCAAAAAAACGTCCCCCATATGATCCAAAGACCCGGCTGTGAGGATCGCTTTCTTGGTCCCGTTTCTTCTCGTCTTCAGATAGATCGCGTGGGTTGAGGGACCATTGTCTGGTTTGTCGACCCGTTTCTGTGCGAAAGCGACAAGCCCTTCCAGGGAAGATGCTTCTACGATTTCCGTCATATCCAAACCAATCAGGTCTGTCTGTGCCCAACCCACCAGGTCTGCAAAAACCTGATTGCCCACCAAAACCGATGACCTCCGGCAGATAAAGGCCGGCGCCTCAATCTTCTCCACGACAAGAAGCTTTTGCAGGATGGACCCACCAAACGCAGTGCCTGAGGCAACGTCTCGGCGTTCTTTTTTTTGCCCTTCGCTATACCGCTTAACCACATCGGGCAGCGGAATTCCGTGCCCTTCCAGTATTCGTATGACCTCGTCGGCGGGAATCTTGTAGTTTCTGCCGACCCGGATGCCTTTTATCGTCCCTTTCTCAATCCATCGCCTGACGGTCGTGTGAAAGACCCCAAGCCACTGGGCCAGTTCCGGGGTAGAAAAAAGTGTCTTTTCCATGGCGCGCGCTCCTATATGCCCAAAATATGCATTTGCTCTAATCTATCCAACATATCGGTTGGACAAAACCAAACCATTAGCGAATTCAGATAATGTCCGGTCCTGTTTTTTTGTCCAAAAACCCTATCAGGCCGGATCCGGGGTCTAGTGCATGCACTAATCGCACCAAAATCGACCGAAAAACCGCTTGCCGCCTCCAATATACCTACTGCAACGGGAAAAGCTTTCCGGGCACACATTTTTTTGTTTCACCCGGTTAAAGCGTACTCCTTCAATCCTCCACGAAGTCGGGTGTTTTGGTGTCAACCGGCAAACTGTCTGAGCGAGTTTTTGCCTGTTGATACCAAAATAGCCGGTGTTGACACACACGGCTATCCCTCAAGTATACTTTAACCGGATGAACCAAAAAAAGTTTCATCCGGTTAAAGCGTACTCCTTCAATCCGCCACGAAATCGGGTGTTTTGGTGTCAACCGGCAAACTGTCTGAGCGAATTAGAGCGCGTCAGGGCGGGCCCAATCCATCCTTACGGCAACAGGATAAACGGGTCGTTCTGTCAGTCCTTTGATTGTACCGGCTTGGATCAGGTTCGCCCCTACGCGCACTTATGAGCGAGTTTTTGCCTGTTGATACCAAAATAGCCGGCTGTTGAC
>CAYSGJ010000145.1:0-3931 GCA_964430705.1 uncultured Desulfobacterales bacterium | reverse complement strand
ATTTTGGTGTCAACCGGCAAACTGTCTGAGCGAATTAGAGCGCGTTGGGGCGGGCCCAATCAATGCATGCGACAACAGGCTGACAGGCCCTTCTTGTTTTTTTTGATTTTACCGGGCTGGACCAGGTTCGCTCCTACGCGCACTTATGAGCGAGTTTTTGCCTGTTGATACCAAAATAGCCGGCTGTTGACACACTCTGCTATCCCTCAAGTAGGCTTTAACCGGATGAACCTCCTTTATTAACTGCAATCCATGACGCCCCAGGCAGTCTTGAATATATCTCCGTGAGTGCGCATAGCGACCGGTGGGAAAGAGGCGCTAGTCCACGGTGTTGTCTTCCAGTCTTTCCACTGAAAACGCAAGGATCCCTCCGCAAACCAGATACGAAGATGCGGACCCGATGATCGGATCCAGGTTCCCGAAATATACAAAGACATCGAAACTATATATGAAATCAAATTTTTGTTCAAATCTCCAGCCTTGAAGTATGTAAAAGACTTCCAGCCGGTCATATATTTTTTTTGTGCCGCCTTTTCCAGCATCTTTGACGATGCGTCGACGCCGATGAGTCTTTTCGCAAATGGCCGATAGCGTTGAGAGCCCAGCCCGGTACCACAGCCAAGGTCCAGGACATTCATTTCTTCGGTCAGATACGGGCGCACAAGGTCAAACAGGAGTTCAGGGGTCTTGTATTCGAGGTCTTTAACCAGAATCCTTTCAAACGTCCCGGCACACCGATCAAAGATCCCGCACACGTGTTCCGCCGGAGCGGCATCAGGCTTTTATTGTTCTGAAATTTTCTCTTCTCTCTTGACCGCATGGATGGGCGGCGGCCCCCGCCGTCAGACTTCGGAAAGAAAGCATATGGGGCTTGACGAAAAGTTGACCGGATGTAAAAGACAAGAGAAACTCTTTGATCTGCTGAAATCAACGTCTTAGAATCGCATCTTAAAAAGGGCCGACAGCGCTGATCGCGGCGGCTTGATGTTGAGCCTAAAAGTTTGAAGGAGGTTTTTGTGGAATTTTTTGAGTGTATCGAATCGCGCAAAAGCTGCCGTGCCTTTCTTTCAAAGGACGTTGACAAAAGAACTTTGGAGCGAGCCCTTCGGGCGGCAAATCGAAGCCCGTCATACATGAACAGTCAGCCATGGCTTTTTGGGAAAAAAGGGGGAACGCTCTTCACTTCACAACTTTCTCAGCCGCCCCGAAGCACATACCCGTTTTGTTCAGCCACGCCTTTTCCACGGATCACCGATTTGGAGACGGCAAAATCCAACCGGCCAAACAAGTCCAGAGGCCAAAAATGCTCCTTTTCCCCCTTCTTTCGCGCACGCGATTTCTCGAGCAAGTTGCCAAGTGAAGAGCGTTCCCCCTTTTGCACAAAGGCCTCTGCCGGTTTTCGACCTCGTTTAACCCGTGTTTGGCCTACTTCATACCTAAAGGGATCGTGCTCATCGAAGCCTGCGTCTCCTCCAATGTGCGCGAGCCAGCCGACAAGGCTGTATGGTGGTGCATCTATCTGTAGCTCGTCTTCTTCATCCGGTATTCGAAAATCCCACTGGTTGCTTGCCGTCTGAAGTGCGCGAACAAGAGCGGGGGCCGTTTCCGGCAAGACCCATTTCCTTACTACGCCACAAATGCATGTTGCAGGCGCGGGTCTTTGTCGATGATTTCCTCCACTTCCGATACGCAATCCCGATGGGAGAGAATCGTGTAGAAATCCTGTTTCATGTTGGGCGCCATGCGTACCGCCTCCATCCACTCCTTTCGGCTAAACGGATCGGCCTCAATTCCTTTCCAGAAACCGGTTGCTTCGAACACCGAAGCGATTCGCTCCGCAGATTGGCCTTGGAGCTGGCTCACGATGTAGGTGGCAAGCCCGACCTGGAGGCCGTGCAGCCGGGGCCGTGCGGAGCCTTTGTCGAGGGCATGAGAAATCAAGTGTTCGCTCCCGCTTGCAGGTCTTGAAGAACCGCATATTTCCATAGCAATGCCGTTTAGCATCAGGGCAGTCGCCAACAGGCGCGCGCCTTCCGGTGTCCGGTTGGGATCCGCCATGAACTGATGCACGGTGGCGTCGGAGAGCAAAGCGGCGAAATCATTGACCGGCGTGCCAACGGCATGGAAGGCCAGTTTCCAATCAAAGATCGCCGTTGTTTTTGCGGTCAGATCGCCCACGCCTGACCACCAGAGCGGATCGGGCGCCTTGCGGCAGACATCGGTGTCCACCACAACACCGAACGGCATAACACTGCGAAGTGATCGCCTGTGTCCGGAAAAGGTAAGGCTAACCCCAGGACTGGCAAAGCCGTCGTTGGAAAGCGACGTCGGCATGGCATAATAGGGACGGTTACTGAGAAAGGCGACGTACTTGGCAACATCTAGGGCCTGGCCGCCTCCGAGTCCCACCACAGCATCACAGCGCCCCCAGAGTTCGTCAAATATCTCGCAGCCCAGCTCAAAACCAGACCGGGCGATCGGTATGGCCTCAATGATCTGAATGCCGTGCCGGTCAAGGCTCTCTTTCACCCTTTTGAAAAGGTCGGCGACCATCCCCTCGCTGAAAAGAAGGGCAGCGTTGACATGTTCAGAGCGCTTCAAATAAATCCCAATGCGGTCAAGGGCTCCGGGCTTGATCCGCACCAGTGAAGGAATGGTTATCTGTGTTTGCTGGCTCATATCATTGGAACCTTTCTCAGGTGTGCAGCGATATTTGACCATCGTTCAAAGGAGATAAAAGCCAAGCCTTTGTTCGCTGCACATTCGACCAGCGCGCCCCTGGCGAATCGGAGGTGTGCGGGGACCAACTCCGCCGCATCAATATCCGGGTAACCGTCTCCCGCAAAGGCCACATGCCGGCATTTGGTCCTTGCTTTGCGAACCACGGCTGCCTTGTCGACACCCAACGTGTTCGAAAAGAATTCCCCTTTTTCGGGCAACGACATCAGCAAACCCTCGCCTGGGACAAAACGGCCTGGGTTGGCAAAAATAGGAACAGCAACGCCACAGTCTCCCAGAAGTTTTTTGATATACCAATCGCAGCCTGCCGAGGCCACCACCACGTCCCACCCTGCCTCACGTAACGTCGACACCGCCTGAGGCAACTCCGGATCCAATGTCATCTCGTTCACGATTTGAAGCACTTCCGATTCTTCGGAACGTATCGATGCGAAAATGGCTCTTAGCGCCTCAAAGTGGCTTATCCGGCCTGTCCGATAACTTTCCCAAAAATCCGGCGTGTCGCGAGGTAGTAATCGCTCGCGTACGAGTTGATAGAAATCATATCGCGTCATGGTTCCATCGAAATCAGAGACCAAGACTGCGTTGGATTTGAAATACCCCTTCATGTCTCAACGATTTGCTTCAGTTTCGTTTCGGCACAACTCCTAACACCTCGTTCAATACCCGGAGACGCAATCTGTCCGACCGCACTTCGACGGTGGTCAGCGTATCATGGTCTTGTCCGAGCGCAAACAGATCATTCAACGACACACCCAAGATTCGGCACAAGATAACACGGGGGTAAAAGGGGGGACGCTCTTCACTTCACAACTTACTCAGCCGTCCCAAAGCATTTACCGTTTTGTTCAGCCACGCCTTTTCCACGGATCACCGATTTGGAAACGGCAGGAGGAGAGAGGCGAAGCCTTCGGGCCAAGGATGCCATGCTCATACCCAATTCCTTGACAGTCCACTGACATGGCAACATATTAGAATCAAGGCCCACGCAAAACAGCGAGTTTGCGTTTCTTCAAAAAGATCGCCGAGACGATTCAAAAACCGTTTCCGGTCCGTATCGTCGCGAAAAATCTTCCTTCGGGCAATCCCTCGGGCGATCACATGATGCAACGCACCCGGAGCATCTATCCTTCCTTGGCGGGGCATACACGCATGTGTATCAAAATCCAACCAGCCAAACAAGTCCAGAGGC
>CAYSGJ010000144.1:0-7535 GCA_964430705.1 uncultured Desulfobacterales bacterium | reverse complement strand
TTCTGTATTATGCCCATTCAAAGGCCGGTTTTACGCGGCCTTGACGGCGAGTTTTGCCCGGCTGGAGGATTGATGTCCATTGGCCGACCAAAACCCTGACTGGAGCTTTGTAGATAACCGCAATAACTTATGTCATCTTCATTGGATCCAGCAATGCCTCCAACTGGACTTCGGGAATTATTTTCTTCGCCAGGGCCACCTGCCTGACGGTCTTTCCGGTCTCATAAGCCTCCTTGGCGATTGCGGCAGCCTTGTCGTAGCCAATGACAGGGGCCAGCGGTGTACTCATGGCCAGACTTTGCTCCACGAAGGCTTTACAACGTGCTTCGTTGGCGGTAATGCCATTGACGCATTTTTCGGCAAAAACCCTGGTCGCCGATGCAATCAATGCGATGGACTGCAACAGGTTGTGGGCAATGACGGGAAGCATGGTGTTAAGCTCAAAACTGCCGGACTGGCAACCAACGGTAACGGCGACATCGTTGCCGATCACCTGGGCGGCCACCTGCGTGACGGCTTCAGGAATCACGGGATTTACCTTGCCTGGCATGATGGAAGACCCGGGCTGCAACGCCGGCAAGACAATCTCTCCAAGCCCGCATCGGGGCCCTGAAGCCAGCCACCGAATGTGATTGGCAATGTTCATCAGGCTCACCGCCACGGTTTTCAACGCACCGCTGACCTGTGCCGCACGGTCCTGGACCGCCTGGGCTTCAAAATGATTTTTTGCCTCCACAAACGGACATCGCGTCTCTTGGGAAATCAGGGTAATGACCTTGGAAGCAAATTCGGGGTGGGTGTTGATCCCTGTGCCCACGGCGGTGCCGCCGAGGGCAAGCTCGGCAAGCTCTCCTTGTATGCTTTCCAAGCGTTGTATACCGAGCTGAACCTGACGGGCAAAACCACCGAAACTCTGGCCAAGCCGCATGGGAACGGCATCCTGCAGGTGGGTCCGCCCGATCTTGACGACATGGTCGAATTCAGCCGCTTTTTTTTCAAGGCCATGCTGCAACACGGTAAGCGCCGGCAACAGGCGCTCTCGAATATCCATCAAGGCGGCCACATGAATGGCGGAGGGAATCACATCGTTGCTCGACTGTCCCTTGTTCACATGGTCATTGGGATGTACGGGGTTTTTTGTGTCTTTCCGCCCTGTAAGCAGCTCATTGGCCCTTGCGGCGATCACCTCGTTGGCGTTCATGTTGGTCGAAGTGCCGGAACCGGTCTGAAAAACGTCCACCACGAACTGGCCGTCCCACGTGCCCCCGGCCACTTCTTCCGCCGCCCTTGCAATTACTTCGGCGAACTCCGGTTTCAAAAGACCCAGCTCGCCATTGGCCTTAGCACCGAACTTTTTGATCAGTCCGAGAGCCTTAATGAACACCCGCGGAAAGGCAATGCCGCTGATGGGAAAGTTCTCCACCGCCCGCTGCGTCTGGGCGCCGTAGTACGCACCTGCCGGCACCTTGACCGCCCCCATGGTATCCTTTTCTATCCTAAACCCGTCGGTGTCAGCCATTGTTAAACTCCTTTGTCCGTCGGAAAAATCATTTTTTTCCTTGATGACACACACCAAGTCGGGAGATAGTAACGCCAAAAAGAGGCCCTTGCAAGACCTGCAAGGTTTTATTGAAAGACATGCAATAGCCGATCATGGACTATCAAGGCATTATCATACGACCGCCCAGTGAGGCGAACAGCATCATTTTTCAGGCAACCAGGGGATGCTCTCACAACAAATGCACTTTTTGCGGTGCCTACAAGGGGGTGCGCTTCGGATTCAAGCCCGACGCCGTAGTGGATCAAGACATTGCTTTTGCCGCCCGGTATTGTAAACGCCAACGTCATGTTTTTATCGGCGACGGCGATGCACTCATCCTTCCTCAAGCCAAGCTGTTAAAATTACTCGAAACCATCCGTCAGCGACTTCCCTGGGTCACGCGGGTGGGGTTGTATGGCAATGCCAAGAGCATCCGCACAAAAACAACGCAGGACTTGGTTGCCTTGCGCAATGCCGGATTGGGGATAGTCTACATGGGCCTTGAAAGCGGCGACAATGTCACGCTGAAGCACGTCCGCAAAGGGGTACATGCAGATACGATGGTGGAAATGGGCCAAAGGGTTCGGGCGGGCGGCATCAAGCTGTCTGTAACGGTTCTGCTCGGGCCGGCAGGCCCACAACGTTCTGCCGTTCATGCAAAAGCCACAGGAATGGCCCTGAGCGCCATGGACCCGAACTACGTGGGGGCTCTCAGCCTCATGGTTTTGCCCAACACCCCCTTGGGCAGGGATTATGAAACAGGCCGCTTTGAGCTTATTGGCCCCATGGCCATGTTGGAAGAATTGAAAATCATGATAGCCCACACAAAGCTCTCCGGCGGCCTGTTCCATGCCAACCATGCCTCCAACTACCTGCCCATCAAAGCCAGATTGCCAAAAGACAAGGAAGCCGCCACCCAGCTTATCGACAAAGCCCTGCAGGGGGACATCGCCTTGCGGCCGGAATCCATGCGGGCTTTATAGTCCGCCGGTTGAAAAATCCGTGCCTGTTTGTAAAAAAACAAGGCATTTTTTTAAGATTCGGCTCGCAGAAGTGGGGCCGGTTATGATACAAGGAACAAACCATGTTCAATACGACGTGTGAGATACCTGCATTCCATCCGCCTTCTGAGAAGGTCAAAGCCTTACTGGAGACCTTAAAGACCATTGCCGTGGTCGGTCTTTCTCCAAAACCACAGAGGGACAGCCATCAGGTGGCCGAATATCTGAAAGCCCACGGGTACACCATTGTTCCGGTCAATCCGGGCCAAAAGGACATATTGGGCGAAAAATGCTATCGTGATTTGAAAGCCATCCCTTTTTCAATAGACATTGTAGTTATCTTCAGAAGACCCGAACACATTGCGCCTGTAGTGGATGACGCCATACAAATCGGGGCCAAGGCTGTGTGGATGCAGTTGGGAATCGTCCATAACGACGCCGGCCTCAAGGCCCGCGATGCGGGCCTTGAGGTAGTCATGAATAAATGCATCAAGATCGAACACATGAAGATGGCGAATCACGTAACCGGCAGGCCCCGTATTCGGAAAGATCCGAACTCGGAAAAGGAGCAACAGATGCCCATTGCAGACAAAAACGACGAGAAGGTGGTCAGGCTCGTCAGAGAGACGGCCGGAAAATACAATGCGACGATCAAAAAGATCGATCTTGACAAGCAAATCTTGGATGTGGAGTGTCCCGATGCAAACAAAGACGCGTGTGCCGTTGCCATTCAAAAGATATTGGAGAAACACTTCCCGTCTTCCTGAAAATCGCAGCAAAGCGCCTGTTGAGTTGTTCAAAGACAGCATCGCAACCGTTTCCGCCGTGACCGTGCTGTTCGCTAATCAGGGTTACAGGTTAAACACTGGAAAAGACGCGTGAAAACCATTTCTATTCCCGGCTGGGGCTCTGTAGAGATAAAGAACGTCGTGCTGGATCTCAATGGCACGGTGACGGAATCAGGCGATGTAATTCCCGGAGTCCTCGATGGCCTGCAAGCCTTGCAATCGGAGGGATTACGTATCTTCGTACTTTCCGGAGACACCCGGAGCACCTTGAAGAAGTCCTTTGACGGGTCGTTGGGCATTGAACCGGTAATCACAAAGACAGCGGCAGAGAAATCGGCTTTTGTAGAATCCATCGGCCCTGCCCACACGGTATGTATAGGCAATGGAAATATCGACGTTGACATGTTTAGAGTGTCCAAGATTTCCATTTGCACCATTCAGGCCGAAGGAGCCGCCGGCAAGGCCGTGTTTGAGGCCGACATCATCGTAACCCACATCAGACATGCCATAGAGATTCTGCTGGACTCGGCAAAACTGATCGCCACATTGCGTGCATAATCGAAAAATATCCCTTTTGCTTGACATTTGGATCGTTGTTACCTAGGATCACGGCATATTAGAAGCAAGAGTTGAGGCGCGGTATTCATGAATACCCGCAGGACAGGGGGCAGGCCCCGTTGTAAGATCCTGCGGCAAAAGGGTGTACCGCCGAAGTCCGTCTGTTCCCTGCAAGCAGGACGGGCTGGTTCTTGGGATAACATCCCCCGAACTGTCACGACGGTTTCGTGGAGCGCTCTCTTGGCTGTTTGAAGTCGGAGCGGTCTCCGACTTTTTTTTTGGCGCAGGAGGGACGGCAATGTATGAACCAAAGACCGAACCCAAGGAGGTGCCATGATGTTAAAAGGATGTTACACGGCGCTTATGACGCCATTTACGAACCATTTCGAGGTGGACTATGGGGCCTTGGACAAACTGATTGCGTTTCAAATCGCGGGGGGGGTCAGCGGCATCCTGGCCGTGGGAACCACCGGGGAAAGCCCGACGCTGACCTGGGAGGAACACAACAAAATCATCGAGGCCGTGGTAAAAAAGTGCAAGGGCAAATGCCGGTCCATTGCCGGGACAGGCAGCAATAACACGGCGGAAACCTTGGCGAGCACGGAACACGCGGTTCATGTGGGAGCCGACGCGGCATTGCTGGTGGATCCCTACTACAACGGCCCCAGCTCTATGGAAATTCGCAAAGAATATGTGGCGCCCGTAGCACGCAAATTCCCCCGCATCGAGATCGTACCCTATGTTATTCCGGGACGTACGGGGGCACAGCTCCTACCGGAAGATCTCGCCATTTTGAACAAGGAATTCGCCAACGTCAATACGGTCAAGGAAGCCACCGGCAGTCTTGACAATATGAAACGCACACGCGAATGCTGCGGTGGGGCTTTCACCATTTTATCCGGCGACGACGACAAGACGTTCACCATGATGACCGACCCCGCCATTGCGGCGAGCGGCGTCATTTCGGTGGCTTCCAACATTGCCCCCAAGGCCGTGCAACAAATGACGCATTTTATAGAGCAGGGCAATGAGGCCGAAGCGGAAAAAATCATGACCGCCCTCAAACCCCTGTTCGGCATCGTGACGGTCAAAACCCAAGAAGAAACCCCCTATGGAACCGTGGATTGTCGCGCCAGAAACCCGTTGGGTACAAAGACCCTCATGGCGATTCTGGGCATGCCCGGCGGCCCTTGTCGACAGCCCCTCGGAAAAATGACTCGGAAAGGATTTCAGGTGGTGTTGGAGGCCGGTCGATCGGTGTGGGAAAATAACCCGGAAATCCTTCAGCCTGTGGCCGATTTTTTTGGCATGGACATTGAGGCCAGGCTCAATGACGCGTCGCTTTTGACAGACTTGCCCTACCAAGGATACTGATCGCCTTTCTAAGGTTGTCCGGACAACGGACACCCTTTTGACCGGAAGTATCAATCCTTACCAAGGGATCCTGCAGGTGTTTTGTGGAAGGACAATTGGCAAAACTGGCCGTTGGTTTTCTGGTCGTACTCCTGGTGGTAGGCTTGTTTTTCGGAATCGGGCTGGCCATGGCCGTCTACCGGGCAAGGACCGGTCAACGATCGGCAACAGAACATGGGTATGAACAAAGCCCCTCGAAGGGCCCGGGCTCTGTCGGGGGCACCGACGCGTAAAGATGTAGATGTTCGGCTTTTTAACCGGGCCCCGGCCATGGAGCCAAGACAATGTTGACAGATCACAAGGCAATCGCTATATTGGGCGCATGAAAAAAGAGGGTCTGAGGAGGTGAAAAGAAATGGCGGATTGTGTGGTTTGTGCATATCCTATGATCCACGTAGCCAATGGCAACGTAGTGAACCTCGACGTCAAACCCAATGAAAAGGTTAAGGAGACGTTGAAAAAACACCATGTTGAACTAAAAGAAGGAGAGACCACTGTGGGATGTTACGTATGCCCCGAATGCGGTCACTGCACGTGGCTTGAAGATTAAGACAACACCTTTGCGGGGAGGCACACAAAGACATGGCGGACAGCGTGATCATATATGGCAAGGCGGCATGACCCTATACGAACAAGGCCAGGTCGGCCTACGGAGACAAAGCGATTTATTGGGACGTAAAGGACGACAGCAGCAAACTGGAAGAAATGCTCAAGGTGTCTAACGGCGTACGCAAGGTGCCCGTCATTGTAGACGGTGAGAGTGTACAAGTAGGATACGGCGGCACTTGAGGGGTGTGAACGTTTCGTCGGTGACGAAAACGATCATGTCACGGCTGTGCCCTGCTCACGAGTGAATCCATTTTTTCATGCTGGGTAGGACTTTTTTGTTCCAGTCTTCTGAAACCCTGATACCGATAAACATCCTGAAAATCTTGTCCATGACCTCCACGGCCTGCTGGCAGAGGTGCACTTTTTCAAGGACAACCCCCTCCAAATCTTCTTCCAATTCCAACGCCCCTGTCCTTGGACATTTTAACCCGACTATATGAAGGCTTTCTCCTTTGACCGTAAAACGCCAGTCCTGATCGCCGATTCGCAGTAGCAGGTTGAGTTCCGTCACCACGGCGCCCTTTCGCAAGGCCAGCACTCCCTCCTCGAGACCGGCATCATCCCCCTTGATGGTAATGCTTTCCACGGAATCCTTTTTCTTGTTTACAAGGACGATGCGGTTCCCAAGGCTCATCGTTGCGGCATTCTCTGTGGCTGTTGCGACCTTTTCCTGTTGCCTATCCACAATAAACCACAACCACGTCAGGTACTCATAACCCAAGAATTTATACCGGTTGTAAGAAACAGATACGTCAAGCATGGATTATCCCGTAAAATCAGCGGCCGACAAATTGACCAGGACATCACGTTGTTCACTGGAAAGGCCCATGTCAAGGTCTGCCGCAGTATAAGGAAAAAGTCGGATCAAGGGAAGCTGAAATGATCTGAGGAAAAGGGTTTCCAATTCCTCGTTGGCCGATTTCAAGGTGGAAAAAAACCACAACATACCATCCTCATAGCTCCAAACCAGGTCATAGACATGCGGTGTCGCCGGTATACGCAGGCTCAGAACATTGGCCACATGGTCTTTGATCATATTCTTTTCATTGCGGGACAAATACGGCCTTCCGCTTTCGGCAAGCCGCTTGGCCTCTTCCATAGCACAGTGTTTTTTTAGAACCCTGGGTGGAATCGTCTTTTTGTCTATGCGCAAGGCAAAGACAACATGGTTGCCGATGACAAAAGAAGAACCCTCAAAGTCCGGTTGGAACGGCTTTTCAAAGGACGTCCACCCCACGGTTTTTTCCGACACATCACCGTCGATCTCCGGGATGGCAAACTGCCTCAGACAAGCGGCAACCGTTTCAAGGACAGGCTTTTTCAGTTGCCCTTCAACCTTGTACCGCGTTATGGACACCGTGTGGGACAACAACCCCATGATATGCCTTTTGTCCTTTCTTCGTCACAAAAATACGATTGTCGTTATGGGCTTGTATGTCGCCTGTAAACGGAAAAATTGCAAGCACGTAATGTTCTCAAGGCGCAAATCTTGACGCACTCGCAAAAAGTCGATTTTGTAAACGACATTGAGCATTTTGGGAAAAAAGCTCCCGAGTCATTCAGCGTCAAAAATGCGAACTGTTTGAGGGCGTTAGCCCGAGTTTTTGCATTTTAGCTGAAGGGCTC
>CAYSGJ010000143.1:0-3329 GCA_964430705.1 uncultured Desulfobacterales bacterium | reverse complement strand
AGTTCTCTATAAAGCTCAAGTAACACCGTCTTCCGGCCTATGGGCATCGGTCCTCCAGGCGGCCAAAACTCGCCGCAAAGGCCGCGTAAGGACTGCCGTCGACGGATAACCGCGCATCATGGGAGAGGTGATGATGGTTTGTAAGCCTTCCGGAAAGGCTGAGTAGCGGCACTCCCAACTCGGCCTAAGCGGCTCAGACAGTTGCCCGGCTTGCGGCCCCATACCCATAGGCCTCTGCAACTTGAGCTTTTTGGATAACCGCTAAACACAAAAACCTTGCGGTGAAGATGACCCATGGCTTGCCAAGGGGAAGATTCAAAGCGATCCGCTTGGACCTTTGCCCCCACGGACTTGTTTGCGACATCAGTCGAGAGGCCCTGAAGGGTTTGCCTCCAGCGTGGCCCGTATGAGGACGAGAGGACATGCTGTTCCGGGAGCAAGGCATGGCTTTTGGAGACCGTTGATCATGTCATCATTCTTTTGCGAGTCGCGCTACTTCTTCGTGTAACCTTGATACGATCCGTTCCTTATTTTCTTTACCTTTTCCATTGCGGGCCAGGGTTGCGGCGTCGAGTGGTCGGCCAAAAACCACCGAGATTGCGTCCAATCGGGGAATGGCTTTTCCAGGGGGCAGAATTCTCTCCGTGCCTCCAATGAATGCCGGAATAACCGGGACCGGATAATGTTCCAGGATGATGCCCACGCCCGGTTTGAACGGCTGGAGGCGTCCGTTGGGTGAACGTCTTCCCTCGGGAAACCATACCAGCCCCTGCTTCCGGCGCAGTACCGCTGCGCCGAAGGCCATGCTGGAAATCACGCCTTTGGCGGGGTCGACCGGCACTGTTCTTGACAGACGGCTGAAATATCGGAAAAAGGGATTTTTGAAGACGATTCCGACGAAGCCCGCCCAGAAGACCCGCCGAAGCTTTTGAAATCCCAGTGCGGCCGCCATGGCGAATGGGTCCAGATAGCTTACATGGTTGGGTGTGATGATGAATGCGCCTTCGGCCGGCAGGTTTTCGAGGCCCTGGGCGTTAAGCTTGAAAATACGCGTGACGATAAAACGATTGACCGCGAAAAGCATTCCGGCCACAAAAAGCTCCGAGCGGCTTTGCGGTTCGAGCCAGCGCATCTGAGCATCGCTGAGCACCCTTTCCGGTGCTTCCAGGGGGGACTCCAAAGATACGGCTTTACCGCCCGTGGATTTTTCCGCTACGGCTTCCAGCAGGTCACGCACCGTGTTGATGTTGCCGATAACCGCTTCTTCCAGTTCAATGCCTGCGTGCCGGCGGATTTCAAGGGTAATGTTCAGCCATTCTATGGAATCAACGCCCAGATCCAGTTCCGGGCTGGTGTCGGGCGACAGAGGCTTATGGGAGTATCGATCCGCCAGCCAGTCCCAAACCATTCTCACGGGGGGATTTTCCAACAGACTGCGGTCCTGGGCCGACATGGCCGAGATGGGTACGGGAACGGATGCGGCGCGATCGGAAGAGGATCGGGCGGCTTTTGCCTGTTGGAAAATATCCGCTAAGAGGTGCCGACGGATTTTTCCCAGGCGTGTGCGAGGCAATGGGGTACGGGTTACGACAAAGTCGTTGATGCGCCGATAGGACGCAAGTGTCTTTGAGCGTTCGGCAATGGCTTGCTGAACGGCCTGGAGTTCATCTTGAATGGCTTGGGTACGGATTTCACCTAATTCCGGCACGATGACTGCAGCCAGCATACCGTTTTCCAATTGGAGCACGCCCGCTTCGTGGATTACGGCATGGGCCGAAAGATGCCTTTCGATATCATCGGGTTGAATGTTTTCCCCGCCCTTGGTCACGATAAGGGTGGACACCCGGCCGGTGAGGTACAGGTATCCTTCCGGATCCAGATAACCGAGGTCGCCGGTGCGAAACCACCCGTCCCGGGTAAAGACGGCCCGGGTTTTGTCCGGCAGGTTGTGGTATCCGGAAAAAACATTCGGCCCCTGCGCCAATATTTCCCCTTTCTTCAACGAATCCTTGTGGTCATTCGGGTGCGGCAGGACCTGTGGATCTATGCGAATCCGAACCCCGTCGACCGGTCGCCCTACGCCGGCATGCCGGCGATCGCCGGGAAGCCTGAGAGTCAACAATGGGGCGGTTTCCGTAAGCCCATAACCGACGGCTATCTGCCAGCCCAGGGCCTCCAGTTTCAATGCCAGTTCGGGCGCCAAGGGAGCACCGCCTGAGGCCATGATGCGCAGATTGCGGCCCAACCGCCGACGAAGGGGTTGCAGCAACCATTTTCCGGGGCATAAACCGGTTTTGTCCTGAAACGCTATTGCCGCCTTGAGCCCCTTGTCGAACAGATAACGGGCCACGGCATTGGACGCGAACCGGGAGGCCACGCCGGCAAACAGGGCTTCGTATAGGCGGGGTACGCCGAACAACAAGGTTATCCCATCTTCCTGCAGCGCCCGCACCATGTGGGGGCCGGTCAAAGCATAAGGAAGCACAATAGTGAGGCCCAGGGAAAGGGGAACAAGGATTCCGACTACAAATGGATACACGTGGTGTGGCGGCAGCGGCAACAACACCCTGTCATCGGATTTGACTATTCCGGTTCGGCGAACCGTGTTGATTTGAAAGACGAGATTGCCGTGGCTTAAAGGAACGCCCTTGGGAGGACCGGTGGTCCCGGAGGTGTAAAACAAGGCCGCGCGGTGGGCGGCGCTGATTTGGGGCAGGGCTTGTTCGTCGTCGATGCAAAGATGTTCCCAACTCATGGCGTCCCGGTTTGTTTTGTCCACGAGATATACCGAAACCGTTTCGTGTCCGGCCTGCCGGAGTCGTTCCAGTTGGCCGGCATCGGTGAAAATACAACGGGGATTGCTATCTTTCAGGATGTGGGCCAGGGTTTCTTCTTCGAGCTGGAGGTCCAGCGGCATCACCACCGCACCCGCCTGCAGTGCGCCGAGGCACGCAGCAGTCCAGGCAAAACCGAGGGGAGCGAAAAATCCCACGACATCTCCGGGCCGGATGCCTTGCTCGATCAAGCCCCGGGCCAGACGTCCGGCGGTTGCCGTGAGATCGGCATAGAGATACGTTTGACGGTCTTTTTTGCCTCGTTTGACCAAAAAGGGTTTTCCGCCGACATCCGGGAGACTTTTCAGCAGATCTTGCAGCGTGTCCATTGAGTAAGGTTTAGCAATCCTGGTCCTTGGGGCCAGGTCAGAGACAATTGGCTATGCCGGTGGAAGCGAGAATTCTGTAAATTCGAAGCACGAAATCCGAAAACCGAAACAATATCAAAACAACAATGACCAAAATCTGGAACGAACCGCAATTAACCCGGGGCCT
>CAYSGJ010000142.1:0-10668 GCA_964430705.1 uncultured Desulfobacterales bacterium | reverse complement strand
CGGCACCGGTTTGGGAATCCTGGTGGGGACTTTTATTTTCACCTTCTTTATTGGAACGGTGAAAGAGGTGTGGGTCTCCGGCAACTGGTCGGAACTCATTTCATTTAAGGTTTTTTTATCCCTGGGATTATTTATTTTCTCTTTCTTCATCCCGAAAATCATCAAACGGATCAAGAAAGAGCATTAAGCCTTCCTGAGACCTTATGGAACAGTAATATTCGCGTGACAGCCAGGAGGAATTCATGATGGAGAGCGACTACAAGCCTGAGGATTTGTCCAAATTCGAAAAGATCGGAGAAGAAGCACCGGAACTTGCCAAGAAATTCTTTGAATATTACGGGGCCGTATCGATTACGATGCGCTTCAAAGATCCTCCCGGTTTGAACAATATCGACAGCTTGCGAATGGTCTGCGAAATTTCGATCTTCGAAGGCTCATCGGACGGCGAAACAAACTGGCGTTCTGGATCAACCTCTACAACACGATCGTGATCCACGGCATTGCTTCGGAAAACGTCTCCCAGTCGGTGCAAGAAGCGCCAGGCCTGTTCAGTCGGCTGAAATATCGCATCGGAGACCAATATTTCTCGGCTGACGACATGGAACACGGCGTCCTTCGCGGTAACGCACGGCCTTGGTTTCATATCACAAACCAATGGCGACCGGGGGATCCTCGTAAGGCGTGGAGTCTTAAGCCGGTCGATCCTCGTGTTCACTTTGCGCTGGTCTGTGGTTCTCGATCCTGCGCCCCAATCAATTACTATGATGCCGCCTCCATCTATGAACAACTTGAGATTGCTTCCAGGCGTTTTGTGAATTCGTCCGAGGTCATTGTCCTTCCCGAAGAAGGAAAGATCATGCTCTCTGAAATTTTCAAATGGTATGCATCTGACTTTGGCGATAAGCGGGGCGTTCTCGATTTTCTTTATGACTACTTGGCCGATGACAAGGCCCGGAAAAGCATCAGGGACAAGGCGGAGAAAATTCGTTTCGAATATATTTACTATGACTGGAATCTCAACCGATGACTTTCATCAAAAAGAATTCGTACGATTTGCCACGCCTGTGCGTTGTATGGCCATTGCCGAGCATACAGTCAAACCGGATCGTGAAAAGGCTTTTGAAAAAAAAGCTGTCGCCACCATGGAAGCGCTTTCCGATTCGACTGGTTTTCTGGAATACATGATTCTAAAACAAATAGGGGTGTGCGCCCCTGGAAGCTTTATGATGGACCCCAAGTCGATGGGAGAGGCTCTCCAGACGTTGGGGGCGGATCCCCCTCAGAAACCCAAGCCCCTGTTTGCAACCCCTGAAGCCATGCCTAACCCGCCGTAATATCTTATCCATACACAGTGGGATGCTGCGGAGTTAGCGCAACTTGGTTTTGCAAAAGTGCTTGTTAACCATGAGATTCGTAAAATTCACGATAACGGTGTCATGGCCCATTTGTGAAGAATAAAGATTTGACGACTCCTTTAATGGGTGACCCCTAAAACGCTAATCCTAACATCGAAATTTTGAGGATAAAGAAGTCGGCTGGGTAAAACCAACCCAGCCGACTTGTATACGTCTTATAATTGGCTAAGATACAATTCTTTGTTTATCCTTGCCCACACCAGCCGGCAGCTGAGAAACATGGTGCTTGATAAAGGACTTTGCCGGAATCATATCCAACAATAGTCGCAATCAATCTGATTAAATGAGGCTTCAGGATGTTGCACCAATGTTTTTTACGGCATGCTTTGAATTTTTTCCCGAAACCTCTCGCCCAACTCGTTGTTTGAGCGAACTTGTCTCATAATGCTATTGTAGGTTTCAAAGTCGAGGCCCGCATTTTCGGCAGCTTGAACCATCCTTTGGTTTACTTCCAACTGCAACCTTTGTCTTTCTTCTGGATCTTGAGTTTGCTGAACGGACTGCTGCATTTGCTGGCTGATCACTTGAATTTCCGCGTATGCAGCGGCAGCCTTTTCCAGTTCCACATCGCTTATTGTTGCTTGTGACCCGATGCTGCCCTGCTGACTGGACTGATTGGGGGTCATGGTGGGCAGCCGCCCCTCGTTTTCCCCGGAATCGCATCCTACCGCCCCTCCAACCAATACACCTGCTAGCACCAGCGAAATTAAAACCCGGTGGAAAGTCTTCATGGCACCACCCTTCCTCATTTACTGCGCTTTCTGCACTAATTCATGAAACCTCTGCGCTATCCGTTCATTTGTGCGGACTTGCGCCATAATGCTGTTGTATGTTTCCACATCCAGATCGGCGTTTTCGACCGCCTGAACCATCTTTTGGTTTGCCTCATTCTGCAACCGCTGTCTTTCATTCTGATCCTCGCTTTTTTGCACGGACTGCGCGAAGTCTGCGTTTATGGCGACTATTTTTGTATAAGCTGCTGCGGTTTTTTTTAGCTTCTCATCGCTGACTTGTGGTTGCGATTCAGTGGCACCGGGCTGTCCTTGCCCTTGCTTCGGGGGCTGTTCTTGGGACATTGCGGGTACGGCCAAGAATACAAGCGACACCACAGCAACTATAGACAAAAGACCATAAAATTTTTTGAACATTCCCATTTTTTCTCCTTTCTTTCTAATTTTTTTTTCGATTGCGGATCTACCAACTTACAGGCCTGCTATTTCATGTAGCCCGAATCTTACCGGGAATTCAAGGCATGAACTATGCCAAAAAATGCCGGAAACCTTAAAAGCCGATAACATAATGATAATATTGCAATATGTGTTTTTTAACCTTGGGCGCACTGCTCAGCAAGACAACAAATGGTTGTGCCTAAATGGCACATGTGTTATTGTGGTGTGTCGCAAAAGCAAAAAATCTTTTCCTTTGGAGATTTTATATGAAATGCAAAGGCTTTAACCCTTTCCAAATATCCATGAGCTTCCGAGTAGCCATGCTGATTTATGTGGTGGCACCATTAACAACCGCCGTGAGTCTTTTCGGATATTTGTCGCTCAACTCCATAGAAAAGCAGGTCGAAAAGCAGATGCAAAAAGACCTGGAACTTGTAGCACGGGCAGTACAGCTTCCCTTGAGCTATGCCCTGCAAAAAGAGCGGACGGAAAGTATCCAGCAGGCGCTGGAATCCGTTTTTTCGATCGGCAGAGTATACAGCGCCTACGTCTACGATAAAAAGGGCAAAGAGATCGTCAGGCTCGGCCAAGCTGAACCAAAACCCGAAAGAGACCGCCTGGTTCAATTGGCCTCGGAAGGAGAAAGGCGTGGTGAATACGGTCGGATAGCCGATCGACAGGTATTTTCGTACTTCGTGCCTCTCAACAAAACGGGAGGTCAAATCAACGGGTTGCTGCAACTCACCCGGAAAAAAAGTGAGTTTAGTGAGAACCTGCAGTCCATTAGAATTAAGGGCGCTGTGATTCTCGGGGGGTTTTTGGCGTTGCTTTCATTTGTTGTCCTTTACGGGCATCACCGTGCCCTCGGGGTTCACCTTGGTCGACTGAATTCCAGCATGTCCAGGATTGCACGGGGAGAACGCCAACACCGATTCAGTTACCGCGGACCCAAGGAAATTACCGAAATAGGAGAGACCTTTAACCGCATGCTCGACAGCATAGATGACGCTGAACAAATCATTATGGAGCACCGCAGGAACCATGAAAAGCTGGAAAAAAAGCTTCATCATGCCGAAAAGCTGGCCGCTCTCGGAAGACTTTCTGCGGGCACTGCTCACGAACTAGGCACGCCGTTGAGTGTCATCAGCGGCAGGGCACAGCGTGCGCTTCGTGACAAAGACCTTCCCGATATGCACCGGCAAGCGTTGGCAGCCATTCGCGAAGAAGTCTTTCGGATGGAGCACATCATCAAACAATTGCTTGATTTCAGCCGTCGCAATCCGCTTCGCTGTTCGGCAGCCGACCCGGCCCGGCTGGCTGCATCAGCCGTCTATACCGTCGAAGAAGAGGCAAAGAAGAACGGGACAACTATCAATTTCGCGGGGTCCGAAAACGAAACACCGATTATGGTAGACGCCACGCGGGTTCAGCAGGCATTGATCAATTTGTTACGCAATGCCGTTCAGTGTACTCCGGCCGGCAAGGTCCGGCTCACGTGGCGGCAAAATGAGCATGGTTTGCTCTTTTGCGTTGACGATGACGGCCCCGGCGTACCACCGGAGAATCGCTCAAGGATTTTTGAACCGTTTTATACCACCAAACCCGTGGGCGAGGGGACCGGGCTCGGTTTGTCCGTGGTGCATGCCGTTGCGGAAGAGCACGGTGGAAAGATCAAAGTCGATGACAGCGAGATGGGAGGCGCTTCTTTTCAGCTACTAGTGCTGCGGCAAGCAAATCAGCGAGGGGATGAAAGATGAGCAAAGCAGATACGATGAACGGGTTGGTATGGATTATAGAAGATGACAAGTCCCTCGGAACCTTGCTGCTCGAAGAAATCCGGGACGCCGGCCTGGATGGCTATTGGAAAGCATCCGCCGAAGAAGCAATTCAGGACATGGAACAAAGTTGGCCTGACCTGATCGTGTGCGACTTGAGGCTTCCCGGAATGGACGGGCTGGGCTTTCTCCGTAAAATTCTCGGTAATGCACCAGAATCTCCTCCCGGGTTTCTCATCATCACCGCTTTTGGGACCATTCCAAGGGCTGTTGAAGCCTTGAAGGCAGGAGCGGATGACTTTCTAACCAAACCCCTGGATCTGGAATACTTCATTTTGACCGTGAAGCGGACATTGGAAAGGAAGCGTTTAAGGGAAGAGGTCAATCAGATGCGCGGGGTTTTTTCCTCGGAAAACTTCCACGGGATGTACGGAAAAAGCACGGCCATGTGCCTTCTTTTCAAGCAGATCCGGCAGGTGGCTAATGCACAGGGGCCGGTGTTGATTCTCGGGGAAAGTGGAACCGGCAAGGAGTTGGTGGCCAAGGCGGTCCATAAGGAGAGCGCCCGCGCCCACGGCCCTTTCCTACCCGTCAATTGTGCAGGGATACCGGAACACCTAATGGAAAGCGAGTTTTTCGGCCATGCGGAGGGGTCTTTCACCGGCGCACAGAAAAGTCGCCAAGGACTCTTTGTCGAGGCCGAAAACGGCTCTTTGCTCCTGGACGAGATTTCGGAGATGCCGATTTCCCTTCAGGCAAAGCTTTTGCGAATTCTCCAGGATGGAAGCCTTAAGCGAGTAGGGGATAATCGTGAACACCAGGTGGATGTAAGAGTGCTTGCCGCCACCAACCGGGACATTGAAGAAGAGGTCCACCTGGGCAACTTCCGGGAAGACCTGTTTTTCCGTTTGGAGGCATTCACCCTCCGCGTTCCGCCCCTAAGGGAGCGGAACGGGGATGTAGAGTTGCTCGTAGCCAGACTTCTGCAACAGCATGCGTTGGCGATGGATAAGAAGGTCAAAGGTTTTAGCGATCAGGCTATAGACATGATTACTCAGTACCCCTTTCCGGGAAATGTTCGCGAACTCAGTAATACAGTAGAACGAGCAGTGGCTTTCACAACAGAAGGATGGATTCGTGTGGAGCACCTGCCCACCAGAATCCGGGATTATCGTTATGATTCGGGAAGATCTTCAATCGATAAACAGGTTTTGACAACGGAAAATGAAAAGCTTTTGCCGCTTGCAGATGTGGAGCGGCGGTACATTCGTCACGTGCTGGGAAAAGTGGAAGGAAACAAGCGTCGGGCTGCGGATATCTTGGGAATCGGGCGAAGGACACTCTATAGAAAAATCGGTGAATCCATCTAGGCTAAGTCCTGAACTGTCGATTAACATCGTGTTGATAGTTAAAGCCGAACCTATCGCTACAGCAGACAGCATGGACCATGTCAGCCTGAAAGTTTTTGTTGCGCCGCCAACCGGGACGCCCTTAATTTTCTAAGTTGACAACACCATGCATAAGTGTTACTTGCGAACGCATGCCACGGTTAGCCAGGCTTGACGCCCCCGGGGTATT
Source organism: uncultured Desulfobacterales bacterium (assembly GCA_964430705.1). Classification (GTDB taxonomy): domain Bacteria; phylum Desulfobacterota; class Desulfobacteria; order Desulfobacterales. The sequence continues at coordinate 4,731 of CAYSGJ010000142.1, read as the reverse complement.
GCACCATGTCATGATCCGGGGGATAGAGCGCCGAAAGATATTCAGAAATGTAAAGGATCGCGAAGATTTTTTGGATCGCCTCGCAGCGTTGCTGCCGGAAACCAAGACGTCTTGTTATGCTTGGGCGTTTCTTCCAAATCATGCTCACTTTCTTTTTAGGACCGGCGACATTCCTCTTGCGACATTGATGAGACGGCTGCTTACGGGATATGTGGCAGGTTTCAATAGACGCCATAAACGACACGGGCAACTGTTTCAGAACCGATATAAATCAATTGTATGCCAGGAGGATATTTATCTGCGGGAACTGGTGCGATATATTCACTTGAATCCTATTCGAAAACGAATTGTGGGGACTTTGGGTGAATTGAACCGGTATGCCTATAGCGGCCACAGTGCGTTAATGGGAAGGAAAAAACGCCTCTGGCAGGATGCGGATTACGTATTCAGCTATTTTGGCGACACGACTGAGAAAGCAAGAAAAGGGTATTATTCTTATATGAAAGCCGGACTCGACCAGGGGCGCAGAAAAGAGTTGACCGGAGGCGGTTTGATACGCCACCTTGGAGGGTGGGCAGAAGTAAAAAAACATGGCTTGAGAGGTCGACAATACGTCAAGAGCGATGAAAGGATATTGGGGGGATCTGATTTTGTTGACGAGGTCCTGTCCCACGCCAACGAAAGATTAGAGCGAAAATACGAATTAAAGCGCCTGGGTTATGATCTGGACCGGGTTGCAGCAAGAGTGGCTGAAATTTACGCAATAGAGGTGGAAGATATTTATTTGAAAGGAAAATACCAACAAAGGGTGAAAGCCAGGAGTCTTTTTTGTTTTTGGGCGGTACGCGAACTGGGAATTACGCTGACTGAATTGGCCGGACGTCTTGCGATCAGCGTGCCCGGCGTTGGATACTCGGTGGCAAGGGGAGAAAAAATAGCAAGAGACAACGGTTTTGAATTAACTGAAGAGAAGTCATAGAATTTTTAGGGATGTCCATGCTGGTTGAAAAATCCCCTTGTCAGGTCTTCCAAAAAACATGCAAGGCCACATCGTTGGCAATGGTCAAGATAGAAAACACAAAGATGATGAAGTAATTGATGTTTTCCAAAGATCGCTTGATGGACAGCAGCAGGTAGGTCGGCATGTCGCGGTCATCCGAAGAAAGCGGTGTCTCGGATTGTATCTTTTGATTCAACTTACGGTTTCCATGATGAGGAGGGATTTTGGGCTTTGTTATGTTCATCGCCACATTTTTAGCGCTTTACGGCGGCCTGCATTTTTACGCGTTCATGAAAGCCAAAAAAGCGTTCGCTCTGGAAACCGGCGCCGCTGTTTGGCTTGTTGTGTTCATGGCGGTTATGGTTTTTTCCCCTATTATCGTACGCATTTTAGAAAATCATGGATTTGAGCTGTTCGGTCAAACCGTGGCCTACATCGGGTATTCGTGGATGGGGCTTCTGTTTCTCTTCTTTTGCGCATCCCTTTTTCTTGACGCGATCAACCTGGCGGCGCGCCTTGTCCACGCGGGATCAAACAAGAATCTCTTCGCCGTCTTTTTGTCTCATCGCCACGCTTTTGTCGCCGCTCTTTGCGTAGCAGTCCTGGCCGGAGCATACGGTTTTTTCGAAGCACTCAGCATCCGGACCGAGCATGTGACGATCGCCACTGCCAAGCTGCCGGCCGATGGACATGCCTTTCGAATCGTGCAGATCTCCGATGTGCACCTGGGGGTAATCGTCCAAGAATACAGGCTTGGAAAAATTCTCTCCAAAGTGAGGGCCGCCGCGCCCGATGTTCTGGTGTCCACCGGCGATCTGGTGGACGGGCAGGTGGACAATCTGACCGGAGAAATCGACATGTTCCGTGACATCCGGCCGCCCTATGGCAAATTTGCCGTTATGGGCAATCATGAATTTTATGCCGGCGCCGACCTGTCGCTCGACTTCATGACCAAGGCGGGTTTCACCGTGCTTCGACAAGCAGCAGCGCCCGTTGCAGAGCACTTCCACATTGCCGGCGTGGACGATCCCGCCGGCACGGGTTCCAGGTCCGCCCCCAAGGGTTCCGACAGAACGGTCCTGTCCGGCCTTTCGAAACACAAGTTTACCGTGCTCTTAAAGCATCAGCCCGTAGTGGACGAAAGCGCCCTGGGACTGTTCGACCTTCAGCTCTCGGGTCATGCCCACAAAGGCCAGATTTTCCCTTTTTCCATGATTGTCAGACTCGTCTATCCCATGATTTCCGGTCTCCATGAACTCCCGTCCGGATCTATGCTGTATGTAAACCGGGGAAGCGGTACGTGGGGGCCGCCCATGCGGGTTCTATCCCCTCCGGAAGTGACGGTAATCGACATCGTGCCGGAAAAAACGGCGCGCAGCGCAAGACCCTCGGATGGGTTTTCGCCCACGTAACCTTCTACAAAAAAGGCGCAAATGGACGTACCCAAAGTTTTTCTAAAGCTCAAAAACGGCGTCGTAAAACCGCCGCTTCTCCTCCGGAGCCTCAAACGCCTTGATCTCTTCAAGAAACTCGAGGTAAGCGGCCAGGTCTCCCGGCGGAACCCCGCGCGCGCGCTTCTCAAAAACGTCTTGAGCCCAAGGCAAATCCCCTTCCAGGTCCAAGGAATTACCTTTTTCGGTCTTTTCCGACGATTTCATAATACCTTTCCAACTGCCCATGTTTTTCAAAATAGCCTCGCACCTCTTCCAGGTCAAGTTCCAGTCTGTCCAGCAATTCCTTGATGTCAGCCATTTCTCTCAATGCACGCTCGGGGTTGTTTGCCATGGCAAATACCTTCAACGCCACCAGGTGCTCGGGTTTCACAACCGGCAATCTGAAATCCCCAAAGACCTGAAGCCTGCTGCTTTGTCCAAACATGGCATCCGCCGTAGCACCCTGAACATAAAGAAAATCGACTCTTCCCAAGCCTGAAAGCGGATGCACATGGTTGGAGAATCCAGCAGATCGGTGAATGGTTTCATAGCCCAACGACATCTCCAAATAACGGATGATTTTCTCCTGGTTCTTCGATCTAACCAGGAAATCCACATCCTGCGTCGCCCGCACATAACCGAATGCGTGCAATGCGAATGCCCCCACAACAGCATAGTCGAGGCTTTCCCCCTCGAGGAAATCGACCAAAAGCCGAAAGACCTTGGAAAGTTTTTGTTCCTCTTTTCCTGTCATTCTGCTTTTCCCTTAAGCAATCGGACTCCCGGATCCACCGTGTGGCGAGGTCCCGGTAAGCCTACGACATTGAGCGCGCCGCCGCATCGGCCAAAGTGCGTTTCAAAGATATTTTGACACCATGCAACCCCTCTCAAAGTCTAACGCCTTGCCCGCGATAGGAAACTTGAAAAAGATGACCTCTCGCTAAGCCGGCATAACCTTAGAGTTTTCAAACTACCCTCCCACAAGGCGCGTCCGTCCCGACATCATTGCCTGCCGCCGCCAACTGCGGGGACACGGGTGAAAGGTTTGCCCCGGTCCTGTCGGATGTACGGTGGAAGTCCGAAGGGCCTTCTGGGTTCCTGAATAGGCAGATTAGGTTGGGAACTGGAAACGTCATGGTGCCCCCGGCAGGAATCGAACCTGCACTAGCCCTTGCCGGTACTGGGTTTCCCATCGGTTGATAGCACCTTGATAGCACTTTTCTCAAGAGCCGCCCTGATCTCCTTCGTCTGGTACTGGCAATATCGGTCCGTCATGTCGGGTCTGGTATGCCCGAATATCTTTTGAACCATAGCCTTGTCCACACCGCGTTCAAGCAGATTCATTCCAAGGCTGTGCTTCGTGCCGTTGTACAGGTTAATTTTAACGCCCACGGCATCGCAGGCTTCGTTCCACAGCCTGTTCAGGCACTTGGGACCATAAGGCAGTCCGTTCCATGATCGAACGAACACGAACGGCCCCAGGCGCTTTGGCATGGCCTCCAGCATATCGTTAAAGGCGTGGACCCGCGGAAGAACCCGTACCCTGTGAGTTTTTGTTCGCGGAACCAGCTTGTTCAGGCTGTAGGTATGCGATATGGTGACATGATCCTCGTGGATGTCCGTTTTCTGCAACGCCCTGGCCTCCGATGGTCTCACACCGTACCACTTCAGGAACCAGAAGATATACCGATCCGCTTCGGGAATCGCCATGATCACCTTGTCCTGAGTGGCATCATTTAACCACCGGATAACCGGCCTCGTGTACTCTGATCTCGGGAACGGCGGCACAGCCGCGATATCTCCGTTCTGCCATGCATACCGCAGTAAGGTTTTCAGGGTGGAAAGTACGTTAAAGGTGGTTTTAGGCGATAACTCGGCCAGTAGCGCGGCTTTAAACTCCATTAAGTGGTGATGCCTAACATCCCGGATGTCCACAGTCTTGAACGCTGGCCCTATGTGGTTTTTGACGGCCATTCGGTATTCCTTTAACGTCCCTGGTGCCAGAGATAATGTGTCCACCCATTTCTCGGCGTACACCTTAACCGTTAATTGGGATCCACGTTTGTATTTTCGGACATCAAATGTCCCGGAAGATATCTCACCACGGATCAGAGTGAGGACGTCCTCGGCATAATCCTGTTGCTTGAACGTAACTCCCTGGAACGAATAGATGTGGTGTCTTTTCCCGTTGTGGCACAAGTCGATGTACCACCGGGACCGGGACCTCATCCAACGAACACTTCCGATGTTGCGACTCGCCATGAACGCACCTCCCCCAAGTGATGGGTTTGCAATACT
>CAYSGJ010000141.1:0-5738 GCA_964430705.1 uncultured Desulfobacterales bacterium | reverse complement strand
GGCAATGGCGTCGTCGCCTCGCGTTACCAACGTGATGCGCGATACGAGCGGATCCAGCGTTTCGGCAACGCACAGGCTCTCGATATTGAACCCCCGGCCGCTGAACAAGCCCGATATGCGGGCAAGCACCCCTGGCTCGTTGTCCACCAGGATGGATATGGTATGTTTTTGCATATTGTGCATCTCCATTCTACGTAAGCAGCATGTCGGTAAGCGGCGCCCCTGCCGGCACCATCGGGTACACGCCTTCCTCGCGATCCACCCAGAAATCCATGATCACGGGCCCGGGACTCTTAAGCCCTTTCTTTAGAACTTCGTCAACCTCTTCAGGCTTCGTGGCCTTCAGCCCCAAGGCCCCGTATGCTTCAGCCAGCTTGGAAAAATCCGGGGCAAAGCTCATGTCCGTTGCCACATATCGTTTTTGATAAAAAAGTTCCTGCCACTGCCGCACCATACCCAGATACCGGTTATTCAAGATAACGACCTTTACCGGCAGATTATATTGCATGGCTGTAGCCATCTCCTGAATATTCATCTGAATGCTGCCGTCCCCAGCTATATCCACCACAGTCCTGTCCGGACAGGCCATCTGAGCGCCAATGGCGGCGGGCAGGCCGAAGCCCATGCAACCAAGGCCCCCGGATGTAATGAAGCAATTGGGATGATTGAAATGGTAGTATTGAGCGGCCCACATCTGGTTTTGCCCGACTTCCGTGGTAATAATGGCATCCCCTTTGGTCAAGGCAAACAGACGTTCGATCACATATTGCGGTTTGATCACGTCGCCTTGTTCATATCGAAGCGGCGTCGTGCTTTTCCATTTCTCGATCTGGTCCAACCAGGGCTTTCGGCCCTTCCTGGTAGATCGGATCTTCTCTTGGACAAGAAGCTGATTGAGCTTCCCAAGAGATATCCGGCAATCGCCTACAATCGGAACAGCCACCGGAATATTCTTGCTGATCGACGTGGGATCAATGTCGATGTGAACGATTTTCGCGTGCGGGGCAAAGGCCGCCACCTTGCCGGTGACCCGATCGTCAAAACGCACCCCGACACCGATCAGAAGATCGCAATGACCAATGGCCATATTGGCCCGATAGGTGCCGTGCATGCCCAGCATCCCCAGCCAAAGAGGATCCGTACCGGGAAAGCTCCCAAGGCCCATCAGGGAAGACGTTACAGGGGCGTGCAATGTCTTGGCGAACGTGGTGAGCTCCTTGGAAGCGCCGGAAAGGATCACCCCGCCGCCGGAAAAAATCACCGGCTTTTGCGCTTCCCTGATAAGGTCTATGGCCCGACGCAGCTGTTTCGCGTTGGGCTCGTACGTAGGATTGTAAGACGGCATCCGGCATTCAGGCAAAGGATCGTACTTGGCTTTTCCTTGAAGCACGTCCTTGGGTAAATCCACGAGCACCGGCCCCGGACGTCCCGATCTGGCCACATGAAACGCCTCTTTCAGAATTCTGGCAAGGTCCGACGTGCGTTTGACCAAATAATTGTGTTTCGTGCACGGCCTGGTGATACCGACGATATCCACTTCCTGAAACGCATCGTTGCCTATGAGCGCCGTAGGAACCTGACCCGTCATCACCACCACGGGGATGGAATCCATATAAGCGGAAGCCAGACCGGTGACGGTATTGGTAGCCCCCGGACCGGAAGTGACCAGGACCACACCCACCGTGCCTTTAGCCCGGGCAAAGCCATCGGCCGCATGCACGGCCCCCTGTTCGTGACGCACCAAGACATGCCGTATATCGGACTTTCCGATTTCGTCAAAGAGGTCGATAATCACACCGCCGGGAAAACCGAAGATGGTATCGACGCACTCTTCCTGCAACACAGCGGTGACGATTTGTGCTCCTGTCAGTGTTTTCAATGCCTGCCTCCTGTTTATCAGTTGCCGGTTGCCAGTTGCCGGCTTCCAGTTGTCGGCTTCCAGTTGTCGGCTTCCAGTTGCCGGTTATCAGTTGCCGGTTATCAGTTGCCGGTTGTCGGTTGCCGGTTATCACTTGCGTAATAGGCTGGCCAATAAGAATTTATTTTCTTTTGTCCCTAATCGACCTACGCAAGCCATTCAGCATCTTCCCCACCTCGCTCGTTTTCTGGAAAAAACCTGCTACCACCTTTTCGTCAATATAGTTCACGCGCTCCGCGATCAAAATGTGCGTTTCAAGCTCTGCTAAGGAACCGTATGCTATCGATATATGTTGGACAAATTCCTTTTTCTGTTGCCGTTCTCGTCCTTCAGCAATATTGGCTGGTATCGACACGGCCGCACGCTGTATCTGACTTGAAAGGCCGAACGATTCGTACTGAGGAAAAGACCTGGTCGTCTGATAACATATCACAACCAAATCTATGGCCTTTTGCCAGACTTCAAGGTCCTTATATCCGTTTCCCACCCGCCAACCCTCTTTTTTTTGGGGCCCCAATCACCTCAAAAACTGCCGCCATGTTCAACGGGCAACTGGGAACCGACAACTGGCAACTGAAAACTGACAACCGGCCACCCGCATTTACTCACTTCCCCACAGCCCCTTCCCCGCCGGAAGAAACCATCTTCGCATATCTTGCCATGTACCCTTTGGTGATCTTGGCCTTGGGCGGGCGCCATCCGGCAAGCCTGGCCTCGATCTCCTTTTGGGGAACCTTCAACACGATTTGCTTTTTGGCAATATTGATGCTGATCGTATCGCCGTCTTTCACAATGGCTATGGTCCCGCCCTCCATGGCTTCCGGGGAGACGTGCCCGATGGCCGCTCCGCGGGTCCCGCCGGAAAACCGGCCATCGGTAATCAGGGCCACATCCGCATCCAGGCCCATGCCCGCAATCGCCGACGTCGGCATGAGCATCTCCCGCATCCCGGGGCCTCCCTTGGGCCCTTCGTAACGGATGACCACCACATCGCCCTTCCGGATCTTGCCGGCCATAATGGCCGCACCCGCTTGTTCCTCGCCGTCAAAGACCCGGGCCGGTCCTTCGTGACGCAACATACGCCGCAGCACCGCGGACTGTTTCACCACACAGCCGCCCGGCGCCAAATTGCCGAACAGCACGGCCAGGCCTCCCTGTTTGTGATAGGGCCGTTTCACCGAACGAATCACACCGGTGTCTTGAATGTGACAATCCTTGATGTTCGCCTTGATCGCCGCTCCGGTAACCGTCATGCAGTCGGTATCAATCAATCCTATGCCGGCAAGCTCTTTCATAACGGCGCCGACGCCTCCGGCCTGATACAGATCTTCCATGTGATGAGGTCCTGAAGGACTCAAGTGACACAGATGCGGTGTTTTTTCACTCACACGGTTGAAACCGTCCAGGTCAACGGCCACGCCGGCTTCCTTGGCCACGGCCATCAAATGCAACACCGTATTCGTTGAACACCCCAGGGCCATGTCTACAGCCATAGCATTTGCAAAGGCCTTCTCCGTCATGATTCGGTGCGGCGTGATTTTCTTTTTCAACAGGGTCATGATCTTCATCCCGGCGTCTTTGGCCAAACGGATGCGCTCGGCCATGACGGCAGGGATCGTGCCGTTTCCGGGCAGTCCCATACCAATGGCTTCGGTCAAGCAATTCATGGAATTGGCCGTGAACATGCCCGCGCAGGACCCGCAGGTGGGACAGGCGCGATCCTCGATGTTTGCAAGCCCTTGTGCATCCATCTTTTTGGACCTAACCGCGCCGACCCCCTCAAAAACACTGATGAGGTCGATTTTTCTTCCTCCCAACCGACCGGCAAGCATGGGGCCTCCGCTCACCATAATCGTGGGCAGATTCAGCCGCGCCGAAGCCATGAGCATACCGGGCACGATCTTGTCGCAGTTGGTGACCATCACCATGGCATCAAAGGCATGGGCAATAGCCATAACCTCGATGGAATCGGCGATCAATTCACGGCTGCCCAGGGAATATTTCATCCCGACGTGATTCATGGCAATGCCGTCGCAAACACCGATAGTCCCAAAAGCGATGGGCGTGCCGCCGGCCATGCGAATACCCGCTTTAACGGCGGATACAATGCGATCGAGTTCCACATGGCCCGGGACAATATCGTTGGCCGAATTGGCAATGCCCACCAAGGGACGCCTCAGTTCTTCGTCCGTGTATCCCATGGCTTTGAACAACGCCCTGTGAGGCGCCCGCTCGATGCCGGACTTGACCATATCGCTTTTCATTCCCTACTCCTCTACTTGAAAAAAATTGATATTTACCACGTACTGTTTTCAAGGCGCAGCCGCAAAGCACGAAAACACGAAAAAATGAAACATAAAAAAGAACTTACAAAATTTCCCTTAGACTCGGATGGTTCCCGGAAACCGCGTATAATTCTTCCGTCTCACAATGATGTCTTTTTCATCCCTTTGCGCCATTTGGCTTTAAAAAAGCACGTGGTTATTTTTGCTTTTTTTCGTGTTTTCGTGGTTATCTCTCAGCTTTCTTTTCATGCGTTTCCGCTGTGCCTTGAGAACGCGCTTTGCGGCTGCGCCTTGAAATCAGTACGTGGTTATCGTGGTTTTTCTTATTTCGTCTTTTCGTGCTTTCGTGTTTTCGTGGTTGTTTTTTTAATTATCTTCGTGTTTCTTCGTGTTTTCGTGCTTTCGTGGCCTATTTTTTGTTTTTTCAATTTCGTGTTTTCGTGCCTTCGTGGTTATCTTTTTTGTTTTTCCAATTTCGCGTTTTTCGTGGTTATCTTTTAGCTTTCTTTTCATCGTTCACGAACTGCATGCGACAGCTTATACTGAAAGCTGTCTTCCAGGGCCTGCCAGCTGGCCTCGATAATGTCTTCGGAAACGCCTATGGTGCTCCAGACCTTTTCCTGATCTCGAGAGTCAATAAACACCCGGACCTTGGCCGATGTGCCGTCCCGGCCATCAATAACACGGACCTTGAAATCCACAAGCTGGATCTGTTCTAGATCAAGTAAGAAGAATTTACTCAAGGCTTTTCTCAGGGCGTTGTCCAGGGCGCTTACGGGCCCTTCACCCTCGGCGGCGGTAATCTCCTGCTGATCGCCCACGGAAATCTTGATGGTGGCATAGGCCCGACACGGAAAATCCTTGTCTTTTTCAATCGCCACCCGGAACGATTCGAGCCGGAAAAGCGGTTCAAACTGGCCGGTAAGCTTTTTCAACAGAAGCTCAAACGATCCTTCCGCCGCATCGAATTGATACCCGTGGTGTTCCAGATCCTTGACCTCTTTTGATATTCGCTTGCTGTCAAAACCGTTCCCCCCCAGCTCGATGTTCAGTTCTTTGGCCTTGTAATCCACATTGCTTTTTCCGCCCAGGTCGGACATGAGCACACGACGCTGGTTGCCCGTGGCGCCGGGTTCCAAGTGCTCGTAGGCCTTTGGTGTTTTCATGATGGCATTGACGTGGATCCCTCCTTTGTGGGCAAAGGCGCTGGAACCGACAAAAGGCCGGCCGTTGAAAGGGGTCATGTTGGCCACTTCACTCACATAGCGAGACACCTCGGTAAGGCGGGCCAGGTTCTTTGGGGTCATACATGCCATGCCCATCTTCAATTGAAGATTTGGAATCACCGAGGTCAGATCCGCATTGCCGCACCGCTCCCCGTATCCGTTGACCGTACCTTGGACCATAACGGCGCCTTGCTTCACGGCGATCAGCGAGTTGGCCACCGCCAGGCCGCTGTCGTTGTGGGTGTGGATGCCGAGCCCGGCGGAGATATGCTTTGAAACCGCCTGCACGATCTTTTCAATCTCAAAAGG
>CAYSGJ010000140.1:0-17246 GCA_964430705.1 uncultured Desulfobacterales bacterium | reverse complement strand
AAACCGCACCAACCGGCAACTGGCAACCGACAACTGACAACTGGTATCCGGCAACCGGCAACTGGTATCTGGGATGGGAGAGACGGATGTATAAAAATGGTTTGAAAGCGTTGATTTGGTTGGTGGTATGGATCGTACTGCTGGCGGCGAGTCCCGCTGCAGCGCAGGGATTGACCTTTTCTTCTGCATATAAACCCATGTCCACCCGGTTCTCCGAAAACGAGACCGTGGACCGGATCATTCCCTCCGAATCCCAAGACCTTTTTGTGGTATTGAAAAACGGCCTGACCGTTCTTGTCAGGGAGTCTCGCGCATCCAGGGCGGTTTCCTGCCAGGTTCTTATCAAGACGGGGTCCATCTTTGAAGGAGGCAGGATGGGAGGGGGACTTTCTCATTACCTGGAACACGTGGTTTCAGGAGGGACGACTTCCGCATATACGGAAGCGGAAATCGCTAAGAAGATCCAGGCCATCGGCGGCGCCTCCAATGCCTATACCACCTACGATCGCACTGTCTATTTTGTCAACACCACCGGCGATAATTACCGAACAGCCCTGGACCTGCTGTTGGCCTATGTGACGGACTGCCAATTCGATGAGACGGAGTACCAGCGGGAAAAGCCGGTTATTATCCAGGAGTTTCAGATGGGAGAAAACGATCCGGGCAGGCAGTTGTGGCAATCCTTTGCTGCAGCGGCGTACCGACAACATCCGGTGCGATATCCGGTGATCGGAAACAGGGACGTTTTTCTGACGATGGACAAGGATGATCTGATGGCGCATTACCGGCGCTGGTATACTCCGGAAAACATGGTTATTGCGGTGGCGGGCGATGTGGACAAAGAGGCGGTGCTGAGCGCCGTCCTGGAATCCGTGGGCGCATTGAAACGCACGGAAAACCCTGCCTACGTCCTTCCATGGGAACCCCGTCAAGTGGCTCCCCGGAGCGTCGAAAAAACCATGGCGAGCGCACGACTGACAAGGGCGCTATTGGGTTTTCGCACCGTACGATTGAGCGATCCCGACCTTTATGCCCTGGACGTGCTGGCGGTGGTCATGGGCAGAGGGCGCACCTCCATGCTGTATCGAACGCTCAAGGATGAAAGGCGGCTGGTGCTTTCCGTGAGCGCCGGCAGTTGGACGCCCGATTTTGTGGAAGGGCAGTTTACCGTTTCCATGAATCTTGCTCCGGAAAAACGGGAAAAATCCCTTGAATCCGTTTGGGAAGTCATCGAGACCGTTAAAAAGAAGTCCATATCCAAAGACGCGTTGACCAGGGCAAAGAACAAGCTGGCGGCAGACCATATTTTCGGGTCGGAATCCGTTCAGAACCAAGCCTCCCGGTTGGCTTATGATTGGACGGCCACGGGGGATCCGTATTTCAGTGATAAGTATGTCGAGAGAACCGGTCGGGTTACCCGGGAAGACGTCCGGCGGGTGGCGCGAAAATACTTGCAACGGGACAATATGACTTTGGCCCTCGTGAGCCCGCCTGCCGGAATGTCGGAGGATCGGGCCGTTCCGGCCTCGGACTCCGACCAAACCGAGATCCAAAAACGGGTGCTGCCAAACGGCATGACCCTTTTGTTGAAAAAAGTCGGCGACGCTCCCATCGTGTCGTTTGAGTTCGCTGCGCAGGGAGGGCTGCGTTTTGAGCCGTCCGACAAAACCGGGATTTCCAATTTCATGGCGGCCCTGTTGACCAAAGGAACGAAACGACGCAGCAAACTGGACATTGCCGAGACCATGGAAGGCATCGGGGGGTCGATCGGCGCGCGCTCCGGAAATAATACCGTGGGCGTATCGGTTGCCGTTCTCAAGGAACACGTGGACATAGCCCTGGATGTTCTGGCGGACGTGGTGATGAATCCCGTCTTCCCCGATGAGGAAATAGAAAAGCAAAGAGAGGATACGATCCTGGCCATTAAGAGGCTCGATGAGCAATGGACGGCGGAAATCACGCGGCTTTTCAACAGGCATTATTACCGCGAGCACCCCTATCGCAACGATCGCCTGGGTACGCAAGACACCGTGCAGGCAATGACCAGGGCGGATATCAGGCGTTTCTATGAGCATATCATGATGGCCGATAATGCGGTGTTGGCCGTTTTCGGGGATATTGACGTGGACGCCATGGCGTCCGACATCGAAAAGGCGTTCAAACGCTTCAAACCCGGCACGTTGGAAAAACCCGTGATCGAGGCGGAAACGGCCAACATAAAAGAGGAAGATATCGTTGTAACATTCAACGAAAAAACTTCCGCCGCGATCCTGGTGGGATACAACGGCATGACCCTGTATGACCCGGACAAGCCGGCGGTGGATGTGCTGGATGCGGTGATTTCCGGGATCGGATATCCCAGCGGTTGGCTTCACGAGGCGCTGAGGGGGGGCGAAAAGAGCCTGGTCTATTTTGTTCACGCGTATCCTGTTTTTGGGATTGACGGGGGGTATTTCGGCGTGATGACGCAGACCACTTTGGAAAACTATGAAGAGGTGTTGGACATTATCCTGGATCGCATGGCCGTGGCGCAACGCAAAGAGATCGGCGCCGAGGCGCTCGAGCGGGCTAAAAATATGTGCATTACCGTGCACGAACTGGGCTTGGAGACCATCGCGGAGCAAGCCTCGGCCGCGGCATTAAACGAATCTATCGGCCTGGGCTTTGACTTTGACAAGACTTATCCTGAACGGATTCAACGGGTAACCGGCGCGGACGTACTTCGGGCGGCAAGAAGGCTGTTCGCGCAGCATCTCATCGTCGTTACAAAACCCGGGGGGAAACCGGATAGTGACTAAAGTTTCAACGTGTCTAAAGTTGTGGTGCGCCTTTGGCGGTTTTTTTGAAATCCTGGTGTATCCGGACAGGAAGATCACGGCCGGCACGCCTGGTCCCATGGAAGTCTCAGTGAACCAGCGTCGCTCTAATTTGCGCTCACTCTAGTCACTCTAGCTCACTTTAGACACTTTAGCTCATTTCTTTTGACTATTTCTGAACCATAAAGCAGCTTAAATATTTTTTGATCACATCGTTGTAGAAGTGAATCTTTTCTTCATCTTCTTTTCCCCGGATTCCTTTGAAATTGAAAAAGGTTAGCCCATTTTCATAATTCATGTGAGAAAGGGACTCGCGCCGTTCAATCTCTTTGCGTTTGAACATCCGGGCGCCCAGCAAACGGATCTTTTTGACGCGTTCTTTTTTGACGATCTCCTTTCGACCGTATGTCCCCAACACATGCAGTACCACCCAGTAGGATTCAAAATAGGTTTTGAGAAAGCCGGCGAACAAAAGCAGTTTCCTGAGACCCACGGAGGTGATGTTGTAGGTGTCGGGAAGGGTTGGGTGGGGCATGAGAATGGCGCTTTCAATGAAGGCCTTTAACGTTTTTCTGACCATGAACTCGGAGGTGCGGTCTACATCATAGGCGAACTCGTATTTGAAAAATTCTTGCAGAAATTTGTAATCCGCGTGAAGGGCCGATGCGGAAAACTGAAAAGCATCGTATGAAAGGATTGCCAGGGCGGTATACGCCGCCGGTATAAAGTGGTGAATGCAGTTGTTTTTGTAATATTCAAGATTGAGCCTTTTGTTTTCCGGCGCTACGAATCCCGGCTCTTTGATGGCGGCCAAAGGCTCTGTTTTCACCCTCTGTTTCTCAATGAACTTCCGACCGACGTATATGTTTAAGACATTCTGAACGGCCCTGGCGGGGTCGTCAAGATTTTCGGACAGGCGCCTGTTGTGAAACCGCAGGTAGTGTAAATATGTTTCTACATAAATCATGAGATCACTTTGGGTAAAGTGAGGCTTGGGATAATTCAAGATAGCGCCGGCCGTGAGACCCTGGGGTGTGACAACGGAGATCCGATTAATCGCATTGATGATCCTGTAGGCGAGATTCCGACCCAGAGCATGGTATTGTGCGTGGTCCAATGTTTCCAGCGGGGTATCCAGGTGAGAAACCAGGGCCTTTAAAGAAATCGGCTCGTCAAACTGTACATATACCGTGCCGTATCGTTTATTGAGAAATTTTCTGGCTCGGATAAGCTGGCCGAGACTTTCCTGTTCTTTCTGAATCCCTTCCACTTCGTTCAACAGGGCACTTTCTTCCAACAGGCGATCATAGCCTACAAAGACGGGGGCGAACATGAGATCCCGGCACGCGCCGTTTCGGTAGGCATCGATGATGATGGTAAGGAAACCGGTCTTGGGCAGAATCATCTTGCCTGTTCTGCTGCGTCCTCCCTCAATGAAGAACTCAATGTTAAAGCCCTGCTGAATCAGTACGCGCACATATTCCGAGAAGACTTTGGCATACAGTCTTGCTCCATGGAAGGTGCGCCTAATAAAAAATGCGCCGCTTTTTCGGATCAACGGACCCATGGGCCAAAAGGCGAGATTCTGTCCGGCCGCCACATGGGGACAGGGCATGTTGTTGGTAATGAGCAGATAGGGCAGAATCAGGTAGTCAAAATGGCTTCTGTGGCACGGCACAAAGACGATGGGGGCTTTGGTTGCCGCTCGTTTGACCCGGCCGAGTCCTTCCATGTCCAGGGCGACGCCGTCAAACATCGTTTTCCATACCCAGCCAAAAAGCATACAAAGGACCTGGATGAGCCGTGGACTGTAGTCCGCGGCGATTTCATCCAGGCCTGCATCCGCCTGCCGGTGGACCTTGGCCAGATCTTTGTCTCCGGCCTTGGCATAACGTTTCAAAAATCCTTGAAAGCGGTCGTTTCTCAAGACGATTTCTTTGAGTTCGTCTCTTGTTTTCAGAACAGGCCCTGTGATGCTCTGGCGGTGGCGGTTCATCTGATCCAGAAGCGTTCGTCTCAAAATGAACGATACCTGCTCCGTGGTTCGGGTTTGATTGTCCGGTTGATCAAGAAATTCCTTAAGATTTAAGGGCTCTGAAATTTCGACAAACGCTTTCTGAGGCGTACGCAGTGTGGCTATCCAGCGGCGAATGCGACCGGGGTTTTCCTCGCTGCCGAAAAACACATCTACAAGTCCCAGCGGGGTGTTTTCAGGCTTTTTGCTGAAAAGAAGCCATTGGGGAATGATGAAGATGGGGCGCATGGTTTGTCTTTGGAACTCGATCAAAAACGTCAACGGATCGCGTCCGGACTTCACAAAGCGGTGGTGAAACCCTTTACGATCCACCAATGGAAGAAATGCCGGACGGCCGGACCGGAGTTCTCTTTTGAAAAAACCCGAGGCGTAAGGATCGGGAAACGTTTTATGCTGGAGGAAATGATCTATGTAGGCGAGAAAAATCCGGATGAGCCTGGAAACCCTTTGCCAACCTACGACGTTGTAGTCAAAGCCGATCTGGGGAAAAGGAAGCCGTTCCGCTTTGTACCGGATGTGATAAAATATATATTCGAAGTTGCTCTTGTATTTGGAGGCATAAACCACCATAGCCTTTTCCGGCAGTGCCCTGAGAAAGCCGACCTGTGTGGGATTCAGCGACACATGGGAAAAAAGGGACTTCAGGAGCAGGGACAGGAGGGAAAAAGCCCCCCAATTTTCCGGCAGACAACACGTATGGTGGTCGTGGTGTCCGTCCAAAAAAGCATTGACCCATTTCCTTATCCTTCCTCTGCGGTGATGCTGAAAATCCATATGTTTTGCCCAAAATGAACGGCCGTGGGGTGATGCCGGTCATTGGTCTAAATACAATCCGTTCTCGCGCCAAGACACAAAGAAAAAGAAAAAAAACCACCACGTAATGTTCTCAAGGCGCCAGCCGCAACGCACGAAAACACGAAAAAAAGGCATTTTAGCCGCGGACCCACACGGACGGTTGATATAGTTGCCGATTGCCGAATACCAGTTGTCAGTTGCCGGTTGGTGCGGTTTGCCTACACGCCTCACGCACACGCTTTCATAGTAGGTTGGGTCGAGCTTGCGAGACCCAACAAAATGCCGACAAATCAAACCCATTCTCGCGCCAAGCCGCAAAGAAAAAAAATATACCACGAAAACACGAAAACACGAAAAAAAGGCATTTTAGCCGCGGACCCACACGGACGGTTGATATAGTTGCCGGTTGCCGAATACCAGTTGTCAGGTGCCAGTTACCGGTTGCCAGTTGACAGGTTGGCCGCGGACTGCATCATAGATCATGCATTTTGTATCCGGCATCGGGTCAATCAGTGACCATTGACCAGTGACTATTGACCAATGACCCGTAGGTTCACGCACACGCGTCACGCACATGCATCATATCTTTTCCCTTTTCGGGCGGGGATAAACCCCGCACCCTACGCCGAAGAACCAATCCCAATGTAGGGCCGGGCTTTATGCCCGCCGGTTGGTGCGGTTTGCGTACACGCACACGCATCACGTACACGCTCTACCGGTATCCTGCATCCGGAACCCGGCATCCGGTGTTACGTACATGCTTTTATCGTAGGTTGGGTTGAGCTTGCTCAACCCAACAAAATGGCATATTCCCTTGTTGGGTTTCGTTCCTCAACCCAACCTACCACCATTGACCATTGACTATTGACCAGTGACCACGTAGGTCCGTCTGATTATCGGCGTGCAGCGTAGAGACGTCGAACCGTTTAAATTAGCATTTTTTTGGAGGGTGTCAATTTTAAAATGGCTGTGATATGAATACGCTGTATGGCTGCTATTGGAGACATCGTATTGGCGTACAGAGACGATCAACCTGCTTTTTTTGCCAGGATCGAAGATATCCGGGCGGACAACAAGCCCGAATGGTATCACGTCAAACTGCTTGTTTTGCAAGTGCCGGTGATAGAGGTTGTCTGGATTCTTCGCGAGGCGTACATCAACGGCGATACATTCACCATGGACGGCGTGCCCGTCCGGTTGGAAAAGATTGCAGGATCCGGTAGTCAGGCGACACAGCCACCGCCGACGGCGGCGGAATCCACAGCAAAATCGGATGAACATTCCAGAAAGGTGGTTCCTCTTTTTGGCCGAAAAAAAGACTGAATGGGTTTTTTTGGCTTGATTTGGTTTTCGGCTTATGTTAGGCATGCGGTGTTCAGCCAATTGAGATCAAAAAACCAACACTTTGAATAGAAGGAGGATGGTGTAACATGAAAACATTGATCGGCGGTGCTGCAGCAGCGGTTCTCGGGATAATCGGCATGGCGGTGTGGTGGAAACCCTTTTTGCAGCTGCTGGCTGGAGCGATACCATTTGGCCTTCTTTCCGGGGGGGCCTTGGCCATTTATCTGGGATTTGACGAAGTAAAAGATACATGGAAGAATAAAGAAGACAGCTTTTCCGCATCGTCGGGTGAGACCGAAACGTATAAAAAGGAAGTGGAAGACCTGAAGAAAGAAGTCGAAGAGCTGAAGGCGGAAAAGAAGAAAAAGAAATAACGGGCTTTGGTGTGCTGATTCGATTGCCCGCGACCCCCCCTTGCTACTGCTTATCTATTCCGGTTTAAGAGATCCCGTGCCTTCGGCGCGGGATTTTTTTGCGTCAGCGATAGAGAAAGAAATCCTTTCGGGCCCGGTCAAAAAGGGCAAGACCTTGCTGCCAGTCTTGAACCACGTCTTCCAAGGGGTTTCGGGCTTCAATGGCCCTTCGAATGGCGGGATCTCCGGTGATCAGGTCAAAAGGAAGCTTCTCATATTCGTACTCATAGGGCGGGCCGGTCCATTGGAATGCCTCCGGGTGGCAGTCAAAGACGGCGTCCAAAATAGACAGTGTGGTGAAATAAGGCGTCCACAGGTGCGGATTGAGAAGGTGGATCTGAAAGCCGTGGCATAGCGTTGCCATCCATTTGTTCGATGTGGGTTCAAATGCAAGGGGTCTGAGATGTGCTCCGGAAAGTGCCCGATCGGTCAAGCGGTTTTTTATTCGAGCCGTTTGGAAAAAGGGTGCTCCGAAAATCTCGAACGGTTGTGTGGTGCCTCTGCCCTCGGAAACATTGGTTCCCTCCCACAGAACCTGGCCCGGATAGACAAGCGCTGAAGTCGGGGTGGGAAGGTTCGGCGACGGCGGTATCCAGGGCAACCCGGTATCTTGAAAAAACATATCCCTTGTCCACCCCTCCATGGCCACGACGGACAATCGGCATCCGATGCCGAACAACCCGTTAAAAAGAAGCGCCAGTTCGCCGATGGTCAACCCATGACGCATTGGAATAGGATACATGCCGACAAAGGACGTGTATGCTTCGGACAGACAGTTTCCTTCAATGGTGTTGCCGCCAAGGGGGTTCGGACGATCCAGAACGACGACCTCCTTGTTGTGCTTTTGCGCTGCGAGCATGGACAACGCCATGGTGTAAACGAACGTGTACACGCGGGTTCCGACGTCCTGAAGGTCAACAATGAGGGTGTCGATATGATCGAGCATGGCGTCGGACGGCGTCCTGGTCTCGCCGTACAGACTGAACACGGGAATGTTCAGTTCCGGGTCGGTGACGTCCTCGGAGGCAATCATGTTGTCCTGCTTTTCAGCAAAAAAGCCATGCTGTGGGCTGAAAAGCGCCTTGAGTTGTCCCGGAAAACGCCCATCGATAATTGTCCGGCTATGCGTCAGCTTGCTGTCGACGGAGGCGGGATTGGCCAAAAGGCCGAGACGTTTTCCACGTAGATCTTTGGGAGGTTCCATGGCAAGGTGTTGGAGTCCTGTTTTGACTGGTCTCATTGCGTTGTAAAAACCCCCTGTCCTTTGGGCGTGGTTCATCCAAAAGCAGACCATGCTGCAGTGAGCAAAGCGGCTTGAATGAACCGGGCGGATCAAGGCCGCTTCTTTTTGAAGTGTGCCCGATATCATATGACGAAGGGCGGTCTTTTGCAACCGCAACGGTGATTCCTTAAAAGCGCTTTTGTGGGCGGAGAAATTGTGGTAGCTGAATCTTTATTTTAAGTCATATCCCGACTCGTTGTATTTCATCAGCAGAGGATTTGGATGGAATGAAAAAGGTGGTTGACATGAAAGTGGCTGATCATATTGCTCGGCTGAAAGCGTATGTGCCCGGAAAGCCCATTGACGAACTAGAAAGGGAATACGGCATAGCCGGTTCGGTGAAGCTGGCATCAAACGAAAACCCCATCGGGCCTTCTCCCAAGGCCGTGGAGGCGATCAGAGACGCGCTTCAGGATCTCAACCGGTACCCGGACGGCTACGGCTACCGTCTTAGACGGCGATTGGCGGACAAGCTCAGCGTGGGGGCCGAAGAAATCGTTTTCGGCAACGGCTCCAATGAGATTATAGAGCTTTTGACGCGCACGTTCCTTCAAAAGGGCGATGAGGTGCTTATGCCGGCCCCGTCTTTTCTCATGTACGAGATCATGGTCGAGGCGGTCGGCGCAAAACCGTTAAAAATTCCACTGAAAGACTTAAAGATTGATTTGCGAAAAATGGAAGCATTGTTGTCGCCGGATACCCGCATGGTTTTTGTGAACAACCCGAACAATCCAACCGGCACGGTGGTTTCCAGGGATGCATTTGAGGCTTTTCTCGAAAAAGTGCCTCCCGAAGTCATTGTTGTGGTGGATGAGGCTTATATCGAGTTCGTGCGTGATGATGATTGCGCCCGGGGCCTGGATTATCTGCACTCCGAGCACATGGTGGTCACGCTGCGGACTTTTTCCAAGGCTTACGGGTTGGCCGGCTTGCGAATCGGATACGGGATCATGAAAAAAGAGCTTGCCGACTATGTGAACAAGGTGAGGCAACCCTTTAACACGAACACGTTAGCCCAGGTCGGCGCTTTTGCAGCCTTACATGATGAATTGTTTTTTAAAAAAACGATTCGCATGGTTCACGAGGAATTGGACTTTCTGTACGGGGAAATGCGCCGATTGGGACTGCGCGTTTTCCCGAGTGAAACGAATTTCTTTCTTGTGGATGTACAATGGGACGCCCGGGAGGTTTTCGAAAAGATGCTGCGAAAGGGCGTGATTGTCAGAGCCATGACGGCGTATGGATATCCTGATTACCTGCGCGTCAGCGTTGGACTGCCCCAAGAAAACCGACGTTTTGTAAAAGCCCTGGCAGAGGTGCTCGAGCAGCTGCGTGGGTAGCGATACGACCGCGGACCGGAAGGTTTGCGATATATGGTTGCGGTTCGGTTTTTGCCGCAATTTTTCCATTGGCAATAGTTCCCCAAAAAGGGCAAAACCGCAAGGTGGAAAGCGGAGTCGAGTGAAGCGCCTTTTGATTACCATTGACGGCCCGTCCGGCGCCGGCAAGACCACGGTGAGCCGTGAAGTGGCAAGACGCCTGGCGTATACGTATGTGGATACAGGCGCTTTATATCGCGGTGTGGCTTTGGCTGTCCGGAATGAAAAGTGCGCAACGGACGATGATGAGCGCATTGGCAAGATCTGCGATGCGCTTTGCCTGCGATTTGAAAACGGCCCCTCCGGGGCCAGGCTGTATGTGAACGAAGAAGATGTAACGGATCGGATTCGAAGCCAGGACATTGCCATGCTGGCCTCCACCCTTTCAGCCAAGGCGAGGGTCAGACAGTATCTGTTGGGACTCCAAAGGGAGCTGGGTCGAGACGGCGGCGTTGTGTTTGAAGGTCGGGACATGGGCACGGTGGTTTTTCCCGATGCCGATGCCAAGTTCTTTTTGGATGCCGATCCGTCCGTTCGTGCCTTGAGAAGAACGAGGGAGTTATTGCAAAAAGGGCTGCCGGCGACGCTCGACGAGGTTGAAAAGGCCATGGCCGAAAGAGACCGGAATGACTCAACGAGGGTGCTGGCGCCTTTGCAACCCGCCCAAGATGCGGTTCGCATTGATTCGAGCACCAAGGGCATTGACGAAGTTGTGGATATCATCGTCGGCCATATCGCCATGCAGGGCAAATAAATGGTTGTTTTTTCCTGCAACACTTGTTATAGGATATCGTTTACTGGGCGATTTCGAACCCGGTATTGGTTACCAAATAGTAAAGGGGGCAAATAGTTGATGGAAGACTTGGAGAAAAACACAGATATCGAACAACAAGAGGGCGTTGAAGGCGAGATGAATTCGGGAGGTGAAACATCTCCCTCGGAGGCTGAAACGCCGGAGCCTGAAACACCTGAAACAACTGAACCGGAAACGTCGGAAACACCCGAAACGCCGGAGGACCCGGCGAAAAGCGATTCGACCCCGGCGCCGCCCGATACCGCACAGGCGGATCAGGGGGAGACCGTTTCGGAGAGCGGCCAAACGGGTGAGGGGAAACAAGAGGCCCTCATGGAGATGTATGAGGAGAGTATCAGGCGGGTTCAGGAGGGTGAAGTTGTTCGGGGCAAGGTCATCCAAGTCGACAAGGAGTTCGTGTTGGTCGATATAGGGTACAAGTCCGAAGGACAGGTCCCGATAAACGAATTCATGAGATCGGACGGCACGGTCGGTATCGAGGTCGGGGGCACCATTGAGGTCATGGTGGATCGATGGGAAGACGAAGATGGCGCCGTGAGACTTTCGAAAGACAAAGCGTCGAGGATGAAAGTCTGGGATGACATCAAAAAGGCCTACGAAGGAGATGAGGTTATCCAGGGAACGGTGACGAGCCGCATCAAAGGGGGCTTGTCTGTGGATATCGGTTTGCCCGCATTTCTACCCGGTTCCCAGGTGGACTTGCGTCCGGTGCGCAGGCTGGATGATCTGGTGGGAAAGACTTTTGAGTTTAAGGTGTTGAAGTATAATCGAAAGCGAAGCAATGTGGTGTTGTCCAGGCGGGTTATTCTGGAGAAAGATCGCGAATCCAAGCGGGCGGAAACCCTGGCTACGATTCACATGGACAAAGTCATGGACGGTGTGGTCAAGAACATCACCGAATACGGGGTATTTGTAGACCTGGGCGGCATCGATGGACTTCTCCATATTACCGACATGTCCTGGGGGCGGGTGACCCATCCTTCGGAACTGTTTTCCGTGGGAGATGAAATTGCCGTCAAGGTGCTGAGTCTTGATTTGGAGCGCGAGCGGGTGTCCCTTGGTTTGAAACAGCTTGTTCCGGACCCCTGGACAATGGCTGAGGAAAAATATCCCATCGGCTCCCACGTGACGGGCGTTATTGTCAGCTTAACGGATTACGGCGCCTTTGTAGAGCTCCAAAAAGGCATTGAAGGGCTTATTCACGTATCGGAAATGTCGTGGACCAGAAAGATTCGCCATCCCTCCAAGGTGGTGTCTGTGGGAGAGTCCGTGGAAGCCGTGGTACTGAATATCTCCGCCGAAAACCGGAGAATCTCTCTGGGTATGAAACAGGTCGTGCCGAATCCATGGGATGTCATCGCCGAAAAGTATCCGGTGGGCACGACGATTGAGGGTAAGATAAAAAATATCACGGACTTCGGTCTGTTCATTGGGATTGACGAGGGAATTGACGGACTGGTGCATATTTCCGATATCTCATGGACAAGGCGTGTCAAACACCCTTCGGAACTCTATAAAAAGGGTGATGAAGTGCAGGCTATTGTTCTGAACATCGACAAAGAAAACGAAAGATTTTCCCTGGGAATCAAACAGCTGCAACGAGATCCGTGGGAGGCCGTTCCTGAACGTTATCAAGTGGGAAGCACCATTGACGGGACCGTCACCAACGTAACCGACTTTGGGGTTTTTGTGGAATTGGAAGAGGGGATAGAGGGCCTTGTGCATATTTCAGAGGTGGCCGGCGAAAAACTGAAGACCCCCTTGGGAAAATTTCAAGTCGGCGATGTCGTCTCGGCAAAGGTGCTCAATATCAACCCGAAAGAGCGAAGAATCGGTCTTTCCATTAAACAAATGGAAGTGGATGAAGAACACGAGTTGGTGTCGGACTACTTGAGCAGTTACGATGGGCCGACATCGAGTTTGGGCGAACTTTTGAAAGAAAATTTCAGGGAAAAACCGGGAAAGCCCGAGAAGCAAGAGGCGGCGCCGTCGGACGATGAGGTGGTCTCCGACGAGTCCGCAAAGGAAAACGGCTCTGAAGCGGCCTCCTTGCAGGCGGAAGAAGCGGAAAAAACCGAAGCGGTTGAACAGGATCAGCCCGAACCCGAAGATGATAAACCGATCGAACAGGAACCCTCTGAAGAGATCGAAGGCGAGGCCTCTGAAGAGTCTAAAGTGAGCTAAAGTAAAGGACCATTTCCTTCCTGGTCCGGCTCTCAGCCCGTCCCACATAACCACGTCCACGGGGCGTGAATTTCCACGCCGGATTGACAACCATGGCTTTTTCCAGGAGACATCCGTTTTTGTTTTCCCTGATGGTTTTATGTACCATTGGCGTGGCGATGGTTATCGGGGTCACCGCACTGTTTTTTCTTGGAAAAAGGGGTTCCGGCTTCGAATTTGGAGAGGGCGTCGGGATTATTGAAGTCGAAGGGGTCATTGTCGATCCCCAGCAGACCCTGACGCATTTGAGAGAATTTCGAAAAAATGACCGGGTTAAAGCCATTGTTTTGAGAATTGATTCGCCCGGCGGGGGTGTAGGTCCTTCCCAGGAGATCTATGAGGAAGTAAAAAGAACCAGGCGTGTCAAGCATGTGGTCGCCTCCATGGGGTCCATTGCCGCTTCCGGCGGATACTATGTTGCCGCCGCCGCCGACCATATCATGGCCAATCCGGGCACCGTTACGGGCAGTATCAGTGTCATCATGGAGTTTGCCAACCTTGAAGTCCTTTTCGAAAAGCTCGGCATTGCAGCGTACGTGCTCAAGAGCGGCGAATACAAAGACGTGGGGTCGCCGTTTAGGGCCATGAGGGAAGAGGAAAAAGAATTATTGCACGAGTTCATTGGAAGTGTGCATAATCAATTCGTCACAGCCGTTGCCGAAGGACGCAATTTGTCGAAGGAAACGGTCGAAGCGATAGCGGACGGACGCATCTTGTCGGGAGAGCAGGCCCACGCATTGGGTTTCCTGGACAGTCTGGGTAATCTGGAAGATGCGATCCGATTGGCCGGGGTATTAGGCGGTATCAAAGGCGAACCCTCGGTGATGTATGCAAAGAAAAAGAAGTTCACATTGCTGGACTACCTGATGGATTCTTCAGCACTAACGGATATTGTGGGTCGCATCCGTTGCCCGTCGGCCCCTGTGCAGTATCTGTATGCGCCGGCCAAGCCGTGAATTTTGTGTTTCGTGCTGGTGACAACGGAATATCGACTGACAAAGACTCAAAAACACCGAACTGAGTGCGGCAACCCATGATTAGAAACGACTTGATCGATGGTTTGGCAAGGGCTTTTCCCGGTATTACAAAAAGAGACATGTCCACCGTGGTGAACACCTTTTTCGGTTGTCTGGCCGAGGGCTTGGAGCGTGGCGATGCCGTTGAACTGAGAGGATTCGGCCGACTGGCGGTCAAGAAACGGCGGCCCATACAGGCCAGGAATCCACGTACCGCCGTACCCGTTGATTTGCCGGAACGCTGGGCCATCGCCTTCAAACCTGCCGGCGGTCTGATCCGGGCCTTAAACCCGGACTCCGAAGAAAAGCAACCGTTTAGCGCCTTGACATCCGACGAATCCTGAGGTTTTAGGATTTTCAAAGGGCTAAAGTCTTACCCAAAAACATTATCTGAAAACGCGCACATCTCCGAGCCCTTCCCGAATGACGACCGGTTCATCCTGAATGAGGGAAACCACGCTGGATGGTCCTCCGGGCACGGGCCCGCCGTCTATGGCAATGTCTACTTGAGACTCCAGGCGTTCGTATATGAGGGATGGGTCCGACAACACCCGGCCGTCGGGAAAAGGCGCCGTGGTCGAGATAATCGGATGCCCCAGTTCTTTGACCAAGGACAGACAGATGGGATGGTCCGGCACGCGAATACCCGCGGTCTTTCGCAAGGTAAGCATTATCTTTGGAACAAGCGCGGTGCCCTCAAGCACAAAGGTATAAGGCCCCGGCAACAACCGTTTCATGGTCTTATATGCATAGTTGGAAACCTTGGCATATTCGCTGATGTTCTTGAGGTCCGAACAAATAAAACTGAAAGGTTTTTTTTCGGGTCTTTGTTTCAGTCTATACACCTTCTCAATGGCTTTTTTGTTCATAATATCGCAACCGAGGCCATAATAGGTATCCGTGGGGTATACGATGATTCCTCCGGCCTCCAGGCAGGCTACGACTTTTCGGATCAACCGCAATTGGGGATTTTGGGGATTGATTTGTAAAATCATGGCATAAATATATTTTTTAAACCGGCTTCTTGTCAAGAGTCTGGTGAGGGAAACCAAATTAATCATTGCCAAAAACACGGGCGTCTGTTAAGCATTCCATCCCAAATCCGACAGGTTGTGAGAATCCGAACGCCGGGCGCTTACCTTTGGGGTGATGATGGGAGACATGATGATTGAAGAAGCCTTGACCTTTGACGATATTTTACTGGTCCCATCCTTTTCGGATGTTATTCCAAAGGATGTGGACGTTCGCACCCGCTTGACCAAGAGAATCTCGCTGAGCATTCCCATTATCAGTGCTGCGATGGATACGGTAACGGAGGCCCAGACATCCATTAGTCTGGCCCAGGAAGGCGGGATGGGAATCATCCATCGGAACATGAGCATCCAAACCCAAGCGCGGGAGGTGGATAAGGTCAAAAAGTCCGAAAGCGGCATGATCGTAGATCCAATGACCATCGAACCGGATCGGCCCATCCATGACGTTCTGGATCTTATGCAAACATATCGCATTTCCGGAGTGCCGGTGGTCAAAGGCGATCTTCTGGTCGGTATCGTTACGAACAGGGATTTGCGGTTCGAGACGAATTTGGAAAAGAAGGTGTCCGAAGTGATGACAAAGGATAACCTGGTGACCGTGTCTGCAGGGATTACGCTGGACGATTCCAAAAGACTCCTGCATGCACACCGTATCGAAAAGCTTCTGGTCGTAGATGACAAGGGGCGTTTGCAAGGCCTTATCACCATCAAAGATATCGAAAAGGTCAGAAAGTATCCCAATGCCTGCAAAGACGGTCTGGGACGACTGCGAGTCGGCGCCGCGGTGGGAACAGGTCCCGACATGGAAGCCCGCACCGAGGCATTGCTTGGGGCGGGCGCAGACATCATCGTCGTCGACACCGCTCATGGACACTCCAAAGGGGTTTTAGACGCGGTTGAACGGCTCAAGCAGACCTTTGAAGGCATTGAACTCATAGCCGGTAATGTGGCCACCGGAGATGGGGCTGAGGCCCTGATCGATGCCGGTGTCGACGGCGTGAAGGTGGGCGTGGGCCCAGGATCCATTTGTACCACACGGATTATTGCCGGGATAGGGGTGCCGCAGATTACCGCCATCATGAAATGCAAGGCCGTTTCGGAAAAAACGGGAGTTCCTTTGATTGCCGACGGCGGCGTCAAGTTTTCGGGCGATATTACCAAAGCCATTGCCGCCGGCGCCCATTGTGTCATGATCGGAGGGCTTTTTGCCGGCACTGAGGAAAGCCCCGGGGAGACCATTTTTTTTCAAGGTCGAAGCTACAAGGTGTATCGAGGAATGGGATCCTTGGAGGCGATGAAAAAGGGCAGCCGGGACCGTTACAGCCAGGAAGATCTTTCCGATGATTCAAAACTCGTCCCGGAAGGCATAGTCGGCCGGGTTCCCTATAAAGGTTTGCTGTCGGCAAGTGTTTACCAGTTGGTCGGAGGTCTTAAGGCCGGCATGGGGTATGTGGGCTGCGACAGCATTGAGGCATTACGGCAATACAGCCGGTTTATACGGATTACATCGTCCGGATTGAAAGAAAGCCATGTCCATGATGTGATTATTACCAAAGAAGCGCCAAACTACATGCTGGATTAGTATTTTTCTGAAGTTGTTCTGCGCGTTCGGGGGAGCATGTTTCCGGTCCGCTTCAGCCGATTCGAGCAGTCTTTGCCGCGCAACACCATTTCCAGCATACCTTGATTTCCTTTGACTTGCTGTCGTGAAACGAAAAACGAAGTTCAACTTATTTGCCACTGTCATTTTGGCCGTCTTTCTGGCGTCATGGTTCCTTGTTCAGCGGCTTGTCGTGGGGGCGGTCCAACAAAACATCTTGCTTTCCGTTTTCAATCTTGCAGCGCACGGCGCCGGCATGTGGCTTGTGCTGAGGCTTCTGGCGACATGGTTTAGGAAATGAGGGATCCATTCTCGCGCCATGACGCCAAGGGGCAAAGAAAATGCGAAATATCGAATATAAAATACTAAATATCGAATGCAGAAGTGATTGAGGCCGAGGCAAGCCCGTAGGTTCACGTACACGCCTCACGCTTTTATCGTAGGTTGGGTCGAGGTTGCGAGACCCAACAAAATGGGATATTCGCCCGTTGGGTT
>CAYSGJ010000139.1:0-5172 GCA_964430705.1 uncultured Desulfobacterales bacterium | reverse complement strand
TCTTTTTTAATAGCTTCCCTTCCGGGAAGCGGGCCGGTCAAATGCCCACCAACAAAGCAGATCCGGTGAAATCGGCAGCCCCGAAGGGCCAGGGTCTTTGCAAGGCGTCAGCCGCAATAACGAAAAAAAAATAGCTCTGCCTACACCCAAGTGAAGTGAATGATATCAACCAAGACTTTCTTGGCTAACACGCTGTAATCAAAAAAAACAGACTCGTTCTTCGTTTTTCTGGCGGTGGATTTGGGGGTAAGACTTCCTCCGTCACTGTGAAACCGCGACCTTTGTTTTCAATCTTCTTTTTTGGGCAGAGTAGTAGGATGCCCGGTTGACAAGCCGCAATGCCTATTTCCGCCAGAACTCCGGTACAAACAAGACAAGAACCGTATAAATCTCCAGACGGCCCAGAAGCATGCAAAAGATAAGAATCCATTTTCCCAGCAAGGGCATATGGGCATAGTTTTCCGCAGGACCTACCATGCCGATCCCCGGCCCGATGTTGCCTATCGTAGCCGCAACGGAGGCAAAAGATGTCACCACATCAACTCCCAGCGCCGCCAGGAGGAAGGCGCAGAGGATGAAAAGGCTCAGGTACAACACGAAATATCCCCAGATGCCGTGAAGGACCTCATTGGAAACAGGCCGGCCCGCGAGCTTAACCTGGGTCACCGCATGGGGATGTATGAGGGAAAAGAGTTGGTTATAGGAATGTTTTAATAGCAACATGATACGAAGGCACTTCATCCCCCCGCCGGTGGAACCGGCCGACGCCCCAAGAAACATGCAAAAAATCAAAATATTCTGGGACAACGAGGGCCACAGTTCATAATCTGCCGTGGCGTATCCGGTCGTCGTGATGATGGAAAGCACTTGAAACGCCCCGAAACGCAATGCCTCCCAAAAACCCTTGTATTGTGCACCGTACACGTTGAGGGTCACCACCATGATAAAAGCAGCTACCATGCCCAGGAAAAACCGACATTCCGAATTCCGCCAAAAGGCCAGGGGGCGGCCTTTCAGCATTTGATAATGAAGAGAAAAATTAATGCCCGCAAAAAGCATGAACACCATGATAACGGTGTCAATGTATGGGCTGTTGTAGGACCCGACAGAAGCGTTCCGGGTGGAAAACCCGCCGGTGGCCATGGTGCCGAAGGTATGGCAAAGGGCCTCAAATAGATCCATGCCGCCGAACATCAGCAGCACGGTCTCCACCATGGAAAAAAGCACATACACGCTCCACAACACCATGGCCGTGTCTTTGATCCGAGGGGTCAGTTTGTCCGGTACAGGACCCGGGGCTTCGGCTTTGTACAGCTGCATACCCCCAATTCCCAAAAGAGGAAGAATGGCCAAAGAAAGCACGATAATGCCCATTCCGCCCATCCAGTGGGTCAAACTCCGCCAGAAGAGCAATCCCCGGGGAAGTGCTTCTATGTGGGTGAGCACGGAGGCCCCGGTTGTGGTGAAACCGGAAAACGATTCAAACAGAGCATCGGAAAAGTTTTCAAAAACACCTCCCAGATAAAAAGGCAGGGCGCCGAAGATACCGGCTGCGGTCCATCCCAGAGCGACCACGGCCATGCCCTCACGATGTCCCATCGCCTCGCCTTTGAAGCGACGAAACAGCGCACAGAACACAACCCCGCATGCCAATGTAACGGCCATGGATTGCATCAAGGGGGTTGTGCTGCCGTCCTGGTAATAGAGACTAAAAAGCAGCGGGAAGATCATGGTCAGGCCGACAAACACCGTCAGGATTCCAACGACAAATAGTGTGTACTGGAGACGCATCTAGAAATACTCCAGGCTCACCATAAGGGCCTTTTCGACCTTGAGAATGGCCTTCTGGGTGGAAAGGATGATGATCCTGTCTTCCGGCAAGATCACGCTGTCCCCGGTCGGAATGATGACCTCATCACCCCGAATAATGGCCAAAATCAAGGCGCCTTTTGGAAAAAGAATCTTTCTCAGGGGCTTTCCGACCACCTCGGATGTCTCCAGGGCCACAGCTTCCAGGGCCTCGGCCTCTTCGCCCTTCAGGGCCATGGCCGACAGCACCTTGCCTCGACGCACGCGGTGCAAGATAGAGTTGATAGCCGCGAGCCGAGAACTGACGATGTGGTCCAGACCGATGGCCGAAACAAGAGGAAAATAGCTGAACCTGGCGATCCGGGTAATGGTCTTGTGGGCTCCCATTCGCTTGGCAAGCAAAGACGTCAGGATGTTTGTCTCTTCGTCTCCCGTCAGGGTCACCACAACATCCATGTTTTGGACGTTTTCTTCTTGAAGCAGGTTCTGGTCCGAACCATCGCCCTGCAAGACGATAACCTTGTCCAGTTGCTCCGCCAACTCGCGGCAACGCTCAGGATTCTTTTCAATAAGCCGCGTATGAATGGAATGCCTTTCCAGGGCCTTGGCCAGCTTGAGGCCCAGATTCCCGCCTCCGACCAATAGCACCCGGTTAAAGGGCTCTGATCGCTTCCCGAAAATCTTCAGGGCGGGCTTGAGATCTTTTTCCTCTGAAACGAAGTAGACCAGGTCATTTTGAAGAATTGCGTCTTTGCCGGTGGGGATGATCAATTTCTCGTCCCGAATAATGGCGGCCACCAGTATTTTCAAATTGTCGGTCTTTGCCCTGAAGTCGGCAAGCTTGACTCCCGTCACAACACAGTCGCCATCGAGTCTCACTCCGACCAGTTTAACCCGCCCACCGGCAAATTGACCCACTTCCACGGCCCCGGGGATGCGCAACAAGGTCTCCACGCTCTTGACCGCCTCTTCTTCCGGGTTGATCATCACATCAATACGAAGCGGATCCTTTTTCAGCGTCTCTTCATAGGCAAGATAGTCATCGCTTCTGATTCGGACCAGCTTGGTTGTAGCGGGAGACAACAAGTTGGCAAAAAAGATGGCCACCAGATTCGTTTCATCGCTGTCGGTCACGGCCAGCACGATATCGGCCCCTTTGATCCCCGCCTTCTCAAGCACGGCAGGGCTGCTGCCACACCCGAAAACGGCCTGCACGTCCAGATTTTCAGAAATGCGGCGTAATGCCTCAGGGTTTTTGTCAATAACAACCACTTCTTTTTTTTCGAGGGCCAACCGGCCGGCAATATGATAGCCGACCTCTCCGGCCCCGACGATAACGATCTTCAATATATTTACTCCCCGTTTGTATACCCTTTTTTAGACCGACCCCTCGCAGGCAACCACCCGCCTCCACGGCCTGAGGTGAAAATTTCCCATGTTATATGGCAAAGCCGCCTCGGCAATCACTGCCGATTCTAAAAGAGCAAGGGCCGTGCATACCGAACAAACAGAATTTGTGAACACTGTTGTTGGGATACCATCCTAGCTCTCGCGCTTATTGTCCGCAGCGTCCATCATGCCCGAATCCAACGGGTTTACCTGGCGGGTGGTCTTTTCCACTGGATTCACAAAAGGGATGCCGTTTCCGTTTCTTTTGGCAATACCCAGGTCCCCGAATCTCCGGGCCGAGACCAAAACCCTGCCTTCAAAAGAACCTATGGCCCGGTTGTAAGTCGACACACACTTGTCGATGTGACGACCCAGATTGTCGAGATGTTCCGCCATGGTCCCGATCCTCTCGTACAATTCCTTGCCCAGATGGCTGATGACTTCGGCATTCTTGGCCATGGCCTCCTGCCGCCACCCAAAAGCCACCGCCTTCAGCAGCGATATGAGGGTGGTAGGCGTAGCCAGAATAACCCCTTTGCCCACGCCCTCTTCGATAAGACCCGGACTGTACTCCAGTGCCGAGCTGAAAAAATTCTCGCCGGGGATAAAAAGAACGACAAATTCCGGAGTCGGCTGGAACTGCTCCCAATAGCTCTTTTGGGAGAGCTTGTTCATGTGGGACTGGATTTGCCTGGAGTGCAAAATGAGCTTGTTCTTTCTTTCTTCCTCGGTTTGTGCTTCCAGGGCTTCCAGAAAGGCCAGAAGGGGCGCTTTTGAATCCACGACGATCTGTTTTTCGTTGGGAAGTCTTACGATCATGTCCGGACGCATTCGCCCGTGTTTCGTTTCCTTGGTCTCTTGTTCAAAAAAATCACAGTAGTTCAACATACCGGCCAGTTCGGCGACCCTGCGCAGGGTGATCTCTCCCCACCGGCCCCTGATTTGAGGCGTTCTCAGCGCCTTCACCAGGTTGGCCGTCTCTTTGTGGAGCTGCTGCTGGGTGTCGGCAAGAGATTGGACCTGTTGCGACAGCCCGCCATAGGCCTTTTCCCTGATCCGCTCCATCTCCTGGACCTGTTTGTCATATCGTTCCAAGGACTCCCGGATGGGCAGCACGATCTGCTTGACCTCTTGCTTGCCCTTTTCCAATTGCCTCATCGCCTTTTCTTGGTCGGTGGCAAGCGTGGCCTTTGCCAGTTCAAGGAAAGACTCCTGACTGTTTCTCAGGGCCTTCGCAGAAAGGGCCTGGAAGGTATCGGAAAGCCTGGCCTCCGCCGTTTCCAACAACCGGAGCTTTTCGGCCATGGCCGCACGCTCTTTTTCCAGGACCGTCTCTAGTTGAACCTGCCTCTCTTTCAAGGCCGAAATGGTCGCCTCAAAGCCTTTGGCTTCCTGTGTTTTTTCATCAAGAAACCGCTGGTTACGCTCCATATGTTCCAGTTTGGCATGGGCGGCGGAACGCTCTGCCGAGACTTTCAAAATGGTCGCCTCGGCAGTGTTCAATGCGCCCTGAAGCCGGACGGTCTCGTTGCTTTTCTCTTCAAGCTCTTTTGCCTTGCCCTGGATGCTCTCCTGCAGACGGGCGATCTCCACCCTATTTTCGGTAAGGACTTTGGAAAACCGCCCTTTGATTGTCAAGGCAGCGGCCAGCCAGGCAATGATCCCTCCCGCTAGGACACCCGAGAAAATCAGGATGGCGTATTTAAAATCCATAAAAGAAATTTCGTGCCCTTTTGTTCAAAAAAAACACAATGCGGTTGTCTAAAAAGTTCAAGTCGTGTTTCGGCCGGCCGAATGAGCATCGATCCGCCGGCCGGCCAAAACTCGGCGTCAAGGCCGCGTAAGGACGGCCGATGAACAGGAAAAACCATGACATCTGTGAATCACGGTACTTGCCGGGTGCGAACCTGATCGCGTCAAGGCCGCGTAAGGACGGCCGATGAACAGGAAAAACCATGACATCTGTGAATCACG
>CAYSGJ010000138.1:0-13616 GCA_964430705.1 uncultured Desulfobacterales bacterium | reverse complement strand
TGTAGAAGAGGTTTTGAAACAGGCGGAGGAGGATTTCGAAACCCGTACCCGGGCGGCAAGCAAGGGTATCACCGTAGCGGCGTTGACGGAAAGGATTGCCCATCATTTTGGAGTCGACCGCGATGACCTTCGAAGCGGCACAAAAACGAGACATGTTGTAGAAGCCCGCGCAGTCTTGTGCTACCTTGCAATCCGGAAGCTGGGTAAGACAGCGGTGGAACTTGCAGGAGAACTCAACATCAGCCCTTCAGCGGTGAGTAAATCAGTGGCGCGAGGGCAGGCTTTGGTGCGGGAAGAAAAATTCGACCACATTCTGGAATAAAGTCCAAATGTCACGGACGTCCCGGTATCCCCACGGTTGGGTGATCAAAATCGGGCGGGGTTTTGATATTTATCAAAAGCCCGACGATTGGTTCACCATTGGTGCAACCGATCTTGAAATGAGGCCGTGCTTGGAAACCATGGTAGACATCTTTCAAGAAATCGGGTCGTCATGAATTGAGATCGGAACCTGTTTAGGTTGGCAATATCAATAAGCAAAAGAGCTAATAATAGGTTCTTGTCCATGCCACAATTTACCACAATATCACCGACTCACATAAAAGGGAAAAAACAGCTATGCTGGCAAGGGTTTAAAAACGGCGGATATATTGCGGTCGGGTGGTTCAACGAATTTTCTCCTGAGTTTGACTTCATGAAAGACTTATCACGGTATACAGAGCTGGAAATTGCCAATTTAGCACTGCAGGTATACACGGACAAGAATATGAAGGCCATGCAGAAATACAATCCCGACTGGCACTACGATGAAAAAGAGCCGTACAAGGTGATAGACGCTTTCAAGAAGTTTTTCGCATTGGAAATCGGCGATTACGTGGCGGTGAACAATACCAATGATGGGCTGTTTGGGATCGGTATTATAAAGTCGGATTACAAGTTCGAACGCGAAAAACATTTCACGGGCTCTTACTCGACTCTTGAAAAATTTTATCCTCACTATAGAGATGTGCAATGGGTGGTAACCCGATATCTAAAACGAAAGGATATCGTCATGAAAAATGAGACAGGGTGGCAACCATACGGAACAATTGGGAAAATATTTCCTGAAGTACCGCCTTACATAAAGAGAATTGTGGATAATCTGTAAGGAAAGTTGGAATGAAACTTTTTGTAAGCTGTAACGGAACGATACAGGCTTTAGAATTCGAATTTTTGACTTTATAGTCATACGCGCTGATTTGAAAGGGATTGGAGTAAAAGAATAATGTTGCACGATATCTTATTGATGTTTACCCCGGAAAGATCTGACCCTACTTTACTCGGCATTACGTATATTTATCTACTGTTTCAGATGGCTATTTTTGCGCTTTCGGTCTATTTTGTTCTTTTGCCCCTTGTTTGGCGGCGATTTCAATTGGGATCAAATGCCAAATTCATAAAGGGAGAGTTGGAAAAAAGGGCTGACCTTCCCTCCGTTCGGCAAACAATCCAGGCAGGGCTTTTCAAAAAAACGCGATGGGCAATTGAACACTATATGACTTTCAGGGTCTCCTGGGAGGATTCGAGACCGCGGGGCGAAGACAGAGCGATTATGCCTATCCGTGTTATTGAGTATCTTACGCCTCAGATAGTTTTGGACGGTGCTCGAAACGCACGGATTGCAGAGGCACTGCCTGGTATCTTTGTGGCCCTGGGGATTTGGGGGACTTTCCTGGGGCTGGTGCTGGGCCTAAAAGGACTGAAATTTGATCAACTCGGGAGCCTGCAACAAGGGGTTGGTCATCTGATCTCTGGTTTGACCCTCTCATTTCTTACCTCTCTTGGCGGTATTTTGTTTTCCATTGTGTTCCTGTTCCTACACCGCTTTTTCGTCAGTGCGCTCGAGAACGCTCTGTTCAAAGTTGATGGGCTTCTCGCAGAAATATACCCGTATAATTCGAATGAAGGCTATGTCCGCAAGTTTTACGAGCTACAGGCGGATGTGAAACAGGGCCTTCAAACCTTGGCCACCGATGTTGCAACAAGTCTCGGGGATATAATGGCCCCAAGCATGGGAGAAGCGCTGGAAACGCATCTGGTTCCGGTTATGAAGGAACTACACTTGTGGATAAAAACGCAAGTTGAAGAATCCCGACAGCAGCAGAATATAATCTTGGGCGGATTTGGAGAACAGCTCAAAGTCATGAGTGGAGTTATTACAGATCATTTTGAAAACTCCCAACAAAAGCAATCCGAGGCCATGGAGGCTGTGCTGCGGCAATATGTGCAATACATGAATGACAATTTTGGGGGTCAGTTCGAAGACATGCGCCGGGTCATCGAGAAAACCACTCAGGCCCAGCAGACAATTCGGCAGGAATTGGTTGAGTTTACAAACCAATTGCATAACCAGTTTCAGGCACAAAGTCAGCTTATCGACAAAACCAACCGTGCTGGGGAAATTCTTGGGCAAAGCCTGGAAAGTCTTGAAAGTATTGCTCAGAAGCTCAAATCTTCCGCTGACGACATCGTTGCTGCTGCAGATTTGCTGGAACGTTCGGCGGACAGTGCCAAACAAGGGCAAGAAATGCTTAAAGAGACCATGGAACGGCAAATTCAAACCATGGAGCATACGCGCGAATCCCTATCGAGCACATGGCAGAACTTAACGGAAAATGCCCATGCAGTCGTTGAACATGTTCAGCGAGCTATTGATGAACTGGCAAAAGGTGTAGGCGAACATATGACCGCGGCTCTTGAGACCTTTGATGGCAAGGTAGCCGAAATAGTTGAAAGGTTCAGCGGCACCTTGTTTGAAGCCGGTCAAACTATGGAAGAGATGCCAGGATTGCTTTCTCACTTGAACGAAAGCCTTGGCGAAATCGGGAAAAATATTGGTGCTCATAAAGAAGTTCTCGAAGATTTAAAGACAACAACAAAAGATCTAGTGGCGAAAAATGTCGAGGAGGCTGTTTTAGCGGCGCAGGGCTTGAAAGAAAGTACTGAAAATATCGTGCATGTAAGTCAAGATTTGAAAATTTTCTTTGAGGACCTTCACAAAAGGTTGTCTACAGTGTCCCAGGCGTTTGCGATAAATATCAAAACGACAAACGAAAGTTTAGAAAAATTGACTGAAGAAGTTACGACCAAGGTTGGACAAAGCCTGTCGTTTTTTGAAAAGAGTGCAGTAGTTCACGAAGAATTACTGAAGTTTCACGAACGAATGGATCAAAAGCTGTCCCAGCAGAGCAAAAAACATACATCCGATATAACAGAAAGTATTGCCGGACTCGGCAGCCAGTTGGATAGTTTGAAAGAGATTTTTAAAAATGTGCCGGAGAGCGGCGACGGCAAAGGTAACGAACTCTTATTGAAACAGTCTCTTTCCCACTATGAAAGCACGCAAAAACTTCTTGCCGATATGATACATGTTATCGAAACCCATTTGACAAAGATGAATGAAACGACCAGGGGGATTTCTGCGACGGTTTCCTGGTTGAAAGCCTCAATTGATTCGGCCGTAAATAATCGGGAGGAAAAAACCGGTCTGTTTAGGAGAATGCTAGGGAAATGATGCCACTTGGGAAAAAAGCATGCCTGCCACAGTCTTCCTTGCCAAGGGAAAGCGAAACGTTTTGGGCGTCATACAGCGACTTGATGGCGGGTCTGTTGATGATATTCGCTCTTACGACTGCTATTACCCTTCTGGATATCCGCACAAGGCTCATTGAGCCGACACAAGTTGTTATGGAATGGGAGAAAATCGTCAAGGACATATGCCACGACAAAGACCTGGCGGCCATTGAAAACGTGGATGTTGACTGTAACACCGGAGCTTTGGTCATCAGTGAGAAAAATTTGCGTTTTGGGTTTGGGAAAACGGAGTTGGGAGCAGAAGCGGAAAAAGTTTTGCGCGACGCCGTTCCCAAATATCTTGAAATCGTCCACCGGTATCCTAAATTTCTAAAGCGGATAGAACTTATAGAAGTTTCGGGCCACACTGATAAAGTAGATGCTCGTAGCGCCAATCCCTTTATATCGAGGGAACGAGCCGGCCAAGTCCTTGCCTTTTTGTGTGAAGAGCCGTCCATGAAACCGTACCAAGGATTGCTTAAGGAAAAGGCCGTTACGGCCGGGTATTCGGATACGCGGTTTCCAAATAGTTGTATCGAGCCTGAGTGTGCCCAAGCGAGAAGGGTCGAAATTACCATACGGCTAAAAGAAACCGATGTGTTGAGAGATTTTCTGAACATTCTTCGACAAATCATAAAATAACACATGCGTGTTGAAGTGCAGTCAAATTCCCTTGATGTTATCCTTGAGAAAGTCCGCGAACAGCACCCATTTCGACGGAGTGAGTGCCCCACTCCGTCTGGAACTTTTATCGATGAAGTCCGGGAGAAGTTGGAAGAATGTCATAAAGATGGGCTACAACACCTCGCATACGAATTCGATGTAAGAAAACTTTTGGCTTGTGTCGAGATTATTGCGATCGATGGTGAAGGCGCTGTCGCAGAAAAAGCGGCGATGGTTCTAAGGTTTCGGCCAAGGGAGCAGACAATAATCAGGGGGTGGTTGAAACTTGTCCGGTCATATCCCCTAGCCTTGCTTGAGAAAATGCTAAGGGATCTTATATCTATTAAAGGATTTATACCCCTTGAAAAGGACCGCCGGGTATCGCCGAAGGCGCCTTTCTGGTTTGTTTCGAAAACAGTGGCTGACGGGATCTTAAACGATTATCGAAAGACGCCGGAAGCAAGCAAGCTGGACGATTATTTAAGGAACAACTTGTTGGATCCAGAGGAAGGATTGTATCAAGAAGTATGGCGGCAAATGCTTTCAAACGGCAAGGCATCTGATTTAAGGCGGGAAAAGCCAACTCGCTTCTTGGACGAATTTGGGAAGGCAGTAAATGCACCGTACTTAGCAGGTTTTTGTCAGCACTATTTGAATGTTTTGGACGGGCGACGTGATTGGGCGGAGCCAATTCTGGAGTTTGTCAATGATGAATTCGGACTGCCTGTTGACTCCAAACAAAGGTATCGATTTGATACAAAGTTCTGGCAGGGGGTTGCGGACGATGCCAAAGCAGAGTTCAGAAAGTGGCTTATTCTCAGGGAGATAGAGACATTTTTTGAAGGAGAAAGGGCGGATTTTTGGCGGTTCTTCGTGGAAGCGACTAAGGTGCGTAATGTCCAAGAAATACTTGAGGGCGAGGGTTTTATGCTCGAATTTGATGGTTTTGGGGTCGTAGAATTCAAGAATGTTGGTAACGCTGCGTACATGTATCCTCCAACTGTTTTCAGGAGTTTCTGGAACAATGCGCAGCATTGGTCGAAACATGCAAGCTTTTTCAAGGAAAGGGACAGAACACTGAGGATTCCGTATCGGGCAGGATGGGATGGAAGAATCCTGCATTTTAGGGGATGGCAAGAAAATGCCCGCGAACTGATTTTGGAAATACTTGGAGAAAGATGAAGCTATTCGGCCCAAGGCAACAAACTGAGTTGTCGAAAACTTACACCCCTGAGGGCATTATATTTTCCTTTGATGGCGCCGAAGTGCCTGCTTTTCCGTTAAATACGAATGAACCCCGCGTTCTAGCCAAACTGCTAAGCCAAGGGGCGGTATGGGCTTCCTTGGATTCTCTTTGGGCTGGCGAGCTGCTGGTCCAACGAAAGGAACGAGAGTGGATTGTTCCTTACGAGGTTTATGAAAAGATCGACCCAAATGAAGAATGCGAATTCTTCAATGCGCTTATGATCCCAGTGCCGGAATCGCTGAAAATTGATGCCAGGTCGGTATCGCATGTGGGGGATGACAATTTTCGTATTTTGGTTGAGGCATTTCACCCGGATCACGGGCCACTTCGAGAGGGGGAACTTCCTCGATGCGGACGTGTTTTTTGGATTAATGAAAAAACGATTGTTCCGCTTATCGAAACGCAGGAAATTTTATTTGAGGAAGCCCTGGGAAAACAAGTTGATTGGGATAAGCTTGAAGATAGAATGGCTTATTTTGCCAAAGTGAAACAAGCTGCTCTCGATGCAGGAGCCACCATTGACGCTTATCTTGAAAAAGAAAACTACGATTTTAGGACAGAAGCTGCTCTGGACTTTAATGCAGAGCGCCCAGACGAAATAACACTGAAACCCCAGATAGAAGGATTGGAGAATTATGGGAAAAGTGGCGAGGAACTGCTTCAGGAAACTGTTCCGGCGGTATTAACAAAAGCCGACCCAAGTGGTCTTCGCCGACGAATGGTATTAGACAAAAACCTTCGAGAGAATCTTGCCCAGTTACCCAAATATGGTAAGATCCGAGGGGTGGATGTTCCCAGGTTTCTTACAAATCCGGAACAAATGATTCCCGAAGGTTTTGACCTGAGCTTGTTTAGCAAGCGCGTCAAAGGAATTAAAACAAGAGTCTACAACTCAAGGCCATACATACACGTCAAGCGAAGCCAAGGAGGTTGGTTCGAAGGAGTTCCTGGTGTACATCTGGATGATTGGTCGCCGGTTGGTATAGATAGGGAAAAGGGAGAAAGAATACAAGAAGGATCGAAGCCAGAAGGGCTTTCTGAGGAGACCTATCGAGAGTTGTTGAAAAGGGCCAAAGAAACTGGCGAAGACTACGTGCTACATGAAGGGAACTGGATCCGGGTCGATACTGAAGCCGGCGAACATTTTGAAAATGCACTCGATTCTATGACAAAAGACGGTGATGTTTTTCGAATACCATCGGGATCTATTTTGGACGTTTATGAGAACCTTGGGATCTTGGAATTTGTCGATGAAAAGCCGGATAGCGGTGAAGAAGGCTTTTTACCAGACGATTTGCCGGAACTTTTCCCCCCTGATTCCTTTAGTGGAAATTTGTACCGTTATCAACTGCTAGGTTTTCGGTGGCTTTCCAGGCTTTCAGATCATTTTATCGGAGGACTGTTGGCCGATGAAATGGGCTTAGGTAAGACGGTACAGGTGATCGCCCATTTCTTGCGATTAAAGGAGACTGCTCAGCAAAGTCCGCATCTCGTCGTTTTGCCGAAAACGCTTATGGAGAATTGGATTAGAGAAATTGGGCGGTTCTCCCAAAATGGTCTGAAAGCATATTCTTATGAAGGACCAAATAGATTGTTCAGTTCGGATTTTTTTAGAAAGTTTGACGTAGTCCTGACGACATATGAAACGCTTCGGCGTGATCAGGCGAGACTGGCTACTATCGACTGGAACATGGTAGTCTGCGACGAAGCCCAATATGCTAAGAACCCGACCACCCAGCGAACCTGTGCGGTAAAGGCCCTAAAAGCAAAGCATCGAGCGGCTCTTACGGGCACACCGGTTGAAAATGGCCTTATAGAGTTTTGGTGCATTATGGACTTCGTGCAACCAGGTCTGCTCGGAAGTTGGGCGGATTTCAGAAAAAAATATGAAAGACCAATTGTTGAGGGAGAAGAGAGCGAGAGAGAGAATCAAATCCAAAACCTTCTGGGCGAGATCAAAGGTCACTATTTGAGGCGCCTGAAGTCGGAAACGCTTAATCTCTTACCCAAGGAAATCGAATACCGTGAGACCACTCTTTCTGAAGTACAATTGGAATCGTACAAAAGAATCGCTCATATTGGAAGAACAGGCGGAAAAAATGCGGCCTTAGGAGCCATTCAGAAGCTTATCATGCTTTGCGCCCATCCTGTTACTGCCGGACAACAGGACTGCTTGAACGAGGATAGTTTCAAAATTCCTTGTCCGAAGTTAGACGAGGCTATGCGTATTGTTTCCGACGTAAAATCTTTACAAGAAAAGGCCATCATTTTTACGGATTTTAAGAAGGTTCAACGTGTGCTTCAGGATCGTTTACGACACGAGTTTGGCATTTGGCCAGACATCATCAACGGGGAACTAACCAAAAACAGGCAAAGGGTAATAGATGTTTTCTCAGAAAAGCATGGCTTCAATGTAATCATCCTCGGCCACCAAGTGGCTGGTGTGGGTTTGAATATTACGGCTGCAAATCATGTCATTCATTACACGCGTCCATGGAACCCAGCCAAAGAAAATCAGGCCACAGACAGAGCGCATCGAATAGGTCAGGAAAAAACGGTCAAAGTGTACTATCCGATTGTTAAGGACCATCGATTTGTTACTGTGGAAGAGCGCTTGGATGAACTGATTAAATCGAAAGAAGGACTTGCGAGGGATGTTTTAAGACCAACCGCTGATTTTAAGATTAGGCCGGAAGAGCT
Organism: uncultured Desulfobacterales bacterium; assembly: GCA_964430705.1. Classification (GTDB taxonomy): domain Bacteria; phylum Desulfobacterota; class Desulfobacteria; order Desulfobacterales. The sequence continues at coordinate 5,395 of CAYSGJ010000138.1, read as the reverse complement.
GATTAATTGTTTGGATGTCCCTGAAAATGACATGAAAAGTAGCGAGAGTCCGGGAAATTCTGCCGATTCCGGAGCGAACTAAAGGGAAAAAGTCTTCTGGTTTTTGACTCAACTCGGTAACGTTATAACGGTTAAGCCCGTGAAGATTTCAACGAATGGAGGGCTAAGCGCGGCGGCGGCATAGGAATCCTTTTCCCCTTTTTTGGTAGAGACTGAGAGCATGGATCTGGGAGAGCGCATTCTTTCCAATCTTTCCGAACGGCCTGGTCAAAAAGCCCGCGAAATTGCCCGGGTGCTTGGCGTGGACAAGAAGGAGGTGAACAGTTTTTTATATGGCCGGCTTCGGGGAAAGGTTAGGCAAGACAAATCTTACTGTTGGTACGTTGTTGGCACCAATGGCTCTCCTGGTGCTAAAGGACCTCAGGCTGATAAGAAGAAGCCGGATACAGTCCTAGCAAGACTCTGCCGCTATTATCTTGAATGTCTATCTCAGGATGCTGAACAAGGCGTTAGCGTCTTCGCCAGAAGTGCTTATGGAACGCCAGACTACGTAGAACTTGATGCCTTACCAATGGTCGAGGAAGGCGTCGATTGGGCCGGCGACCAAGCTCTTTCCCCTCTAATTCGGAAGGCGAGGCGCGAACGAGCCAGGCTGGCCATGTATGTTGGATATCCCACACGCCTTAGGTATCATCAAACCTCACGATGGAAAGGGTTCTTTGTGGAACCCCTATTCCTTTTCCCAATTAAATCGGATTCAGCCAACGCCTATGGGTCTCTTGAGATTTCCTCGGATATGCCCGTTTTAAGTTTTCAAGCCCTTAAAAGTCTCACCGAAGGGGGGAGCTCCAACGTTCTTGAAGAAGCCGTTGAGCTGGCCGAGCAACTTGGGATGAACAACGAGCAGAAAGATCTTCCCGAGATTGATGAGGTGTTTCTAAAACTGGTGGATGAACGCCCTGAATGGGATTGGCGCGAAAAAGCAAACCCCTACGCCATGAGCAGGGGACCGTCTTTGGCAGAGATTGACAGTCAGGGCATTTACAACAGAGCGGTGTTTATTATCGGGGAACGTTCTCCTTACACGCAGGGCTTGGAGATTGAGCTAAAAAAACTTTCTGATCTTAACAATGCAGCCGGTGATAGTGCGCTGGGGAATTGGTTGTCAGGCCGCTTGGAACCCGTTGGGGATTTGGAAAATGAGATTAAGCCACTTATAGAGGTTGTTCCATTAAACACAGAGCAAAGAGAAGCCATTCGTCGTTCTATGAAAGAACCGTTGACTGTCATAACGGGGCCACCTGGAACGGGAAAATCACAGGTCGTTTCAGCTCTTCTGATTAACGCTGCCTGGTCAGGGCAAAAAGTCCTTTTTGCCAGCAAAAACAACAAAGCCGTTGATGTGGTTGAAGCTCGCGTTAACGGCCTGGGTTCCAGACCGGTCCTCGTGCGTTTGGGCTCAAATGAATATCAGGCCAAACTCGGAGAGTACCTGTCTGGATTGTTGGGTGCAACGTGCTCCCCAGATGACAAGGCCTCTTATGACGACAACCTTGCCATCCACGAAAAGCTCGTGGCAGATTTTGATGCGTTGCAGACACAGATCAAAAAAACTATGGATTCCAGAAACACCGTAGACAGGCTGGACCAAGCCATAGGCGACCAGCGACAAGAGTTGTCCGCAAAACGCTTCGAAACCCTCAAAACGCTGGATGTTGAGACTTTTGATATCGATTATAAAAGACTGAGACGGGCTGTAAGGCGTGCGCAAAAAGGTCAACAATCGATTTTGGTTCGGCCTTTCTGGAAATTCATTTCCAAGGGGCGATACAAAGACTTAGGTCGTGTATCAGGGTTGCTAACAGACAGGGGAAAGGATTTAGGCCTTAAGATCCCCGTGCAGGAGTGCAATGAGCTTTCTTTGCCTCTGTGGATCAGATTGGCTGAGAAATTTGAAGAACGTTTGGAGATGGCGGGCCGTATTCAACACTATTTTGAAGCGCTCAATTTTCTCAAACAACAACCCTCCTTAGAATCCATGGCAAAACAGGCGTTGGCCCTCAACGAAAAACTAGCCAACAATGCACAGAGGTTGTGGTGGGATTGGGTTAAGCTACAACCATCGCGAATTGATCAAGATGATCGCAAATTGGTTGCAGATTACGCTTCTGTGCTTCAGACGGTCACGGACAGTCGTCAAAGGAATGAACGTTTGCCCAGAAAAGTTTTGGGGCAGTATTATAGTTTACTTCGGCGAATTTCTCATGTTATGCCTTGTTGGGCTGTGACTTCGCTATCGGCAAACGGTAGGGTGCCTTTTGAGGAGAGTGTGTTTGACCTTCTTGTTATCGATGAGGCAAGCCAATGCGATATAGCCTCTGCGCTCCCTCTGCTCTTTCGTTGCAAACGAACTGTTGTTATAGGGGATCCCAAACAACTTACCCACATTAGCACTATTAGTGCCAGACGAGATGCTTTGTTACAAGAAAAGCATGGCGTTGTAGAAGGCCATGCTTCGTGGATGTATTCGGTAAACTCTCTTTATCATTTGGCTACCAGCCTTTCCCGTCCCGAAGACATCATTTCTTTGCGAGATCATCATCGTTCTCACCAGACAATTATCGATTTTTCAAACCGTTTTTTTTATGAAGGAAAACTCCGGATCGCCACATCGTATGATCGCTTGGAAAAGGTCCGTGATGGAAAACCGGCAGTTCGTTGGCATCGTGTCTCTGGCGAGGTCATACGACCTGCCAATGGTGGGGCGGTTAATAAGGCCGAGGCAAACGATGTGGTGGTATGGTTAAAGGACCTCGTACTCAACAAGAAGTACCAAGGGACAGTTGGCGTGGTTAGCCCTTTTCGAGCGCAAGCCAATCTGATTAGAAAACTGGTATTTGCCAATGAAGCACTGGCAGAAAAACTTGACCGCGCTGACTTTTTGGTTGACACGGTACACAGGTTTCAAGGCGACGAAAGAGACGTGATGGTTTTCTCGCCAGTTGTTTCCCGTGGAATCAGTAGGGGGGCACTCTCTTTTCTCAAGAACAATGGCAATCTATTCAATGTGGCGATCACTCGAGCAAGGGCCCTGCTCCATGTCGTTGGTGATCATCAATCTGCACTGCACTGTGGTGTTGCCTATCTCGAGGAATTTGCCAAATATGTAGACTCCCTTGGAAAGGAATCCCGCCCAGAAGAGTATGACACCACCCCTCCTGGTCCTGAATATCCCCCAGTCTCCCGTCCAGAATTGGTTTCAGAATGGGAGAGAATTTTTTACCGAGCTATGTACAAAAAGGGGATTCGGCCCATTCCTCAATACGATGTGGATCAGTACGTTCTAGATTTTGCACTTTTTAAGGGAAACAGAAAGCTCAACATAGAAGTTGATGGTGAGCGCTACCATAGAGCTTGGAACGGCGAGCTTTGCCGGCGCGACCAGCTTAGAAACCAACGCCTTATCGAGCTGGGTTGGGAAGTCAAAAGATTTTGGGTATATCAGATCCGAGACGAAATGGGCGCATGTCTTGACTGGATTAATGACTGGCCGTCATCGACATGACAACACCGGATAATTTGCCTTTTGTCTATGTGTTTCTAGAAATCATGGGTACTGAACTTCCTACGTTAGGTTGTTGACTCAAGTGATGATAAATTGGCTTCAAAAAAGGAAATGACCATGTCTATCCCAGATTATCACCTGAATTTTGCACGAAACTATCCTCCATAAAACATTGGAGAGAATTTTTCCAGGTCCGTATTTTCCGATATGACTTCCAGCGATCTAATCGCTGAGGTCAAGAGGTATCAAACGTCATAGTAGATACCTTAACATAGAGTAATTTCATGTTTATCCGTGCAAGTAATTTCTTGCTTACGCCTGCACAGCGAAGCGTTGAGGCCATATGCCGGGGACAAACCAGGGTTTGGGCTGCGCACGTCGGTTGTCTAAAAATTGGAGAAAGGAAAGCATCCCCGGTGTTCTGGCATCATGGATTGAGTACTTGACTTTGTCTCGATTGCCGTCTTTGACCACCTTGGCGGCGATAAACAACAGTTTTAATCGCGCAATACGAATGGTGTTATCCATAATGTTCTTTAAGCCGTCACATAGACCATCTTTTGAACGGCCGGGCGATAGACTTTGCTGAGCGATCATTTTCATATACCGCCAGATATTGTAGGCCAGCATTACGACCTGGAAAAAGGCGTAGTTGGTTTTGAACTTGGCCGATGGGATCATGTCCAGGCCTTCGCGCTTGGCTTCACCGACCAGATTTTCCACGTCGGCGCGATTGTCGTACTGGGCAATCACTTCATGGGCTTTACCGGCCAAGCTTGTACAAAAGATACGATGGGTGTAGTTGTCATCTTGAAAAAGCAGACATTGTTGGGGCTTATTCGACGCCCCTTTCAGATTCTTTGCAATGCGCATGGCCACGAAACGAAATGGTTTCTCCCAGCCTCCGGGCTGATACATGCAACAGTTATATTCGATCTGTTTGCGTTTCCATGGCCGGTACCAGCGGCAAGGGTCAAATATGGGATTGCAGCCACGATTGGCGATGATAAAATCGAACCCCGATTGGAGGGCTGCCTGGATAGCCTCCCAGCTCAAGAATTCTCCATCGGCCCTGACAAGAACCTCTTGGACACAGCCGGGAAGGCAAGCTTTAATGCCGGCGATAAAGGCCGCCGTCTCTTTAGCGTTGATCGTTTTTCCTTGGCGCAGCTTGCCCGTAAGATACTCACGGGTTTCTTCAATGAAGCACAGCACCGGGCGCAGGCCTTGCTTGCCCCGATGCGTTGTATTGTGTCCCTTACGGGCGCCCTGTTGGTCGCCATAGACTGTCTTAACCGTTGTATCGATGTTAATGCGGATCCGGTGAAACTCAAAGCCGCACAGTTGCCAGACACGTTCGCGCAAAATGCTCATGATCTGCAACAAGGAGTTGGCTTGGTTAATGCCCAGGCTGTCCACATATCGCCAGAAGGTACAGGCGGCCGGCAGCCGGGTGACCTTAAAAAATCCACACAACATGGCATCCAAACGGACGTAAACAAAATGCCATATGCGGTTGAAGCCTATAAAAAGTAGCATCAAAATACCCATCATCATCGCATAGTGCCCCAACTTGGGATCACGGGACGGTTCATGATACGCAGAGCAAAAAATTTTCTTAAATTCGACCAAATCGAAAAATTTGATCAGCGCCAAAAGCCCGCCAAATGGGCTCAACTGCTCGGTGCAGGTCTCATAAACCGTGGAAGCATCTATTTTTCTGGCCCTGGCGTGTTTTTTACAAAATCCTTTACGAATGCGGTTTTTCTTGGTATTGCTTTTTCGTCTTTTTACCATTTGGGTACCTCCTGTTGCAGTTTTTATGGTTCG
>CAYSGJ010000137.1:0-8629 GCA_964430705.1 uncultured Desulfobacterales bacterium | reverse complement strand
TTTTACTTGGTGATTCGATATTCATCATTCAATATTCGATATTGTCTTTTTGGTTTTTCTTGGCGGCTTTGCGGCTTTGCGCGAGAATTCTTCAGAGCGATGTCAGGGAACTCGCTTCGCTCGCACCCTGACCTACAATAACTTGACAAATCGGCTGTGAACGGGGTGCCGTGAGTGCGGCATAGGGCAAAGAGAAGGTACCTTTGGTGATTTTACTTGGTGATTCGATATTCATCATTCAATATTCGATATTGTCTTTTTGGTTTTTCTTGGCGGCTTTGCGTCTTGGCGCGAGAATTCTTCAGTAAACAGTGAATAGTGAATAGTACCGCTTTCGGCGCGGTGTTTTAAGTTTTAGGTTTTAAGCAAAACAGAAACCCTGGAGTCAATTCTCCGGAAGTACATAGCAACGCATGAGGAGAAATGGACATCTTATCTTTCTGCGCCTCACTTCTCACCTTTTATCCCGGACATGCCTCAGAAGATCTTTGACCTCTTGGACGATTTCGGCAATGGAAGGCTTTTGACAGCCGATAATGGTGTCTCCGACATGTTTGTAGTCGGGAAAACCGTCCAGTTCGGGAAAGTGCGGCGTATTGTCATACTGAAAAAGAACAGTGCGCGCTTCGTCCTGAAAATGATAACGATACCCCAGATGGGTCAATTTTTTGCTTTCTTTTCCCACCACCACAACAGATTCGTTCAATTCCAATAGGTGCCCGCTCAAAAATCGAACACGAATCTTAATATTGGCCCGTTTGTCGATCAGGATCTCTTCTGCATAACATTCGGTATACGCGTTTTTCAACCCCTTGACGGCAACCTCGACGGTTTCCAGATGCCAACGCAAAAGATCATGAAACATGTTGCGAGGTCCTTTCAAGTTCAAGTTTCAAGGCCATGAAGTGTTTGTAATCGTTCGCCCATTCCACAAAATCCTGCGTATCGTGCAATGCCCCCTTTGTATACCGGTCAAAAAAATCCTCTGACGTCATCCCGTGCCGGTCTTCGTATATCGCCAGTCTTTTTGTGACAGCAACAAGGGCGTCCACCGGCGTATCGTATGTTGTCGTCGTCTTTTGCATCAGCTGACTCCCTTGTGGCGCCTGCGGCGCCGTTTTACGTTTCAGGTTTTCTGTTTTTCGGATCGTTCACCATTCCCTGAAGCTTTAGACCGATCAGGTCCTCAGGCAGCAAGGTTTTTACGATGAGTTCACCAATTCGAGCTCCGGGCTCCATTCTCGAAAAACCGGCGCAAGGCCCGGAGTTCCCGTGCCCGGCGGGAAGGGATAAGGGAGACAATCGGGGTTCCACGTCTTCACGGTTGCTGATTTGACCGCCCCTGCTTTTCAGAAAAAAACCCGGTTGAGGATTTCTACGATTCTCTGCGCAGCCCTGCCGTCCCAGAGTTCCGGCCTTTTTCCTTTTTTTATGTCTCCATCGAGTATCTTCTTTGCTTCTGCGAGAATTCTCGGCGGCGAATGGCCGACGAGGGCGTTGGTTCCCTCTGATACCGTAACAGGGCGTTCGGTGTTCTCTCGCATCGTCAGGCACGGAATCCCCAGTGCGGTGGTTTCTTCCTGGATGCCCCCGCTGTCCGTAAGCACCACGGCGGCATCTTTCCACAGATTGAGAAACTCCATGTATGAAAGCGGGTCGGTCATCATCACCCTGCCGTCCAATACAATGCCGTGTGCCTGTAGGTTCTTTTTCGTTCGTGGGTGTATGGGAAAGATCAAGGGCAGATCACGGCTCAACGTAGAGAGCGCACCGGCAATGTCTGCAAGGATTTCCCTGGAATCGACATTGGATGGACGATGAAGCGTCACCACCCCGTACCGCGCGTATCGATTTTTCATGGATGCCGTAGCGAATGTATCGGCAAACGCTGCATCCAACTTGTCCAGCTGATACATGAGATTGTCTATCATCACATGGCCGACAAAAAATATCTGCTCTTTGCGTTTTCCCTCCGCAAGCAGATTATCCACACCGCTTTTTTCGGTGACAAAGAAAAAATCCGAAATGGCGTCGGTCACCATCCGGTTGATTTCTTCAGGCATGGACATGTCTCGGCTTCTCAAGCCCGCCTCGATGTGGGCCACCGGGATGTGCAGCTTTTTCGCCGTAATGGAACAGGCCAGGGTCGAGTTCACATCGCCCACCACCACGACCAGATCGGGGCGCTCTTTTTGACATAAGACCTCAAAGGCCGTCATGATTTTGGCTGTCTGCTCGGCATGGGAGCCGCTGCCTGCGCCCAGGTAGTGCTCCGGTGTCCGAATGCCCAGTTCCTTAAAAAACACATCGCTCATTTGATAGTCATAGTGCTGGCCCGTGTGAACGATCCTGCAAACATATCTATCCGCGTGTCTCTCCAGCGCTCTTGCCACCGGGGCGATTTTCATGAAATTGGGCCGGGCACCGGCAACAAGGAAGATGGTTTTGCGGTTATCGGTCATTGGTTATTTGTCGTTCGTCCACTGTTCACTGTTTACTGTTTACTGTCTACTGCTCCCTGTCCACTGCTTACTATTGACTGCTCACTGTTCACTATAACAGTTCCGAGTTCCGGGTTACGGGTGGTTGGTTATTCCTCTTTCGTTCACTGCTCACTGCTCACTGCTCACCATAGCTGTTGTCGGTTGCAGGGTCATTGATTATTCGAGCTTCGCTCATCCTTTACCCCTTGCCTTGTAACGCAATGCCCTTTGCCCCGCGCACTCTGCCCTATGCCCTGGAGACTACAAACCACGGATTCAGGAGATCCTCCTTGTTGTACATGAGACCTTGGCCGTTGTCGTAGCGCAAAACCGTGGCGCCCGCGGACTGGGCGATCATGTGCGCTGCGGCAACATCCCACTCCATGGTAGGTCCCAACCGCGGATAGATGTCGGCCGCCCCTTGCGCCACAAGGCACAGTTTGAGCGAGCTTCCGGCAGAGATGAACGTTACCTCTCCGTATTCCCGTCGCTTTTCGGCCACAAAGTCTTCGACCTCTTTGCTCATGTGAGAACGGCTTCCCATGATGGTAAACGGTCTTGTCTTTGAACGCGCAAGCGGCAGTCCGGCTGCCTGAGACACAATGTCGTCCAAAGACGGCGAGCCGTCTGCGTCTTTTGGATCGGCCGCCAAGCGTTGGAGGATGTTTTTGTCTTCCAATTTGTAGGACCCCAGATCCTGCGCAGCGACATAGAGGGTATCTCGGTCCGGCACAAAGACGACGCCCATAACCGGCCTGTTGTTGTGCACCAGGGCAATGTTGACGGTAAATTCCCCGTTTCGCCTGATGAACTCCTTGGTCCCGTCCAGGGGATCGACAATCCAAAGGGTCTGCCAGTCCTTGCGTTCCTTGTAGGGGATATCGCGTCCCTCCTCGCTCAAGACGGGGATGTCAAAAGCAGACAGATGCCCCACGATGATCTCGTGCGCGCGCTTGTCGGCCAGGGTGAGAGGGGAGTTGTCTTTTTTTTGCTCCACGGCAAAATCAGTTTGGTAAACATCCATGATCGCCTCTCCGGCCTGAAGGGCGGCACGGACGGCGGTTATCAGTAGTTTTTCGTCAGCCATTTTTAGCACCATTTGCGCGGCGCGGGTTATAGGGGTTGCGGGTTGCGGGTTCTACGTTCCGGGTTCCGAGTTCCGAGTTCGGAGTTTCGGGTGTTTGGTTATTCGTCGTTCATTTACTGTTCACCGCTTACTGTTCACTATTCACTGTTCACAGGCTTTGCTTTATGCCCTTTGCCCCGGGCCCCTTGGCTTGGGCGACATTTTTCAGATACCACCGGTACGTCTTTTCGATACCTTCTTTCAGGCCGGTCTTTGCCTTCCAACCCAGTGCGTTTATCTTGGACACATCCAAAAGCTTTCGAGCCGTGCCGTCGGGTTTGGACGGATCATACGTGATGCTTCCTTCAAATCCGACCACCCGGGCAATCCGGTCTGCCAGATCGCGAATGGTTACGTCTTCGCCCGTGCCCACATTGACAATCTCATCGCCCCGGTAATGGTTCATAACAAACACGCACGCATCGGACAGATCGTCCACATACAGAAATTCCCGCCTTGGCTTTCCGGTGCCCCAAACCGTGACTTCCGGTTGGTCCTGAATTTTTGCTTCATGGCATTTTCTCATCAGCGCCGGCAGGACATGAGAAGCATCCAGGTCGAAGTTATCATTGGGTCCGTAAAGATTGGTCGGCATGACGCCGACATAGTTGGTCCCGTATTGGCGATTATACGCCTCGCACATCTTGATGCCTGCGATTTTGGCCACGGCATAGGGTTCGTTTGTAGGCTCCAGATAACCGGACAGGAGATGGCCTTCTTTCATGGGCTGTGGACATTGCCTGGGATAAATGCACGAGCTGCCCAAAAACAGGAGCTTGCGCACCCGGTTCAGGTATGCGCTGTGAATAACATGCGTCTGTATTGCCAGATTCGCGTAAATAAAATCCGCCCGCCGGGTATCGTTGGCTAATATGCCCCCGACCTTTGCGGCAGCCAGAAACACGAAATCCGGCCTTTCCTGTTGAAAAAACGTCTCAACCTGTTTCTGCCTTGTCAGGTCCAGCGCGTCACGCTCTCGCGTAAGGATATGCCTGTACCCTTCGGCCCTGAGTTTGCGGACAATCGCGGAACCCACCATCCCGCGATGACCGGCTACGTAGATTTTTGAATCCTTTCTCATCGATTTTATGATTGGCTATTTTGCCCTCTTGTCATCATAGGCGTCGATTCGGCAAAGAGCATAGGGCACAGGGCAGAGAGCAACAGAAAAACCAAACGAAACATTCTAATCCGATCCTTACATCGCACAACAAACCACAAGCTTATTTCAGCGATTTCCGAAAACTAGAAATCTGGCGGCACAGCAGGTCGAGATCACTTAGCAGGCGATTCAATCTTTTTTCAGAAATGAGACCTCTCTTGGACAACAAGAAAAGAATGTTGGCATTTTCAAAGGTGGATCTCCTGGCAATGTTTAAAAACTGCCCGAACTCCTTCTTCGACGTGGAGCCAGACCCTTCCGCAATGTTGTTTGGCATGGACATTCCGGCTCCTCGGAGTTGCTCTGCAAAACGATAGAATCTTTTTTGCTCAAGTTCGTCGGCAATGTCGAAAAGTTCATCAGCGATTTGAATCGACAATTGCCAAATCTTAAGATCCTGAAATCTAAACCTGACCTCCCTTTTTTGGACCGAATGGTCACCAGAACCTGACCTCTCCATCTTATAGTCCCTGCCCCATGCTCTTCGCCCTTTGCTCTTTGCCGCGCCAAAGGCGCCTACTCAAACCCATTGAAGGTGCGAAATCCGGCGTTGCTGCACAGGCGATCTTTTTCGGCTTCTTTGAGGTCTTCTCGAACCATGATCTTGATCAACTCGTCAAAAGTGATCTTCGGTTCCCAGCCCAGTTTTTGCCTCGCCTTTGTCGGATCGCCCAAAAGGCTTTCCACCTCGGTGGGGCGAAAATACCCGGGATCAATCTTCACAACGATCTTGCCCGTAGCGGCATCTTTGCCTATCTCATTGACGCCGGCGCCTTCCCAGGTGATTGCCGTGCCCACCTCTTGAAATGCCTTTTCAACGAATTGACGCACAGAATGGCTCTTTCCGGTGGCAATGACAAAATCTTCGGGCGTCTCTTGTTGCAGAATCAACCACATGGCCTTGACATAGTCGCCGGCAAACCCCCAATCCCTTTTGGCGTCCAGATTGCCCAGATACAAATGATCCTGCAATCCCAGCTTTATCCTGGCTACGGCCCTGGTGATCTTGCGCGTTACAAAGGTTTCACCCCTGACAGGGGATTCGTGATTAAACAAGATCCCGTTACAGGCGAACATACCGTAGGCTTCTCGGTAGTTTACGGTAATCCAATAGGCATAGAGCTTGGCCGCCGCGTAGGGACTGCGAGGATAAAAAGGCGTTGTCTCGCGCTGGGGAACCTCCTGCACTTTGCCGTATAGCTCGCTGGTGGAAGCCTGGTAGAACCGCGTCTTTTTTTCCATATTTAGAATTCTGATGGCCTCCAACAGACGCAAGGCGCCCACGGCATCGGCATTGGCGGTGTATTCGGCCGTTTCAAAGGAAACCATCACGTGGCTCTGGGCGGCCATATTGTAGATTTCGTCCGGCTGAACGACCTGTATAATGCGAATCAAGTTGGTAGCGTCGGTCAAATCCCCGTAGTGCATAAAAAATCGCACATCCGTCTCATGGGGATCTCTGTAGAGATGATCCACCCGGGCGGTATTAAAAGACGAAGACCGTCTCTTGATGCCATGGACCTCATAGCCTTTTTTGAGCAGAAAAGCGGCCAGGTAGGCCCCATCCTGGCCCGTGATGCCGGTAATGAGTGCTTTTTTCATGAACGATTCCTTTTTCTGCGGTTTGCTTTTCTTTACGGCTTTACGGCTTGGCAGCTTGGCGCGAGAATTTTACATAAGGATAAATGACCCATTCGTTGGAGTGCGCAAAGCTTATCCCAACCTACCATCCGGCCGGCGACTGACACAGGCAACCGAGAATGGGGAACGGCCAAACCGAGAACCGGAATCACGAATGACTAATGACCAATGACCAATGACTGATTCGTTGGGGTGCGCAAAGCTTATCCCAACCTGCCATTCAGCCGGCAACCGGAAACTGATAGCCGGCGACTGCTACTCAATGTATCCATGCTCAGCGAGATAGAGCAATACCTCCTGGGCGGCTTCGTCGGGTGTCAGCTCGGTCGTGTCAATGGTAATATCCGGATTGGAAGGCGGAACGTACGGATCATCCACTCCGGTGACCCCCTTTACCTTGCCGGCCCGAGCTTTGGCATACAGGCCTTTGCGATCCCGTTGTTCGCACACGTCAAAGGGGGTAGAAACATAAACTTCTACATAGCCGCCATACTTGCTGATGAGTTCCCGGTTGTGACGTCGCGATTCCTCGTATGGAGCAATGGGAGCACAAAGGGCAATGCCGCCGTTCTTGGTGATTTCACTGGCCACAAAACCGATACGAGTAATATTCAGATTCCGGTGTTCTTTGGAAAAGGTCAACTCGCTCGACAGGTTTTGCCTGACAATATCGCCGTCCAAAAGAGTAACCGGCCGATCCCGCATTTCCATGAAATTCACCATCAAGACCTTCGCCAGGGTGGACTTGCCCGCCCCGGAAAGCCCGGTAATAAAAATCGTAAACCCTTGCTTGGAGCGAGGGGGATAGGCATGTCTTAATTCCGCCACGACCTCCGGGTAGGAAAACCATTCGGGAATGTCCAGGCCGTTTTCCAACCGCCGCCGCAGCTCACCGGACGAGATCTCTTTTACGTTCATCCCCGCCGCCACATGGTCTTCCAAAATATACTCGGCTTTTTCTTCCACATAAACCATCTTTTTCAGCGGCACCATCTTGATGCCTGTTTCTTTTTCGTGGGCCCGAACCAGTTCCTGGGCGGCCGACCGGGGATAGAACCTCTCATTGTCCCCATTGGTCACAAAAGGATCGCCGTGATCGCCGGCCACCATAAAATGACTGCAACCATAGTTCTTGCGGATCATGGCGTGCCACAGCGCCTCCCTGGGACCCGCCCTGCGCATGGCCAAGGGGATCAAACTCAGCATAATCATGTTTTTAGGATATTTTTTCACGATGGCCTGATAGCATCGCACTTGGGTATAGTAATCCAGGTCTCCGGGGTGGCTGAAATCCACCACAGCTTGGAGCAATATGCTCGCACCGGCCTCCCGAGCCGCCTGCAACGTCATCTCCTTGTGGGCGCAATGAAGATGTTTTTCCGTTTGGAATCCGATCACATGGCGCCATCCATTCATAGAAAACTGCCGATGCACCTGAGCCGGCGTAAGCCTCAGCTCTCGAAAATCATAATGAATCGGCAGATGCAACCCCTCGACTGACCCGCCGACATACCAAGAGGCCACGTTTTCGTAGAGATCCCGGACGCCGGGGTGCTTTTCCGGATCTTCCGTGCCGAAAACCGCGCGGGCTTCCTTCTGTTTATCGGGCTTCCAAACATCCGTAACAGTCATGATGGCAAGAATGAAGCCCTCATCATCGCGAATAGCCAAGCACTGTCCGGTCTCCAGGGTTTGCGCGGTACTTTCGCCGACATCGAGGCAAATGGGCATGGGCCACAGCATGCCGTCAGCCAGGCGCATATCATCAACAACCCGTTCATAGTCTTGTCGCCCAAGGTAGCCCGTCAGAGGATAAAACGCGCGGTTCAGCAGGAGTTCCAGATCACACAGCTGTCTCTTGTTCAACTGGACGGAGGCGTATTGAAGGGCTTCCTCCTTGAGATTCTCGATGCGCCTGAAATGCACGAGCAGGCTTTCGGAGTAATCCTGATTGCGTGTGTGGCCTCTGGTCATGGCGTTTCCTGATTGTCGGTTATTGGTCATTGGTTATTGATCGTTCTTTTGCCGCTTACCATTGGCGGGCGGGGATAAACCCCGCACCCTACAGGTTTGGCGTTATTGATTGTTCGTTTGCCGCTTACCATTGGCGGGCGGGGGTAAACCCCGCACCCTACGGGTTTGGCGTTATTGATCGTTCGTTTGCCGCACACCATTGGCGGGCGGGGTAAACCCCGCACCCTACGGGTTTGGCGTTAT
>CAYSGJ010000136.1:0-2562 GCA_964430705.1 uncultured Desulfobacterales bacterium | reverse complement strand
TCAATACTGCCGCAACCATCATGCCAAGATTCTTTTTGTACAGGAAGGGCACTGAACAACATCTTGAAATAAAACACGATCAATCGCCTATCCCTTGTGGCGGAAAAATATCAACCGGTCTTGCAATGGAACAGAACGGATCGTAAAATGCGTGCTGGAAGGTACAATTTGTTCCCAGGATGCGACCGGCGGTTGCTGCTGTCCCGAAAGCACCGTCTCGTCACGGCCACAAAGATCATCCTTGGATTGGCTTTTGGACGCAACAGGCATGGCCCCGGATTTCCGGCAGCCCGGCTGCTCCAGTGGAACCCATGGGCGTCGAGTTTTTTTCGGTGGATCATCTCCAAAAGAGTTGTAGAGATCCTGAGGATTCAAGGGTTCAAGGGTTCGAGTGAAATGCTAAAGAATTACAAAGAGTTGAAGGTTTGGCAAAAATCATACGAACTCTGTTTGACGATATATCGAATAACGGCACAATTTCCGGTTGAAGAAAGATACGGTTTAACCTCACAGATCAGAAGATCTGCTGCGTCTATTCCATCGAATTTAGCCGAGGGATATGGAAGAAAGACAAAGGCGGATTATCTTCGAATGCTTTACATTTCTTACGGTTCGGTTTGTGAATTGGAAACCCAGATATTGCCGGCTGGGGATTTAGGGTTCATCGGAGAAGGTGACTTGGGGCCACTGAAAAAGGAGATCGCAGCAACCGAAAGAATGTTAGAAGCGCTGATAAAATCTCTAGAAAACAAACCCTTGACCCCTTGACCCCCTTTCTCCAACTATGTTGGAGAAGAACCTTTTCGGCAAAGCCTTAAGCGGCTGCCGGTTTTTCCATACCTTCGTAGATGATATCGCCCAGGAATTTGAGATGCATCCCAAGCTTATAGTGATGGACAATGTCTTCAATCCCTCCGTGGCAATTGTGGCACGGGGAAATAATCGTTTTCACGCCGGTGGCCGCCAGCTGTTCCGCCTTGATGCTATTGCTCAGAACACGCTTCTTCTTCCATGGTGGGCCGCAATTGATGACCCCGCCTCCCGCGCAACAACAATAATTATACTCGCCGTGGGGCTCCATCTCGACAACCTCTTTGCAAAAGGCGTTGACCACATCCCGTATCATACCGTGAAGCCCTCTTCCTCTGACGATATTACACGGATCCTGAATGGTAACCGGTTCTTCCAACTTTTTAGCCACTTTGATTTTACCCTCTTTCAACAGCTCGTAGAAAAACTGGGCGGCATGGATCACGGGAACAGGGGGCATCTTCCAGCCAAGCCATCGATTGCCGACATCATAAACCGATCGGAATGCATGGCCGCATTCGCCCATGACGATCTTTTTGACCCTGAGCCTCCGGGCCGCCTCGAAATGATCTCTCTTCAGCCGACCCATGATTTCGAAGTCCCCTGTAAACATGGCCATGTCACTGTTATCCCATCCCGTCATGGCCGGCACGGTATAATTCACGCCGGCTATCTGCATAATCACGGCCGCCTGATATATCAACTGCGCGCGAAACTTCGGTTCCGGAGCTATCACCGAATACATGATGTCGGCGCCCTCTTTTTCGACTGGGATACGAAGCGTTGGAATTTCGTCCCGGGCCTCTTCTTCCTGCCACTGAATGGTGTCCACCCATTCATCCGCTTTAACCCACATCTGGTTCATGGTGACTGAATGGCTATGGGCCGTATCCTGGATGTATTGAGGGGTCACTCCCAGGCGGTGACAGAGCCTCCGGACCATAATCATCAGGTAGGCGATATCAATGCCGAGCGGACAATACTGGGCACAACGCCGGCACAGATTGCATTCGGTCTGGGCTATCTCAGAGCACTTTTTGATAAACTCCGGGCCGACCTTGCCCCGCTTTTTCAAAATCTCCCAAATGGTCTGTCTCACCTTTCCGACAGGGGACCACAAGGGGTCTTTGTCATGAGACATGTAATAGTGACAAGCTTCTGAACAAAGCCCGCAGTGGATGCATGTGTCCACATATGTTTTCAAGCGGGCCCCGCCTTCCGCTTTTAACACCGTGTTGATCTCATTTTCTATCTTTTCAGGGGTCAGGCGAGCAATGCCGCCCTCCAACCCGGAATCCCGAATATCTTCAAATTTTCCAGCATTTACCGTCATCACGCCCTCCCCGTTACGCCGCAATTAGATTCCCCGTATCAATGCTTGACCATCCATTAGCCTAGTTTTCCTATCATCTCCATAGGTTTTTAGCACAAAAGGAACGTCTAATGTCAAGCTTTTTTTAGCGGTAAACGCGGCTTTTGGCGGGCCGACAACGACTATCAGGACAATCTGCCGCCGACCAAAAATCTAAAACGATGCCGTTCATTCCGGGGCGAGGTTACACCCTTGCAGGATTGTAGGTTCAGCCCGATTATGTCTATTTTCAACAGGTTGGCTTTTTGGAAAAACGCGGACGCCTTTACGCGGGAATCATTGTTCGATCATGCAAAGATCACCGCTTAAGACCCTTTGAAGCCGCCCGCTTCGATCTTGTATGATCAACGCGCCATCGCTGTCCACATCCACAACCTCGC
>CAYSGJ010000135.1:0-28369 GCA_964430705.1 uncultured Desulfobacterales bacterium | reverse complement strand
CGAATGTCAAAGTCTCGCCTGCCAGTTTCCGGCTGTCAGTTGCCAGTTGCCAGATAAGGGATGCCACTTGTACACGGCCTTTTATACGGCCAATGTCCTAAAACTTAAAACCTAAACCCTAAAACGCCGTGCCGGCGGTTATTCACGTACACGCACACGTACACGGCCCCTAGCCCCATCACCTATCGCCCCTCGCCGCGGGCCCCTGGCCCCTGGTTCGCGTTTCAACCAATCAACCCTTTTAGCGTCACTACCCCCAACGCCGCAATAATGCTTCCTCCGAACGGTTCGACTTTTCCTTGAAACTCTGTGAGCAATACCTCGAATGCAAAAAAGAGAACGATGATCTTCGTGGCGATAAACCCCATCTGGTGTCCTGCGGCGTCGCCGCCCGGAACTATCGGCACGATCAGCGCAATGAAGAGTATCAGAAAATCCAACGGGGTCGTGCGGAACCGGTTTTCTTTTTCAGAAAGCTTCAGCATGAAAATGGCCGCCACCGCCAACAGCCCGAATGCCAGGTTATAGATCACCTTAACCCCATCGGCGACAGCACCCCTGTTGGCATCGGCCAAGTAAATGAGAAAAGGCACAAGCCCGTAAAAGGCGATGCGCAGAAACAGCGGCATCCACTCTCTTTTTGCCAACCAAACCGATACGGTCAAGAAAAGGACCACGGCCGCGGGAACCGTGAAAACCTGCGGCATTTCCTTGACCAGCAGGCACGACAACACCAAAATCAAAGGAACCCCGAACAGAGAAAGGGATGAAAACAAACGAATCCCCAAGCGCCGCCCTTTGAGTTTTCTCAGGTTCCACTTGATGTGCGTGTCAAAATAGGATTGTCTTTCAAATCGCCACCCCTTGTTCGCCGCCATCTTGAATATCGACAATATCACCCCTGAAAAGGCCAGATACCCCAATAGCAGCGACCACTCGTATCCGTAGCGAAGGACAACCGCCGTGGTGACGAGTAGCGCTTGAATAACATAGATGATCAGCACCGCCTCGGTGTGGAAAAAACCCAATTTCATGAGTTTATGATGAAAATGTTTGGTGTCTGCGCGAAAGGGCGATTGTCCTTTATATATTCGTTCCGTCATCACCGTGAGGGTGTCCAGTATGGGGAAACCTAGAAGTATGAGGGGCAGAAAACGGCTATAGGGAGAGTGCCCCTGGGTAAGGGCAATGGCAAGGGTTACGGCGAGAAAACCAAGCAACTGGCTTCCCGCATCGCCCATAAAAAGGCTCGCCGGATAAGTGTTGAATCGCAAGAATCCGAAAATGGCCCCTACCACCGCCGAGGCTACCAGGCAAATCATGGCCTCATCAGCAAGGTATGCCAGATACGCAATGGTCAAAAAAATCAAGAGGCATATCCCGCCCGCCAGACCGTCCAGGCCATCGGAGAGATTAATCGCGTTGGTCACTCCCACGATCGCCGCAAAGGTAAGTGGAATCGCCACGTATTCAGGCAAAACAAACCCGTCCGGAAACGGCAATCCCAGGCTCTTGATTCGCAGTCCCCCGTACGCGATCACCACCAGAGCGGCTGCGAACTGTCCCAGAAATTTGGTCCCGTACCCCAAGTCCTTCAGGTCGTCGAGGATCCCAAAAAAAACAATAATGGCCCCTCCGATCATGAGCGACCGAGTGAGATCGCCGGGCACCGACCACATGACCACAGGAATCAAAGCACCCAATGCCATGGCCATGCCGCCACATTTCGGCATGGTATGGGGATGCACTTTCCGAGCGCCCGGCACATCCATCGCACGGATCCGAACGGCCAGAGCGCGCACCAGAGGCATCACGGCAATGGTAGAAAAAGCAGAAACCAAAAGGGCGACGAAATAAATCATGTTCGGGCTATCATCGCTATCTCTATCGCTTCGGCTTGTCGGCACCGCTGCCACGAAGCCCTAAGAAAAGAGAACAGCAGAATAGCGAATAGCGAATAATGAATGTCGAAATTTATCGGTTGTCAGTTGCCGGTTGCCGGTTGCCAGATAGTAGGTTGGGTTAAGCTTTGCGCAACCCAACGAACTGGTCATCAGTTTCCAGTTGTCAGCTATTTGTACCCGTAACACGTACACGCGCACGCACACGAAGCACGCGCACGAGTTCCACCCCCGTTGTCACGAGGTCGAGCATCGCAGCAAGGGCCGGATACACGCTCGTGGACTGTCTGAGCGAAGCGAGTTTCCTCGAGCGCCGGACCTTGCGAGACGCGCAGAAAAAACCTCGTGACAGGGCGCCCTTTCTCTTGGTTCTTCTCTTTGGGCGCGCAAAGAGAAGAACAATCTCAAAAATATAATCTTCTGTATAAACTTTCCTACCTAAGCGCTCTTCCAAGAAACCAGAATTCAATCCGCCGGATTCTCTCCTGGCGAATTCCGTTTACCCCTATTTGTGGATTTGTCGTCACTGTGACTGTCCGTTCTCATGGCGGAGATTTTCTTTCCAACCCGAAACATCCCTTCCAGGTATGAACTGCGTCAATGTCGGTGCGACGTCTTTCAGAAAACCCGTCAAGCGTTGTTCGGCCTGGGCGACGGTCTCAGAGTCGTAAATAGGTGTAATCATTCTCACCAACGCCCCGTCCGTCCTTCTTTTGGTGAGGGCATCCCAAAAGGCATACCACTTCAGTTGGTAGGTACTCGTTACTTGTCTTCCCCGCTGTTGAAACCAGTAGTATACCAGTTGCCGGGCGTCCAATTTCTGTATCACCGCCTTCTGCGCCGTGATGGTCGGTGTTCGGTCAAACCCGGTGGGAACGCTGACCGTGGCCGCATCCTTGAACGCCCAGCCGCTTCCTGGAAGGCACGTGGCGGGCGAGTGGATCGACTCACCTTTTGTCTGACTGGCGTAGTAAGCGGCATAAAAATTGACCATCTTTCCTTCCGGGTTTCGATAATCAATAATCGTGTAATCATCCAGATCGAGTTCATCGATGAATTGCTGCTCCATCGAATCCCGCTCCCCTTCCCACGGAGGCAATTGAAGCGGCCATTGATTGAAAGGTCGAAGCGGAGGCACATCGCCGCGAAAATCGATACCCTGGGACAAAATCAGCGTAAGCCCCAGCATTGCTATCGAAACCAACGCCTGCGGCGGCCGCATCAAACGCCCCACGAAAACGTTAGCCGGTTTTCCGGACGCAGGTTCGCCTATATCGTTTTCTCTTTCTCTTTTGTTTCGATCTTCAGAAGATTTTGAACTTTCAACTTTGAGCTTTGAGCTTTGAGCCTCTATCTTCTCCCCTTCGCCCTTCGCCCTTGGCCCCTGGCCCTCTACCCTTTGCTCCTTGCTCTCTGCTCTCCGCCCCTTGCCACTTGCCTCCTGCCTCTTGCCTCCCGCCCTTTGCCTTTCGCCCTTTGCTCTTTGCCCTTTACCTTTGGCGTTCCCGCTAAACGATCCCCCTAAAACCTTCATCTCCACCACAAGCACCAGTAGGCAGAACACAAATATCAGCCATCCCGAAAAGCCGTGAAAAAACCCCTCGGCTGCCTCCTGCCCAACGTGCTCGTACAAAATCCCCGTTAAGGCAATGCGCAGACCATTGGTCACAATGGCGACCGGAATCGTGGAAACCACAAGCAACGCCCGCTTCCACCAGGCGGCCCTATACACATAAGCGGCCAGCAATCCCAAGCCGATGAGGGGCACCAGATACCGCAGCCCGTTACACGCATCCACCACCTGCAACTGGGTGAAATCCAGATCGATGATGTTGCCTTCCCGGTAAGCCGACATGCCGAACAGTCGCATCATGTCCACGCCGAGTTGAGACGACATCAATCGCAGTTGAAACGATATCTTATCGTAAAGAAAATGGGGCGGCGGGAAGGTCACCAGGAGCATCGCCAGGGGAAAAATGATCGTCTTCAACTTGGCCCAACCCAGATGGATCCAGCACAAGCCGATCAGCACGAGCCAGAAAGACAGGTAAAGGCTGTAGAATTCGCCGGCCAGTTCACCGAGCCAGAAGAGAAAGATTCCCGCCGTCACCGGGACCAGTCCCTTCCAGGTGGGCACCGACTCCTGTGCCGCAAAACGGTCGCGCTTCTCCCAGATCAGATACAGAATGACAATGGGGACGAAATAGGAGTGATTGAAGTCGCCCCGCGCCCAGTCTTCGACAACAAGCCACTGGAATGTTGAATAGTAGATGCCAAGCAACAGCAGAGCATACAGCAGCGGCTTGAGCAGATCAGCCGGTTGCAGTGCTGAAAGTCGATTCACTTCTCGCTCCTGACTTCAAAAACCCAAGAATTAACCACGTGCTGTTTACAAGCCGCAGGCGCAATACGCGAAGGCACGAAAATGGGAAAATGGGAAACACAAAAAAATTACTCATTTGCCAAAGTTATTCTCCGTTGGTTTTTCTTTCTCGCATAACCAGTATTTTGCCTACCGCTTTCTTTTCAAACTTCGTGTTTTCGTGCTTTCGTGGTTAAAGCATCTGTTTTCTTTTTCGCGTCTTCGTGCTTTCGTGGTTAAAATACTGTTTTTTGTGTGTATGTTTTGCGTTCTTTGCGTGCATTGCGCCGTTCGGCTTGAGAGGACCCCGTGATCCCTTTTTATCTCTTTCGTGTTTTCGTGCTTTCGTGGTTAAAGCATCTGTTTTCTTTTTCGTGTCTTCTTTTTTCGTATCTTAGTGGTTAACTTTGTTTCGTTTTTGTCCATCGCTCCCGGATCACCCAGCTTA
The DNA here is from genome assembly GCA_964430705.1 of uncultured Desulfobacterales bacterium. GTDB lineage: Bacteria > Desulfobacterota > Desulfobacteria > Desulfobacterales. The sequence continues at coordinate 23,658 of CAYSGJ010000135.1, read as the reverse complement.
AAAAGATAGGCGTTGATTGCAGGTTCCTCTCCCAAAGCCTTCTCGGTTCTTTGACAAATCGCGGCAGCCATTCCAGACCCAGGTTGATCCAAAAGGCTGATGAACGCTTTTTCGTGCCCGCATAAAAATCGAATACGGCCCCAATAGCTGCGGCAAAGGGCACCTGTAGCCGATGTCGATTGATGTATATCCACTTTTCCTGTTTGGGCGCCGTCATACCCACCCAAAGCACATCCGGCTTCGCGTTGTTAATGGCATCCACCATGGCCGCATTTTCTTCCTTGGTGAATTCAGACCTGAAAGGAGGCGAATGCATCCCGACAAGCTTAACGGCAGGATACTCGTCTATAAGCCTTTCTGCGATTCTCTTTAATACATGGTCGCTCGACCCAAGGAAAAAATACCGCAGCCCGCCTGTTTGTTGCGCCAATCTTGTCAGCCCGAGAAAAAAATCCGTGCCGGCCACCTTTTCCTTCAACGGCAAGCCGAGCAATTTTCCTGCAAGGAGAACCCCCGTGCCGTCCGGGACCAGAATATCGCAGGCCTGCAACGATTCCCTGAAAATCGGATCCCCTGCCGCGACCACCAGAGAATGGGGATTGGCACACGCCATGTACTGAAGTCTTTCCGGCCGGTGAATAGCATCCCAGGCCGTTCCAATATCCCCCTCCAGCCCTGCGTTACTGATCCCGTAACCCAATAACTGGACGGTATGCTGTTGCCCGTTATCACGGACGATTGCATTTGTTTCGCGAGTCACGTGCATACCTGCTATGGTGAGTCCTAATAGGGATCCCCTCTCCATTGAGGGAGAGGGTTTGGGTGAAGGGGAAACCGGTCAGGGCTTTCGTTGTTGGCTCAGTCGGGCGACCATACGGATTTTCTGATCAACCTGACACATTTTCACATCACGCTCTCTACTGCTTGCGCGAACTGCTCGGCGACCTTATCCATGTTGTAACGAGTGACGATTTGTTTTCGATTGTGTGCGCCATAATGTTTTCGAATAGATTCGTCTTTCAACAAAGTGATGACCCGTTCCGCCAACGCTTTCGGATCTCCCGGGGGCACCAAAACTTCAGGCGTTTCGGCAAAAATGTCCGGATGAGCGCCCACCGGAGTGGTGACGACCGGAAGCCCGTAGCCCATGGCCTCCAACACGGCATTGGAAAAGCCTTCGGAATATGTGGGCAAGACAAACAGATCGGTTCGTGCCATTATGTCGGCCCGCGTGTTCGCATCGATAACGCCGAGAAATTCAATATGGTCGGCATAGGTACTTTCGATTCCCCCTGCACGCTTCACAATCTCGGAGGGCGTGTCTTTGCCGCAAATATAGTCCAAGTGAATATTTCGCTCTGCCTCCAGCGGTATACGTTCGCCGGCAAACAAAAACCGAACATTAGGTATTTGTGAAACGATTTCCGGGAGCGCCAAAATCAAATCGAAATATCCTTTGGCAAAGGAGAGCTGACCCAGAAAAAAAACAATCAGTTCGTCGCCCTTTTTCGTTGTCGCCTTGCCCTCTGAAAGCTCATTCCACTCTAATCCGTTATAAAGTACACCGATTTTTTCTTTTGCCACCACCCCGTCGAACATGCCCTTGAGGCATTCCGATTGCACCAAAATCCTATCCCCCCTGCCAAGATTCGTCCGGATCAATCGACGAACAAATCCCGGCTGTGTTCTATAAAAACCAGGGAAATTGCTCCCGCGTAGATGCAAGAGGATTTTTCGGCTGTTCTTTTGAATTACAGAAGTCACCAGGAGGTCCTTAAAAAGTCCTAACCGGGTCTGGGCGAAATAGTAGTAAACGCAACCGGGCTGCCTGCGGTTCAAAAGACTACGCAACCGGTACAACTGCACCAAAAAATGGAACACCTTCCTGGCCGTCACACTACCCCGATCTCGGTTGGCCGTGTTCATCCGGAAGCTGAAATGGTGGATATGGAATCGTTTGCGCAACCCGGAACGAAGCAGCTTCTGCATGCCGATTTCGGGCCCCGAATAGGGTGGGGGAACATCGCCGATGAGGCAGAGACTAGGAAGCATTGGACGGTGAAACAGCCCGTTTGCCGTGTCTCCCGGCGACTTTGGCCTTCCTATCCTTTCGCCGGTAATTCAAATACCCAAAAGAGGGAGTTTTGCTGGTATACACAGCGGATGGAATCTCCCTGTCCAGCTCAGGCACGCCGTGCAGGGCCAGGCCCATGAATCCCCAGGCATACCACTGATAGCCGGTGTAGAGACTGGGGTTCAGCCCCACCGTATCCACCAGGTAGCCCACAAAGATCATAAAGGCCATAATGTTAAGGGGTGACCTGTTGAAGAACATGTTTCTGCTTAAATAAAAGCCTACGGTCCCCAGAAGAAGGAGATAGGCAAGAAGGCCGACGATCCCAGTGGCAAGCAATGCACGGAGATAGTCGTTATGGGTGCCACCACCGCCCAAACCCATGCCGAAGAGCTGGTTGAAAATGTCTGCTTTGCTGTACTCGGCCAGGGCGGCCTTCCAGCCGAAAAACCTCCCGCTGAACATGAGTTCCGTCTCCATCTGTCCTTCCGCAACGGCAGCCTCTTTCATGAACACCGTACCGATCTGCTTAAAGACCAGGTTTCCAGTGATTGTATTTGCCACCAGAACGGCCAGAACACACAGTCCCAGGAAACCGAAGCGACGGTTCATGATGCTCCAGATGATTACCCATAGTGCCATGGTAGCCACAGCGGCCTTGGAGTAGACCTTAAACAAAACCACTGCACAGGCTGCTCCATACCCTAAGAACAATATACGCTGGAAGACATCGCGCTTCCCAAAATATGACCAGTAGAGGAGTATCGCCGTGATCGTCATGTACGCAAAATACCGGAAGCTGGTTGCATTGTGGTACAGCCCGACATTTCTCACCAAGCCCATGGTTCCGGTCCGAAAATGCCAGATGTGCCCTGTGGCTGCTTGGTAAACGCCCATCAGCATGGGAAACAGCCCGGCGATGAGAAGAACGATAAGAAACCTCCGGAACTGTTGACGGTCGGTGATGTATGTTTGAAGCATATAAAACCCGACAAAACCATTAATGATTCTGAAAAACTGATTAATGGTGAAAAGGTATCGTCCCTTGGCAACAAAGACTGAAAACCCTACGAGATTCACAAAAAGAAAAATGGCCCAGACCCATATGAGGGTCATTCTTTGCGGCCGACCCGCCGTGGAGAAAACCATGTGAAAAAGCAATAAGACTGGAACACCCACGCCAACGATTTCGGTGATCTGGAATCCGAACCCAACATGCAACGAGTAACCGGCATCCACGAAGGGTTTGCATAGAAAGGCTACCAGGACGCCAATGGCTGGCTTGAATATCAAAACAGAGAATGTGGCAACTGTAGCCAGTATGGCGAGGACAGGTATCATGGACAGTGGTTGACGGGGCAATCATAAAGACACGTCATGATCGCAGAGCCTTCTCACAGGCATTAAAGATGGCAGTGGCTGCTTTTCGCGGAGAAAAGTCCGCTACAATACTTGCGGATTCCCGGCCCATTTCTTTCAATCTTGCTCTGGAGCCGATTACTGACGTCAGGGTGTGGAGAACATCTGCCGGTTCCAACGGGTCGAATATCCAGCCGTTTCTGCCGGGATGCACCAGTTCCGGCCAGCACCCGTTGTATTTGGAGCAGACAATCGGCAGCCCACAGGCCATCGCTTCCGGGACTACGAGGCTCCAATTGTCTTCCAGTGTGGGCATGACGAGAACATCCGCGGCAGCATACCAGCGACCGATGCGGCCATAATCGACCGGTCCGATGATAGAGACCCGGTTCAATCTCGTGTCCTGGATCAGCCCTTCGAGTTCTTTTCTTTGCGCCCCATCTCCAATAATCACCAGGCGGCATCTTTCGGCTGAAGACTTTTCGAAGATCGCCCACCCTTCAAGAAATTCTTTCAATCCCTTTCTGGGGATGAGTTGCCCAACGTACAGAAGAAGAAGGTCGGATTCTTCCATTCCCACGTTTTTTTTCGTGTTTGCCCCGGCATTCGGTCTTTTCAGTTGCATCTTCAGGCCAGCCGTGTCGGCTGCCATGTGGCCGGTTGTTATCAGGCGTTCCGGCACACCGAGCCGCTGCACATATTCGGCACAGAGGCTGCCGTTGCAACAGACCCCGTCGGCGAGTCTCACAGCCAGCCTCCGATAGAGCGTTCTGTAAGCCTGGGCATTTCGTTCCGTATGAGCCGTCCTTTCATAACAGAAGACCAATGGAATCCGATGTGTGATCCTGGCGGCCACAGCGGTCGTGGACCATTTGAAAAACCCTTCCGCAACCACGATGTCGGGACAACGTTTTATGATGTGTTTGTACGCCCCGGGGTGAAAATGAAAACTGATCCCTTGATTGGCCATGCGCTGCGTGTCCATTCCGCCGGCGTGTATTTCCCCGTCAAGGCCTATAGCGCCTTTTCCCAGGGCCTTTTTGATCTTTTGATCAACCCTTGGTAGAATAGCAGATCTGGAATAGATTACCCGAAGATGGCCACCGGTCAGATCATTCAGGGCCTGAAGAACCGGTACCCTGTAATCGAGAAACCGGCGGTTTATGTAAATAATCTGCATGTTCTTTCGGGCGGTGTCGGAAGCCTTCGCGGCAGGTTCACCCGACTGTCATCGCTTTTCTGCGAAGTTTGAGATCCTTGTAAACCTCGCGGGCAGCCAACAAACCGCACACGCCATGCCACACCGGACTCCCGAGCCCATGGCCGGCCTTCAACAGACGGGTTACTGGATTGACCGGCATGCTGTTCCCATATTCCTGCACAATGGTCCGGGCTGAACTTCTGTCTCCGCCGAGTATCTTGTTGTACGCAAAACCGGCTGCAACACGGCCCTGACCGATTTCAAAATAGGGTTTTTCCTCACGGTGGAGCCTATCCACAATTCTCCTCTGCCAAGACGCCACTGTCGGGCAGAGCTTTCTGCGCTTCCGATACCGTTTCAACCACGACCCCCTGGCATTGATCCGGGAATTGTTCACATAGAGAACCTCGGGAATGAATGCCCATCTCCCGAAAGTGGCAACATAGGCCCAGTATTCCAAATCCTGGCTGATACGAAGATCTTCCCGCATGCCGCCGGCCTGGTCCATCACCTCCTTTCGAATCATGATGGCCCCGGTCTGCACATGGTCCTGTTCGGCCCAGAACTTGAAAAAGTTAGAAATAACGAAGGGCCCTGAAGGGCACTCCGTCTGCATGATGGGAGGAACCAGGATAGTGGTTTCCTCATCAATAATCTTTTCCCATGCTGTGAGGACGGCCACTACGGAAGGATTTGCGTCCAAAAAAGCGGAGCAACATTCAATAAAGCCTGGTTCCCAGTAATCATCTGCATCCAGGAAGGCAACGTATTTCCCGGTCGAGACTCTCAGACCCGCATTTCGTGCCGCCCCCTGGCCCTTGTTTTCCTGTTCGATCACGGTGACCTTGTCGTCCATGCCGCGCAGGAGGTCACTCGTCCGGTCCGTCGAACCATCATTTATGACAAAGACCTCCTTAGGACTTACGGTCTGTCTCAAGGCGCTTTGGACGCATCGTTCGATGGAGTTTTCGCAGTTAAATGCAGGAATGATGGCCGAGACTCTGCGATTTTCTCTCACCATCTGCCCCATAGTCAAAGAACACCTTTCGTTTTAAGCAATTGCCATCGCCAGCCAATCTACAGGGCTGAAACAGCCCTTATAACAAATTACCGTTGACGTATGTTCCTATTGTAATGCATAACATGGGGGAGGCAGATTGAAGGCAAAACCCAGCCACTATGGTCAAACCACCGGTAGTCGTAACGCAATTTCTTTCGTTTCTCAGGGTCATGCCTAAGCCTATTGCCAAAAATATTATGGTTATGGGTTCCTTCACCAGACATTTTATCCAAACTTACATGAAATCCAACAAACTCAACCAGTGCCTCCAATGTTGGTTCTGTATTGAGACATAGATCCTCGTAGCTCAAAAGAAAATAGGGTAGTCCCAATTGTTTCGACTTGACGCTAATATTTTTATTTGTTCTGTACCAATCATGATAAATGTACACACAGTTTCCCCTGACATACTTAAGAAGCCCTTTGACATGATATCGCCTAACCAAACCGCACAGCGTTTTCTCCCTGTTCCGGATGTGATTGGTTTTCATCGAAACCCAATATGGGCGAACATCCCGTACAAGGTGGACAACTTTTATGCCAATTTCCGTAACTTCCCCCAATATGTCCATTGCGCGGGCAACCTTAGAAGAGTCTGCTATTGTAATTCCAGGACCATATCTTTCATAGACGGCATTGAGTATGGTCAAATACTTTTGTCTCGGCGGCATATGCCTGTCATTTCGAAACTTCTTGATAACGGGGCCCCACAGACCGCACTCGTGAACCTTGGCTCCACAACCGCAACGGTATTCTTCTACGCTGTCGATAATGCGATTACGTGGATCGACAAGTTGAAAGGCCTCGCCGATACCGACACATTTTGTGTTGGATGTTAAAAGCAACTCCAGGATAGTGGAACCGCTGTGCCCGCATGACGCGATAAAAATGATTTCTTTTTTCAACGAAACCTCTAAAATACTTGAGGCCCACCAGGTCAGGTTTTTGACGGGAATTGTAGTGTCAATCGACCTCGAAAACCGAAAAAGGCCTTGTTTTCATTATGAGAATTGCCTTTTCAGTTTTGTTACAATGGGGATACACGCGAAGCCAAAGAGAATAATGCTAACGAAGACAGCCGGAAGATGTGGCAAATACTCTGCGCTGCCATATGTTGTGGAAAGTAGTACAACCGAGAAAAGGAACAATGGAAGATGCCTGCGCAATGAAGATCGGACCAGTACGAGATCCACATAGGATGCTTGGAGAACGAACAATACCATTTCTCCCAGCAGGTGGGCCAGGGCAAAACCGAATGCCCCATTTTTCGGTATGAAGTATAAAGATGCCGTAAGGAAAACGAACCCCCAGGTTACCCACATGAACAAATTCAACCATCGTCTTCCAATACCATCATATATGACCCGAACGGATTGATTCAGGGCGGAAAAAAAAACAGAAAAGATAAGCATCGGAATGATCTGTTCTGTTCCGACGAATTGTTTCCCAAATAGAGCTGCAAGGGGTTCAGTGAATCCAATTATCAACACGGTCAGAGGGAGGGCAATCATGCAACTAGCCTGAGCCTGCATGCTGATCGACTCTCTCACCTCGGAATCTGAATTATTGATGGAAGAGGATATGAGGGGCAGCACAACCCTGGCCAATATGGCAGGTATGAAAAGCACCATGGTCCGCCACTGGTCTGCTGCTGTAAAAAGACCCAGTTCGGCGTAGCCCGCTTCCTGCCTGGTAAGGATAATCCGGCCCGCCCACAGGATCATGCTTGTGATGACACCTGAGATGAATCCGGGCAACGCAAATTGCCAGAAGACCGAGGTTTCTTTCCATATATCTTGAGTCCTGACTATGTTCGGGAACCCCGCCAATCGAACCTCTTCCTTAATGTACCGGTGAAGTTGGTGCATCACAATCGCGGCGACCAGGGACAACCCGAGAATAGCTCCTTGGACGCCCATGAAGTAAGTAAGAGGGATACACAATACTGGCGTTAGAACCCCTTTAGTAATATTGGTTATGGCTATTGCCTTGAAATTCTCAAAGCCCACCATAACACTTTCCCGAATATTGCCGTAAATAGTAAAGAATAGCATAAACGAGCCGGTGGCAATGGCTAAATGCATCGTTTCATTCTTCAGTAAACCGATGGCCAGGATTCGTGAGGTAAACAGAAGTATGAGTGACACAATCCCACATAAGAACACTGATACCATCAGGGTCAGTTTGAGTATCCTGGCAGCTTTGGCGGGATTGTCCTTTTTGAATTCTGCGACATATTTCGCTGCCGTGTTGCCCAGTCGAAAGGCTGCATAAATAGAAAACATCTGCACTGTACTTCGGACCATTCCGAATTCACCAAAGGATTTTGGGCCAAGAATGCGTGCAATGGTAATGGTGGAAATGGCGGAAAGCACTCTCCAGCAGATGTTTCCCGTGAGTGTCCAAAAGGTCCCCCCTGCGAGTCGTTGCTTGACCGAAGAGCCCCCGGCAAACGACTCAAGCCTTCTTTGCAAGGCAGTTGACGCCATTCTTATCATCCGTACGTTTCAACTTTAGGCAACAAGTCAGGATGCTATCTTCAATACGTGTTCAATTGTTTGAGCAAAACGGTTCTTGGCGAATTCGGCATATTCTATTGAAAATCTTAAATCTTTTTCAGCAAACAGAAGATTCCATGTTTGGTCTGGGGACAGTCTGCTGATTTCGTCTATGGTAAAAAATCGATGGGGCGTACCAATTCGTTTCCAAAGATCATAGATCTTGTTGCGCTTTCTGAATCCGAAACTGAACTTCCTCGGAGTATCGACGCTGATAGCGGGAGTTTGGTTGGCCACTGAAGAAACAAGGGCATGGAAGCGCACGCCCACGAAACCGGCTGCATCCTTCAAAAGCCCATACCATGCCAGAGGTGACAGGGGCAAAGAAATGGAAAGATCCGCTTCCGGAAACTGAAATGTTGATTCAGGATTCGGCAGGTTGGCTACTGATAGACCTGCCGCATGAGCCTTAGCAACAAACTCCTTGCGCCACATGGTCGGAAATGGCCCTGAAACAAGGATGGAGTTGGATACGTCCTGTCGGTGTTGCTCGTCATCTGGAATGCTGAAGTTGTCGTTAAGCGAAAAGACCGGGTCGGGACAGACGTGGACAGAGGTTCGGCCACGCGCAAGTCTGCGGATCATCGTCCGCGTCCATTTATCCCGAACCGATATAAAATCAAAGTCACTGATGGCATGATAAAGCTTTCCATAGAGGGTCGGATTCAAATAGAAATATTGCGTCCCCATGGAACTGGCGGCGATACTGATCTTGATCGGTCTTCCATGGGTATTGCGCTGCCAGTTCAAGAAGTATGGGGAAATTTCTTCAGTGATCTTCGAATATTCCGACTCCGATTGTCTTGCCAACAGGCGTTTGATAATCCTTCGGGGTTCATATTTGAGTGCCAGGCGAAAAACTGCGTCGCTTCCAACGATCACACAATCCGCCTCAGTTTGGGCGTATTCGGAGACCTCATCGGGGGATGTAAAAATAGGAGAAAGCCTTAGGTGAGTTTTCAAAAATTTCTCATGTTTTTCACCTTGGTCTGGAGTAACCAATTGCCTGTACATGGCCGCCTTGGCCGGATCCCGATAATCTATCACGAACGCGTGGGCTCCGCGTTTCTGAAAGGCAGATTGCATAGCAAGGGCCTGCAGATTCGCACCGAAGTTATAGCTGCTGTGGAAGGTCAAAATACCAACTCTGACGTTTTGCAAAGAGGTTCCTCTTAAATGGTCCTATTCATCAATTTGAACCAAAGTCGAACTAAGTGTCTTTCTTTCAGGAGTAGGCGCACCGCAGGCTGGATATCCACCGACAGCATTGACTATGATTCCATATTCCTGCGGAATACGGAGCAGCTTTCTCATTTCACGATCTTCTCTCTCTGTGCTCTGGGCCCACGACAGCATGGTCAGAGATACGCCAAGACTGTGTGCTATCAGGTTGCAGTTCTGAATTCCCAACGAAACGTCAATGTGGGGCAAAAAGCCTTCCACGGGCATCTGATAAGCTCTGAAATCCGAACAAAAACAAATGAACAGAGGGACCCTGCGGCCAAATCCGCTCGATCCGGCGCACAAATCCATACATTGCTTCACGCTTTTTGGCTCGGTGGCAACGAACACCTTGGCAGTTTGACGGTGACAACTGGTTGGCGACCAGTTGACCACCTCCACAATTCTTCTAATATCTTCGTTTGATATGGGTTCATCCTTGAAATGGCGAATGGAACGTCTTGTCCTTACCACGTCTAAAAGACTCTCATAGGAGCAGGACGTGCTAAGTAGGACAGGGGCAGATTTTCGGGAACCATTTTCCGCCTCAAACTCACGTATCTTGCTTTTTGCCCACTTTACGGACGGATCACTCAACAAGTCCTCGTCAATGATTTTAGTAAGTGCATATTTTGCCTTTCTAAAGGCCACGGTACCGTGACCCGTTTCCCAGTCTTTCCTTTGAAGTCCTTTGTCAAGGATGTGAGCATTCTTTCTGAGTTCATTCGCCCAGAATGCCCCATCTTGTGTATTGGCTTTCCGTCTAAGTTGAAACACCCGTTCGGAACATCGAATGATGTTTCGATAATAGTAATGCACCAGGAGATATCTCATAAAGGAAGAACTCAAGAGTGGACGCACCAAATGTTTTATTGCATTCATTCTTAATCTAACAAACCGGAACACCGAAAAAAGAGTGCGAGAAACTAAACCAGGAAACAGTAATGATAGATAATCAGCAGATCCTCACAACTTGTCGCCCTTATCGTCTTGCAAGGACACAATCGTATTCCATAACACGACCTCGGGCTTTTGTGACTTCGAATAGACCAATTAGCTCAAAACCTAACGACTCGTATACTTTCAACGAATCAAGATAGTGTGGCATATCGTGATAAATGGGACACACGGACACTTCAGATTGTAGTCCGACGGTGGTTTCTAAGGTCCTTGGCGCACCGTTGACTACCTCGAGGTCGAAGCCTTGCGTGTCGAGTTTTAGAAAAAGAGATGGATTCCGAGGGAAATCTTCAAGGTTAGTGATAAAGTCATCAAGCCGTCTCATGTTGACCCTTCTCACTGACCTGACTATTTCTTCCCGCACAGGAGTCAAAAAGGAGCTACACATGGCGCCCTTTGTGATCACGAAGTCCCGTGTCTCATTTTGGTTTCCGAGTGCAATATTGAATCCACGCCAGCTCTTATCCTTTTTCATCCTTTCCTCAAGCACTTTGAAGCAATCGGTATTGGGTTCAAAAGACAGTATAGGTCCAGTGTAACCGATGCACCTTAGGTATTTTGCGTATTGTCCTCGATTGGCCCCAATATCTAAAACACAGTTAACGTCTTTCCGGGTAAAAAGTTCCCTAACAGCTTATGCCCGGTACAAAGAGAAGAAACTCCTTGCCGGTAGTTTTCCTCCATTTTTCACCCACCAGAAACCGGCAAAAAGAAAAATCTTTCGAAGAAAATTCATTGCAGTAACGCCGTGGCAAAGCAATTCGCTATATACACGGATTGGTGGTCCTCGAAAGGGATCCTTTTAGAACGTCCTTGTATAGGGCAATAAGCGTTCGGTTCCGTACAATTACGCTGAACTTCTGCCTTGCTATCCGTCGCCCTGCATTGCCTAATTCCTCTCTTTGTGCCACACTTTCAATTAAGGAGGCGAGAAGATTCACCAACTGTTTGCGGATGTATGATTCTAAGGTCAAAAGCATTTTCCTTCGATTATCAGGGTCCGCCTCGGAAATATGTTGAAGCCGTCCAGCTTCGTCCAGGGGAACATCGATGATGAGCCCGTTAACTTTGTGGGATATTTGCTCTGAAATAGCGAATTGCCCCGTGGAAATTACCGGCAAACCACATGCCATGGCTTCAATATTAACAAATCCGAACGAATCTTGGAGTGTCGGGAGAACAAAAATATCGGACGCCGGGAAGAAGTGGTTTCTAAGATCTGAGTTCGGTACATTCTGGAGCCAGGTAATTCTCTTATCGGAAGCCATCCGGTTAATGGCAGTTCGACGGTCGGATTCATCACTATTCGTGAAAAAGTCCGGCAAGGTCAAGGTGGATATGACCGTCAATTCAATGTCGAAGTGTTTGGATAGCTCCTTGAAGGCTTGAAGAAGGGGGCGACCTCCCTTTCTGAAAAAGGAGTTTCCCACAAACAAAAGCTTTGTTGGTCCAGCGCTGTTGGAAAATTCTTTCTTCCTAAACAAAGAGACATCCACCGCGGGATAAACGACCTGTGTCTTGTGGTGGAACAACACTTTGCTGTATCCGTGCTTTTCCGCCATGAGGTAAAATAGGTTCCTTGCCGCCATACTGATTGGCAAAATACGCTTGCAACTGTCAGACGCCAGTTTTTCGAAACCCCAGCACCACGCTTTCTTGTTATTCCTACTGCCTTGAAATCGGGGAAGAAAGGACTCAAAAGAGACAATCCAGGGCCGATCGTTGAGAACCAGGTGATTATATGTGTGAAGAAGATCCACCTTGGGAAAAGGGCTGAACATCCTGATCCACTGAAGAAACTTCGGCAGTGTTGGGAATTTCCACAAGGTTACTGATGGAACATCCACGAAGTCCACAGGTGGTGGTCGATCACCATACAAAACCCTGGCATAGCCGTAATCCCGTTTGTGTAAACCGATTTTCAATCGTCACTGGTTCTTTGGGAAAAAGAAATCACAGGCCGGATGTGCTCTCGTCAAGGACAAGCTCGTGAAATAGGCAAGCCCTGTCCACTTCAGATCGGGTGCTGGTCGAAAGCATATTTGGAACAAATCCGGTGGCCGTCATATATGCTGAAATTCCGTCGAAAAATGAATCTTTGTTGTCTCCGTTAAGACACACAACGCCGTTAGCGGCTCTAACGAAATAACCTCTGGAGTATTGGTTTTTCGAAAGACAAAATGCATTACCCTGGCTACCCGAAGAGTTGGCTCCAACTACATGGTGCGGCAACGCGATGTCGAACGCGCTTTTTAGATAGGTCCCGAGTGGGGTGACCACCTGCCCAGCCTGGTCATCACCGGCTTCGGTGACAATCCGAGAAATGGGAGAAACAATGCGGTGGACCGTCACGGTTCGGTATTTCTCAGCTATCTTTGTGGAGATCAGGTTTTTGCCTAAAGGCTCCAAGCGGTTGTCTGAACGCATCACCTGGGCGTACGCCGGTTCGATATCTCTTAGAACGTCTTTCATGAAAGACCTGTTGGTGCGAAAATGGGTCATGGCCAGCCCATCTTCGGTAGTGTCGAAGGGGCTGCAATTACTTGCCTCCAAACCCTTCAATGCAATTTCAGTGTCTGTCGCGTGAGGATAGGGATACAGATTGTCCTGGGGCCAGAAGTCGAGCGATATTGCGGACATTTTATTTTCCCAATCGGGCACGTGAAATCGGTGATCCATAAAGCTGGCAAAATCGATCCGGACGGTCTGTTCACCGGAGATAAGTTCCACATCGCTTCTCAGCCTAAAACCCCGATCGATATAAATGGAGACAGGGACGGGGTTTGAGGTATGAAGGCGAATGTCGACGAATCGGCATCCGGCAATGTCAAGAGGCGGATCAAAGCGCCTTTCCACCGATATGCGGCCTGCGTGCACCTTTATGTTGCCCCTGTCCACTACCGGAAACCCAGTAAATGGCGCAGAAATGCAAAGCCCCCTTTTTGATGCTGGAGATCCTGCGGTGAGATCTTCTAGCCGGGTTCGTAGTTCCATTGAGACATCGGAAGAAGTAACATTCCAAAATAGAGGTTCGGCGGCGGACTGAAAGTCGACCTTCACACGCTTTGACGGCGGAGAGGCGAACGCCTTTTCGAATCGGGCATACATCATGATCCGTTCGGCGGCACCGTCGAGGACAGCATTGAAGACCGCATCCATATCCCTGTTCTTTGACAGGCCGAGGCGCTTCAGCTCATGATTTTCGACTAATTTCAGACGTACCATGTTCCTGTGGGTCTCGTTTCTGCGCGTTTTCGATTTCTTCCCGTTTTTTTCAAGCTGATCATACAACGCAAAAAGGCGGTTTTGGATCTTTATGTAATGGCGTAAATCCGAGAGGAAATGGTCTGGATGAATATGGAAGTTCCGGCTGGTCGATTTCGGTCTGCTGGGCCGGGTTGCCCGCAACACAGTATAGAGTATGTCAGAGGCTCCCTCCAAAACCCTGATCCCGAGACTCCGTGGATTGTCCTCCGCCACCTTTTCCAAGGCCTGGATGAGGCGACGAGATTCCTCCAGGAATTGGGGGGTGTCGAATATAACCATATTGTGGAGGGAACACCTGTCTATCGTCTCTTTTCGCAGGCGCATATAGGTATTCATGATGGGGGCAGCAGGACCGTAAAAAGCTTTCGTGAATTCTTCGATCAGCCCTTGTTCATTCAGAGTCGGATTCCACAGCAGACGTCCAGCCACCCAATGCAGCATTTCACCCTCTGCGCCATTGAAATAGATCCACCGCACCCCCTGTTTTGCATACGATTTGATTCGTTCGGCTGCACCTAACACGAAATTGCCGGGATAGTCGTATATACCGACCTGATTCGGAGCCGCCTCGACCCAACCGGATAATTCCTTGAACGCTGTCAGGTTAAGAGGATGATTCAGACCCACTGCGGAACTGATCCGGGAATCCCAGTACCAGGGGGCGTACATGACGCGAACATTGGGCGCTGGCTTGACTTTAACAGGCGGCTTGACGGTTCCCATATAAGCCAAAGTAAACAGTATCTTGTCAGGATATTTTTCATTTACCTTGCCGGCCACCGAATTGACCCACATCAGGTTTCTATCCGTATAATAATCCGGGATCGGATCCAGTGCACGACTCTCGGGAGCCTGACATCCGTCAGGCGAATCGCCGTCTGAAATCATGAAGAAACGGCGCTCCGGCTGCCGTTCGATCCAAGCCAGAGCACGGTCTGAGGCTATTTCGTGGACCGCAGGATTTCCCATGCAAAGCGACACACGGAGATTGGGGGTTGAACGGGGAATGCGCCTTCCATCTTTCAGGGCAAAATACTCGGGGTGATCCCTGTGGTAGAGATGCAATGGAACCAGATAGCCAGCCGTGTGATCCCATCCCAGATACCCATTGGCCTTAAAGTTCGGGTCATCGTTTGCGAAACCCAGGTCCCCCAGACTGTATTTCCTTATAGTCCCTCCAAAGCGGCCGTCTTCAAAGGCGGGGAACAGGTCCCGCAGTTCAAAGAAGGGCTTTTCCGAAACCGCAAAGGATGCAAGTCGATCGTCTTTGAGCGGGATGAACGTCTCGATCCCCCCGCCGAGGTGCCACGGATAGAACTTGATCCCAATGCGGCGCAAGAAGGCGAATGTGCCGTAGATGGTGCCTTGCGCTGCATATCCGGCAATTGCCACCCTGTTACCAGACGCCTTCATGACAAAGCCGTCATATTTAACTTCTTCCAGCTCGGTAGAAGTAATTACATCTGAGTCGATAACCGCTTTCCGGCCAAGCAGGATAGCCGGCTCTTTCGTTCCGGAATAGCCTTTACGGATTTTCAAGCGGACATGATAATATTGCGCGAGTTTATCCCGTAATACCTCTGCCATCGATGTTTCGGCTTCATTTGCCTCATGTGGAATGCAGATGGACTTGAGTTCCCTCAAATCCAATACCGTATTCTCGCTTTTGCCGGCGGAATTGTGTTCAGCCATTTTGGGCGCATGAAGATCCGGCGTTTCGGTTCCGTTTTCGGAAAATTCGGCACAATAGCCTTGTTTAAAGCCCACTGCCATGCAGGCGCATAGAAAAACAACCGGAATGGTCACATATAAAGGTGGCTTATTTCGCACAGCAGGAGTTTGGGTAGGATCGGATTCCAGAAAGGTCTATCACATCAATAAGAAGCAGTCATACAAATGATTTCGGATCAACTGAGGTATGGGTTGAAATCCAAGCTGGCAGCTAATTCGAATCCAGAATGTTCTTTAGCTCTGTCGCCACCCGCTCAGTCACAACGGCCTGCCCTTTTGCATTCAAATGGATGGCGTCGTAAAAAAGATCGTGTTGGCTTTCGTAAGCCAGGCTCATGTCCAGATATGTAATATCAGGATTCTCCTTGTCCAATTTTTCAAATAGACCTCGTACCTCTTGGCGGGCCTCTCGTTGGTGGTCGTTTAACACATCCGCCGTGGGCATATGTGGGAGAAGGATTTGAACGCCTCTGGACTGCGCCCAAGCCAACGTCTGCAAAAAAATGCGATAGCTTTCTTCATTCACAAAAACGTCTCGTCGGTCGCCACGGGCGATGCGATGCCTTTCCCACTCTGGATTGAGGCTCCCAACCTTGAGATTCTCGTCCATTCTAAGAAGCCCACGAACGGCCATCGACAGGGTGACTTCATTGTAGCGACTGCTTCGAAATAGAGTCCGTGTCCAATAATCAAATGGGTCAACGCAGTTACTCCGGACATGATCGCGCGCAGCGGGATTATCCAAAAAAGGGAAGAATAGCCGGTACGAATTCGAACTCAGTTTAGATTGAGAGAAACTGGTGCTTTCTACATCGTAAACCAGAACCTGGACCTCCGGATGACTGGTCAAAAAATGACGAACCATCGCGAATCGGTCCTCGATATTGGCCCCATTGAGTCCGTATTTGGCTACGGAAAGACCGAGCTCTTTGCTCAGCATATCCGCATCCAGTCCCAATACCATGCGAGAATGACCGACACACAAAACCGGCACATGACCGATCATGCCAAAGTATTTTTTGAGCCCGAATGTCAGTATGCCTGCAATCCCGAAGTCGACAATCATAAGCAGAGCCACAAACAAGAGGCTTCGCGTCAAAAAGAGCATCCACCCCTTTCGATCACTTTTCTCCTTGGCAATTCCTTCAAGCACCGGACGTTCGACTGTTTGTGTAATTGCCATCGAAGGATAGCGGCCCTCTATCTTTTACGTATTCACAACTTGGAGCGCTGATCTAGAACTGGAAGTAGATAAACTCATTGTTGCTGATCCCGAAAATGGAAATTCCGAAAATCAGCGTGGCGTAGGTCGGCCAGCGCAACCAGACCGGCCAACGGGTTGAAGAAAAGTGAACAGAGATTTGGTCTCGCGCTTGTAAGATTTGCACTCCCACCAGAAACAGAATAAGGGCCATACCAAGAGCAGTCGTAACGGTAGACGGTCCCAAGTAAATCGGGCCGGCAAGATCGCCCAATATCCTGCCGACGATAAAAAAGGCATTGTGTATCGATGAAGCACGAAAGAACACCCATGCGATGACGACCAGGTGAAAAGTGAAGGCTATTTGCGCGAGGGATATCAAAGGCTTGGGTAGCCTGAGTGCTTCCACCAGATTCTTTGCATAGGGTCCTGCGGTACGCTCGATCAGATAGTAGCTTCCGTGAAGGAGGCCCCAGACCACAAAGGTCCAGTTGGCACCGTGCCAGAGTCCGCTTATCGCAAAGACAACAATGATGTTGAAACACCAGCGGTAATACCCCACGCGATTGCCACCGATTGGGAAATAAAGATAGTCTCGGAACCAGGTGGACAGGGATATATGCCAGCGCTCCCAGAATTCTGAAATCGATTTGGCAAAATACGGCAGCCGGAAATTTTGCATCAGATCGTAGCCAAGGATTCGGGCCGCGCCGATGGCGATGTCCGAATAGCCCGAAAAATCGCAGTAGATCTGAAACGTAAAGAAATAGGTGGCCAGAAGAAGCGTGGGACCTGAATGGGCCGTCGGGTCTGCATATATCTGATTTACGAAAATGGCGAGTCGGTCGGCAATGACCACTTTTTTGAACAGGCCCCAAAGCATCAGTTTCAGTCCGGAAGAAAGCCTGTCGAGATCAAGAAAAGTTTTGCGACGAAACTGAACCAACAGGTTGGAGGCCCGCTCAATAGGCCCCGCTACAAGCTGAGGGAAAAATGATACGAAAAGGGCAAAGCGGCCAAAATGACGCTCTTCTTTTAACTGGCCGCGATACACATCGATGGTATAGCTGAGGGCCTGAAAAGTGTAGAATGAAATGCCGACCGGCAGAATAATGTCGATCAGCGGTAAGGCCACATCGGCGCCTACGGCCTGGCCGGCCGTTTCCAGGGAGCGGCGGGCAAAGTCGTAGTATTTGAAAAAGAACAGCAAACCCAGGCCGCCGGAAAGCCCGGTGATGAGCCAGAAGCGCTTACGGCTATTATCTTCAGACCGGGCGATACGGCGACCGCAATAGAAATGTAGCCCCGTCTGGGTAGCTATCAGGAACGCGTATTCCCACCGCCACCACATATAAAAAACATAGCTGCCTACCAGCAGGAGCGCCCATCGCCAACGAAACGGGATCAAAAAGTGTAGGGTAACGATAGCGACAAAAAAAAGGGCAAATTCAACAGAATTGAACAGCATGGGCTAAGAGCTTATTGACGGGCGAAGATTGTGTTTTTTACCCAAAACCGCTTTGAGCTAAAATGGGTAAAAATTCGTTCTCGCGCAAAGACCCGAAGGCGCCAAGAGGGGTGCTTTCAGCACCGTGTTAGGCTCAAGTTGTCCGGTTAACCGGGGGTCGGACCAAGTTAACTTTTTATAATCAAAGCAGATAGGCGAAAAATCGGCTGGCTTTTTGGCCTAAGAGACCTCATTTTGCTGCCGAAATGGAGCGTTTAAGATCCGGCGCCAAGAAAAAGAAGATGTTTGCCGCAGACGGACACAGACCACGCTGACATCGCCTGACGGGGATAGATCCTGTTCATCCTGTTGATCCTGTCGGAATTGTTGTTGGATATCCGGTGGACGAGGGATCGAGAAATGGAGAATTGGTATCCGTATGTAAATAAGGATACCGAGTTGTCATGTTTTGAAATGTTAAAATTAGTACCGTTTGGCCAGGCCAGCCTGCTTCAATACAGCGTTCGCTGTGTGGCGGGATTTAATGTGGTTATCAACGACGAACTTTATATTGGATATCGGACTATACCAAATCTCGTGATCCCCTTTTCCTTGTCGATCGAATTGACACCCCGCCTCTTTCAGTCGCCGCTTCAAATCTTTCGAATAATCGGACATCAGTAATTCACAGGTTGAATAGTTTCAAATCGCCTGGTAATTATTTCGAAAGGTATTTCAGCGTCCTGTTCTATGCCATTCGCCTCGAGAAGCTCCGGAATCATTACTCTAAGCTTTTCAATGAGAAGCTCCATATCTTTTTCTTCTGTTGCCAGGCCGGGTACGTCGTCACTCGTAGCGACCCAGACTGAGGCATCCTCATCCCATTCCACTCGGACAAACAATGGCTTTTTCACCACGACATCACCTCTGCCAACAATTTTATACTGTCTGGCATAATACATAACAGCGCGATTATAGTCAATCCACAGATTTTGGCCTTCGGGGGAGGGCCGAAGGCGACTCATGCGGCCTAATCTGTGTGAATCTGTGTAATCTGTGGAAAGTAAATACCTTAAAACAAAAAGCCGACTTGCCATGCCCAGGTATTACTTTAAGCTGCCAATGTAAGAATCACATTTTCGAACCGGAGGTTTCCCGCAGACGGACACAGACCACGCTGACATCGCCTGACGGGGATAGATCCTGTTCATCCCGTTGATCCGGTCATGGTCTTGTCTGTTTGACCACACAGCTCCGCCCCTTCGGTTACAAACGGACTCCTCTGTAACCGCGAACCAACGGCGCTCATCAAGAAGTCCTCTTTATAGGTCATGCTTCGTGTCATCGCTGTGTCGTATGATTCACAAACGGATGGAAGAAGAATCGGTGCGTGTCAAACTGGGGTCGGCTCGCGTTGACCTTCGGCAATACGCGAGCTGTGAATCGTAGATTGTAAACAGTGAGCTGTAAACGGTAAGCAGTGAACAGTGGAGAAGTGCGGCGTCAACCTATCTCCTGCCTGGTCGGTCCGTGTGTGTCTGTGGCCATTGTCTCAATTTTACCCAAAACAGCTTTGAGCCAAAATGGGTAAACCGTGCTCCTTGTACGTACCGCGCAAACAACATTTTCCTGTCGCAAAAACAGCATCATATGCGATTGAGCAATAAGCCTCTCGCTCGGCCCGCTATTCCCTGCCAGATCTCTTGCCGGTGGCCTCTCGCCTTAAGCCCCGTGTTTACGACACATACGCATAGCGTTTCCCCGCAGGGGCCTTGTTTAATACGGTGCCGATGACGTTGGCCTCCTTCAGAAGATTCATAGCCTTATACAGGGCTTCCACCTGGGTTTCATCATGGGCGACCACCAGGATCACACCGTCCACATATCGAGACAAAATCAAGGTGTCGGCCGAACCCAGCACGGGCGGGGCATCAAAAATGATGTAGCGGTCTTCATAGCGGTTTTTCATTTCCTGGATAAGTTTGCGCATAGCGGGTGATCCCATGATTTCCGCCGAATGGGGAAACACCTGGTTTCCCAGAAACATAGTCAGTTTGTTGATTCCGGGGTTTACGAGACATCCTGCCAAATTGCCGTTTCCATAGAGGGCGTCTGAAAGGCTTCCCGGTGGCGTGATATCGAACAGTTTGTGAAGGCTTGGCTTTTTGAGATCGGCATCCACAAGAAGCACCGTATGTTCCAATTCCTTTGCCAGGGTGATGGCCAGATTCGCAGCCGTTAATGACTTGCCGTCATTGTCACCGGCGCTTGTGACCAGGAGTGTGTTCAGCCCTTTGTCTCTGGTCATTTGAAGGATTTGGGTTTTGAGCACCTTGTATTGTTCAGCCACCGGGGAGTCATCAAAATAGGCTTCCAGCCGGTTACGGCGAAGGGTCTCTTCGGGTACCTTCATGATCTTGCTGTGACTGTAGCTGATCGGTACCGGCAACGTGCTCTTTTCCGTGTTTTCGTAGGCCCGGGCGCGGCGGACAAAAACGGTTCTTTTCGCGCACCGCTTACACGTGAGCGCCACCTTTTTGCCCAAGGCTATTTTTTCATCCTTGATTCGATAACGGGTCTTGCATTGTGGGCAGGTGATTATCATCTGTCAGTTAACAGTAAGCGGTGAACAGTGAATCGCGGACGGATATCCGATTTTATGTTTGACAGCAGCAGCCAAAATAGTCATTAAAATGGTCATTATTCAAACAAACAAAGACAAAGAGAGGGCCTTACTGATTCAAAGAATTCAACAATTCGTTCCTATTACGCGTGCCAAGGCAATGTTTCTCGATCTGGTCCGAGAAATCAAAGACTCCGAAGAAGCGGTGGCTATTATCAAAAACGGTGTTCCTGAAGCCGTACTCCTAAGTATGGGCAAATTCCAGGGCCTTCTGGAGACACTGGACATCCTTTCCGATGAGAAGGCCATAACATCCATTCGTAAAGCAAAAAAAAGAATGTGGGTTGACTATGAAGAGGTGTCTGGGCGGTGATCGTGTTTGAAGTCCGATTCACGCCCGAAGCGGCCGCTTCTGTATCCAACCTACATCCAGACAACAAAAAATTGATTAAGGCGGCCCTAGACAATGTCCGCCGGGCGCCCTTCTCCGTGCATGAACTGCAAGAAGAACTCTCCGGTTTCAGATCATATAGATCCAAACGGTATCGCATCGTTTATAAGGTCGATGAAGAAGCGCGAACGATTGAGGTTTATCACGTTGGAAATCGAGGAGATGTGTACGAAGAGTTTCGGCGCCTCCTGAATCAGTTCAAGGATTGAGACCGGTGTGCCACCCTGTCGCCTCTCGCCCCATGTTCTATGCTTCACTCCTAACTCCTCACCCCTCACCCCATTTTCTCGCCCTTTCTCTTCACCCTTCACTCCTCACATCTCACTATTCCGTATGCCCTTCGCCTCGCGCCCCTCGCCTATCCCCTCCTTCTACCTGAAACATAAAACCTGAAACTTAAAACGCCGCGGCGGCGGCTACGGACTGACTATCCCCAAACTCACCAGTTTTCGCAAAACCTGAAACCACAACACATCCAAAGGCCGATAAAACATGTGTACAGCACCAATACAAAGCGCCGACACCGTGGCCGCGGAAAACCCGAAAACCAATCTTTTGCGTCTCTTTTTTTTCACATCCTCATTGGTGACGATCATGGGGATAACGGCCAACACCGGCGCGCCGGTTAGATCAAACAGGGCCGCCTCCGACCGGACCGCCCGGTCAGAGACCTCTTTTACCGCGCCCAATCCGGCGCCGGAACCAATGCCCAGTAAAAAGCCGACCAGCACAATGGCGAGGCGGTTCGGCTTGTGCGGCTTTTCCGGAAGCACGGCCGAATCGATGATGGTAAACCGTTGCCCCATCTGATCTTTTTCCAATCCTTCCGCAGTCTTGGCCATCATGAGCTTGCTCAGGATTTCCTGGTATCGGGTCCGGGCATTGCTGTAATCCCGGGTGAGTTCCTGGTATTCCGACTCGACTTTTGCGGCGCGTTCCAAGCGAGCTTGATAGTCCTGCAGCCGTTTTTCCAAAGCATCCTGCTCCCGCCGCAGTGCCTGGATGTCCATCTTGGTCGTTTCGACCTGGGTGGCGATATTGATGTAGGCGGGATTTTGCACGTCTTCTGTTAAAGAATCTGCTCCATCCCCGTTCTTTTCCTGCTTCTTGATCTCTTGTTGTAGATTTTCGATCGCTCTTTTCGTCGCTACGATATCCGGATGGCTCGGCGAAAGCGTTTCTTCCATCGACGCCAGATCGGTTTGCAGCGTGGCCAATTCGGATTGCATTTCCCCCACATTGTTTCCTTCCACCCCCAGTTCTTTTTCCAAAGAACTGATTTCACGCCTGGTTCTCACTACATCCGGGTGCTTATCCGAAAGCGAAGCGGTCAGCATGGTATAGACGGAACGCAATCGGCGCAGCCTCTGCGTCGGGCTTTCGTCCCTGAGCGTTTGAGCAGCGCCGGGCACGTGGGGATCCAGGGTGGCGAGTTGCCCTTCCAGGTAGACCTTTCGGTCTTGAAGGGTCTGTATCTGTTGTTCTTTGGCGCTGATCTCCTGTTGCAGGGTTTCCACCATCTTCATGTTTACTGCAGCCATTTCCGGAAGGGCATCCATATTTTCTTTCTTAAAACCGGCGATTCTGGCCTCAAGTCCGGAAATGTTTTCTTGAAGGGCATCCAGTTCGCTTTCCATGAACTCGGTGGTGGTCTTGGCCCGTGCCTCCCGCGTCTTGAGGTTTTCTTCCAGGTAGAGCGACGCCAGCGTGTTCGTTACTTTCTGAACCTTGGCCGGGTCTTTTCCTTGGTAGGATAGACTAAAGGCGATGGTGGCAACGGTGGCCCTTCCGGATCGCGGGTTGGCCACTTCTGAGCTGATCGTATCGAGCGCGATGTCTTTGCGCATTTTTTCAAGGATCTCTTCCGTGGTTTTTCTGTTCTTCAGATCATCGTACAGATCGAACCGCTCTATGATTTCGGTCAGCTTTCGTCTGCTCATGACCCGCTGGGTGATGGTCTGAATGGTTTCTTCCACCAGGGTGGTCACCGTGGTCTGAACGAACTCGGAAGGGATTTGCTGACCCTCGATCAGAATCGTGGCGGTCGATTTGTAAACGGCAGGCAATGTGAAGGCAACAATGGCGGCAACCGAAAAGACCGCCAAAAACGTCAAAAAGATGGTCAGTTTTCGCCGTCGGGCGAAATCAAGGATGTTATCGAAACCGGGGGCTTCCGTGTACAATACGGTCTCCCTTATGTGTCTTTTGTGTTTTCAATCAACGGATTAGATCGATGTGTAAAGATCCGGGTCCAGAGGGCCCGGCTTTGGTCTAAGCCCAGAGGGCATGATTTCCAAGGTCAACTCAGCGAAAATCCGAAATCCGAATATCGAAATACGTACTGTTCTTAAGGCGATAGCCGCAAACAAACCCAAATGTTCGAAATACGAATGACCAAAACAAAAGAGGCCCCGGGTTAATTGCGGTTCGTTCCAGATTTTGGTCATTGTTGTTTTGATATTGTTTCGGTTTTCGGATTTCGTGCTTCGAATTTACAGAATTCTC
>CAYSGJ010000134.1:0-4784 GCA_964430705.1 uncultured Desulfobacterales bacterium | reverse complement strand
TATTCATTATTCGTCATTTCGGACCTTTGCCTCACGTCCACGCACACGCACCACGTCCACGGTCTTTTCCCCTTGCCCCTTTGCCTCTTGCCCCTCGCCTTTCGCCGTCAAAGCCTTGCCGCGATCCTGGGTTTCAGGAATTCCACCATGCCGCGTGCCGCCAGTTTGTGGCCGGCCCGGGAAAGATGGCCTTCGTCGTAGGGCAGGAACAAGGATTCCCATTCCTGCGGCGCAACGTCTCGGAATATGTCAAAAACCGGGATAGTCCGCGGTGTCAGGATCTTGACGGCAGGCATGAGATCGCCCTCTCCGTATTCATGAAACAGACAGGGAATCCAGAAAAAAAACAACGCGCCATGTTCCTCGCACAGAGCCGCCATGGCCTCCAGGTTGGCGGTAAAACCCTCGGGCGCGACCCGGGTCCGGTTGCCGGTCGCGCTGACCCGGTAGAAGCCGGCCAGGGCCTGTTCCTTGGTCTGCAACGCGTCCACGATCCGGGGTTTTACAATGGAAGCGCGGAAGACCTTGAGCACCAATCTCGCCCACCCGCTGTTGCGTAATGTCCGCCGGGCCGGTTCCCAGAACCCGGGCCGCCAATCCTTGTCCGCACGGCCCACGGCCATGGTGCCGTCGTTGATCCCGAACTCGGCGACCACCACATCCGGCTCATACTTGGGCAAAATCTCTTTTAAATACGCAAGACCCTGGTAAGAAGTATACCCCGGCACCCCGGCATTCATCATCTCAAAGCCGACGTCAGGAAAAGCCTCTTCAAGCCCCTGGCGAATCAACTCGGGAAAGGCCCTGTGCGCCGGAACCCCCCAACCAAAAGTAACTGAACTGCCCAGAAACAACAGGCGTTTTGTGCCCGGAGTCTTTGCCGCAGGAACCGGCCTTCCCCGAAACCCCTGATCGTTGACTTCCCACCTGACGCCCTCATATAGGGGAGCGACAATGCTGTTGCGGGCATCAAAATCAATCGCCTTGTTTGCGGCAAGCTCGCTGGTGTAGGCCAGTTTATACAGGGTCCAAGGCTCATCATAACCGGGTTTGAGTTTCCAGAAACGCTCCGCGTCCGCAATGAGCCCATGCTTGGTCATTTCCGGCGGGGGCCATTCGAAAGGCCGGGACGGCGGCGGGCCGATCACAAGCCTTAACGCCACGTCGGAAATGATCAGAAAAACCAGAACCGTGATGATCGCAAAAAGGATGTTTTTTCTCATGTTCGCGCTGCAGGCTTTCCAAAAGGGTTGTTCAAAGACGGCATAACCCTCGTGTCTGTTCGTTGCCTATCCCTTTAAAGGGTTTTCTACGTTTCGCCCGATCATCTGTCAATGACGGTTTTTTCTATCATTTGTCCAATGCATTATTTCCCGTACAAAAACGCAAATGCGTGAACCGTGAACCTGAAGACTTCATTATCACGCACTGCCTTTGGCGTATCCTGACCTATGTACCTCCAAGCCCCAAATATTCATGAGCCGGTCTACAATGTTTCGTTTGTTTCCCGGATGGTTGACACAGCCTTGCCGGCCGTTTATATTCAAACAGAAAATCTGAAATACGGAGAATCAGCATGACGATCAGAACGGTTCAAATCCGAAAACGAGGGACAATCACACTGCCTGCGCCACTTCGAGACAAGTACCAAATGGAAGAGGGAGACCCCCTCACGTTGCTGGATACAGGCGAAGGCATTTTCTTAAGTCCGAGGCGTTCTCTGTTGCCCAAACTGGCGCAGGAGATTGAAAGACTCAGAGTCGAACATGGCCTTTCGACAGAAGAGTTAATTCAGGGCGTGGCAGAGCAACGGAGACATTACGGGAAAAAAAGGACGTAACGGTGGCGCCCATTTCTCTGCCGGTCACCGTATTTTTCGACTCTGATGCCATGATCGCCGGAAGCGCATCTACCGCCGGGGCATCGTTTGCGCTCTTACAATTCGCTGAACTTGGTTTCATTCACGGCGTGATTTCCAAACAGGTTCTGGAAGAGTGCCGAAAAAACCTTTTTGAGAAACTGCCCGAAGCGGTTTTGCCTTTCGAAAAGATCGTTGAACGATGTGTGACCGTCAACTCCCCGCCTTCTCCGAGGTTTGTGTCCGTCGCCTCAAGTCAGGCTAAAGCCAAGGATATCGGCATCCTGGCGTCTGCCTTGGAGGCAGACGCCCGTTTTTTGGTCACCTTTAACACCAAGGACTACCGGCCTTCTGACACGGGACAGATAGAAGTTATCACGCCAGGGGAGTTGTTGTTCCGCATCCGGTCGGCCTTGGCCACTGCGGTGGAAGAATGAAATGCAATGCCGAATGCATTGCCGGGTTTCATCGGAGGGCCAAGGGCGTAAACCGTTATTCGGGAATCGTCAACGGTGAATTGTAAAACAAGGGGTAAGAAGCGAAAGGCAAAGGTCCGAATCACGAAAGCAAAGGGCGTGTACGTGTGCGTGACCGTGGGGCGAGAGGCAAAGGCCGAATCACCAATAACGAATAACGCAGAGACAAAGTGCGCACAAACCCCGAATAACGAATAAGTGTCTCCTGGCAACCGACAACCGGGAACTGGCAACTGAAAACCTGCAACCGGCAGCTGGAAGCTTCATTGTCACGCACCGCCTTTGGCGTATCCTGACCTACGGATGGACGGCAACTGGAAACCGGCGACTGACAACCGGTCTGCAGCATTGCGCCTTCTGACGAAACGGTCTATAAGGCCCAATAATGGGCATTCCAAAACATACACCGAAAACCGCCATGCCGATCGTCGTCATCCTTTTGGCCGTCATGGCGCTCACCGCCATATTGAGCCTTCGGGTCAAATCCCCGACCGTGGATGAATTCGCCCATTTGCCCGCCGGCTATTACTACTGGAAAACGGGAGACTTTTCTTTGTACGGGAAGAATCCGCCGCTGATCAGGCTGTTGGCAGCCCTTCCCCTGTTGACCATGGATATCGCGATGGAGCCGGCACGGTCTTTTGCCGGCAGCGGCGACTGGAGGCCCTGGATGTTCGGCACCTATTTCATGAGGGAAAACGCCGCCGTCTACGACGCCGTGTTTTTCGTGGGCCGCCTGCCCGTGGTCCTCCTGGGATTGCTTCTGGGGCTCTATGTGTTCCGGTGGAGCAAAGAAGTCTATGGCATCAAAGGAGGCATTTTAAGCCTGATACTTTACACGTTTTGCCCGAATGTTTTGGCCCATACCCGCCTGGTGACCACAGACATGGGATTCACCTGCTTTGCGTTCATGGGCGCCTATTACTATTGGCGATCCTTCAGGCCGGACCATCCAAGGGCATGGATCGGAGCGGGTGTATGCCTGGGGCTGGCTCTGTTGAGCAAGTTCACGGCCCTGTTATTCCTGCCGATCTTTGCCCTGCTGCTGTTTTTTGAGGCGTGCTCCAGGACCAAAATGGTCCAACCCGAGGCCCGCACCGCCCCAAAGACGTTTGAACCACGTTTTCTGCGATACCTTGGTTGGAAAACACTTCGCCTGTTCCTGATTGGCGTTGTTGCCGTCTTTGTGGTGAACGTGGGCTACGGGTTTCAAGGAACCCTCAAACCACTGCACGCAATTCCGCACACAAGCCAATTGCTTGAAACCATAGACCAACCTCCTGTGAACAAGATTCCGATTCCGCTTCCGGCGGCCTTTGTTCAGGGGTTTGACAGACAAAAAGTCGATGCCGAACAAGGCGTTTTTCTCAACTACCTGCGAGGAAAACTGTCCAACGAGGGCCGGCGCCACTACTTCTTGTATGCCTTTTTGATCAAAACGCCCATTGCCCTGCTTGCCGGTCTTCTGGTTTGCTCGTGGTACGCCTTCAGACACCGCCGGGCGGGCGCCCCTCCAACAGGATCGGATCAGGCCTTTATGATTGTGCCCGTGGCCGTTATCGTCACGGTCTTTTCGTTCTTGAACGAAATCAATGTGGGCCTGCGCTATATCCTGCCCGTATTTCCCTTCCTTTTCGTCTGGCTGGGCCGCCTGGCTGTGCCTGCCATGACAAGAGCAACGACCCGTTGGATTGCAGGTGTAATGGTGGCCGCATATGTGTTTTCTTCCGTATCGGTGTTTCCGGATTACCTGGCCTATTTCAATGCCTTTGCCGGGGGTCCCGAGAATGGACACCGGCATCTTCTGGACTCCAACCTGGACTGGGGGCAGGACCTGAAACGATTGAAGGCATATATCGAAAAAGAAGAGATCAAAGAGATCGGCCTTGCCTATTTCGGCCATGTCGACCCCGCTGTGTACGGAATCGACTACCACACCATCGGAGAAATCCCGGAATCCGGACATATCGCCGTCAGCGCCAACTACCTGTATGGCTTGCCCTATCTCATCACCTACGACACGCCGTCCAAACCCATCGCGCCGGGGACCTTCCGGTGGCTTCACGAACATGAGCCCGTGGCGCATATCGGCCATTCCATACTCATCTATGCCATCCCTGAGCATGGTGCGTGACCGTGGACGTGAGGCAAGGGGCCAAGGGGCGAGAGGCAAAAGTTCGAATTACGAATAACCAATAACGAATAACAAAGGGGCAAAGAGCGTAGACGTGGCGCGGAGTTGTAGGTTGGGTCGAGCTTGCGAGACCCAACAAAATGCTGACAAATCAAAACCATACTCGCGCAAAGACGCCAAGGCGCAAAGAAAAAAAACAAAAAAAAACACCACGTGCTGTTCTCAAGGCGCAGCCGCAAAGCACGAAAGCAAAGACCGTGGACGTGATGCGTGGCCGTGTGCGTGGTGCGTGACCGTGAGGCAAAGGTCCGAAATG
>CAYSGJ010000133.1:0-8937 GCA_964430705.1 uncultured Desulfobacterales bacterium | reverse complement strand
CATATCGGCGTATCGCATTTCAAAGGCGGCAATTCATGCAAAAACCGGATCGGCGAGGCATCTCTGACGGGGATCTTTGAATTGCCAATCATAATGTTGTCTTCAGCTTCCACATACCACCCCACCTGATTCCCGGCGGGACAGGCAATCCATTCACTTCGCCAATATCCATCCGAAAAAACCATCGGCAGACTCATCCAGGCCGGATTGTCGGGGTCATCGAATTCTCGGTCGTCGGAATAGGAAAACCACAACCTTACCTCTGCAGGCTCAGGGGAGATGTCGGCATAAATGGTGAAGGCAAGGCCGCTGACAGATGCCCAGGCGGATTGAATCTTAGGAATATGGGCGATGGAAGCATGATGGACCAGCGACCAAACCAGATTCGCCATTAATTGGCTTAAATTGCAAGGACGCGTCATGTTGCTTCGATCATAACGCCATGCCCTCTGCGAAAAGCCCTCCAAAAAAGGCGTCTCGGCGCCGGGCGAAAAGTAGTGCCCGTCATGCATGCCGCAGGCGCCTACATCCCCAAAAAAAAGAATGTTTTCGGGATACGATAAATCTACGAAGGATGAAGGCGAAAAAAGAGCATTGTAAGCTGAACCGCCGGGTGAATTGACAAGCCAATCCCTGAACCGAGTAAGTTCTCTTATGGTCAATCCGCCCGGACCGGTCGTGATACATGTCCGGTATTGCGAACCGGCTTCTTCTTCTCCACACCCTGAATTTTCTTCATAGGCGGAAAAGCCCGTGATGTAATCGTGAAGTTGGAAATGCCCCAGCATGGTCATCTTGATCCGTGAATCCACAGCAGAGGCTATCCAGGCAGCATACCCCTCTTTTGATCCGCCCATGATGGCGGCGTCTCCGAGGTCACATCCCTCCTGTTCAAGAATCCTGTCCAGCAATGTCAAGGCAAGAACATTGACTTTCCCCAGAAACAAACCGAAATTGGCCGTGATAGGATCCGCCAGCTCATTATTGTTGAGATATTGTGCATAGGTGAGCATATTTTTTATCAGTTTGCCCCTGTTGGCCAACCCCAGGTTTTGGCAGTTTTCCGCCTTTCCTCCGTGGCGGATCACAGCCACTCTGAAATGCGCGGCCAGTTCTGCCGCCACACCATAATGTCCCGTCACATACTCTTCGACATGAACGGGATTTACGATTCCCGGAATGGTTTGCTCATTGTACGCATGAGGAGGCAGATAGACCGCCGCAGTCTCTGCAAGACGAATAGTTTGGAGATTTCCCTCTTGATTGAATGTGGTAAAGGGCCCGGCATCCCATCCGCCCCGGATGACGGTAACACCGTTGGGAAGTACCGCACGACTTGTCTCTGTCCAGCCCAACTCATCGAGAGTATGGTCGTGCATGTCATCCCAGGCGAAGAGTTCCCTGATCGTAATACCGGGAGAAAGACAGTCTTCCTGACAAGCTTCGACAGTTTCTTCTCCCAAGCAAACCCCATCACCACCTACGTAACAACAAATAGATTCAGCAAACCCAAGGCAACATACTAATATTATAAAAATTTCAAAAAACACTACACTTCGCTTTATGGCCGACCTCGTTAATACGCTGATGCCTAGGGCTGTTGCGCCTACCACGGTCTTGAAAAAAGTTCGTCTTTCCATCCTCTGCCCTTCCTTTTTTTTCCCCACTGCTACCTCCTTTTGGAATGGTATTGAATGAACGACTTCAACTGAGACGCCTGATTGTTGGTAATCAAACCAAATTTCAGACTCAGACGTCTTTGCGGCGCCGGGCTTGACGGAATGTCCGCCACAATGTTTTCCGCAACAATCCGGCACGGGAGACCGCCTAGATAGAAATAGGGGTCGGTGCACGAGATTCCCAATTCGCAGACCGCATCCCCACCCGATCCCTCGGCCGGACATTGAAAGGCCATACCATCCATGCTGATATCCCCGATTCGGCCTATCACAGTAGACGCCGGCCACGGCGCTGTAAGCAAGGCCATCCGCCCATTACGCACCTCCAATCGTTCGCGGGTTCTTCGCTCAACGAACATCGTCTTACCGCCTCCTTTCCCGGTCTGCCCGGTTTTCCCGAAAATGGTGACCGAAACGGTCAAAAACGCAGGGGGCTCTCGGATTGACCCGGCCGGAATTCAAAAGTCGATTCGCAACAGCCCAATACCCGGACTTCCTGAATGGCCATATGCTGAAAACCGGCTGAAGAAGACCCTCGCGGCTGGCTGCAGCCAAGATGCACCCAAAGGATGCAAAGCAGCACTATCCCCCATGCAATGCCGCCAAGCAGGGCGGCGTTCACGAGACCGACGAAAAACGACCTGCTTGGTACCAGACATTGTTTGGGCATGTATGGATTCTCCTCATGGGAAAAAAAGAACGTTGCGGGAGACGACACCCTTTCCAGAGTCCCTCACTTGGAAACCGATTCTTGCAAAAATCATGCACTTTTAAAGCATTAGGTGCATTTAAAGCATTCGCCTCTGTTTCCATATAGTTATTTAATTTCAAAGGAAATTCTGACCTGCCATCCCTGGGAAATCAAATACCAACAATGGGAAAAGAAATGCCAAATAAGAGCATTAAAAGTAACCAATTGTTTTGTAGCACCAAGAGCGGCGGCGCTTGGCGGTAAATGGCGGATAGATTTTCAAAGCTTCAACCAATAAGGAGGGAGCGGATATAAAAAAGTCCAAATTCATTGAGGCGTTGCATAGCAACAAATCGGCGGCCGATGGATTTGGGTTATGCCACCGACCAACCCCTCACAACTTTGGAGCCGGCGATGGTATTCGAACCGGCAAACTGCTGATGACAAATCAGCTGCTCTACCCCTGAGCTAAGCCGGTATGTGTTATTTCTTTCCTTATGCTTTCTAGACCAGAATTTGAATCTTCAAGAGCAGTCGCGACGTTTGTTTTGTCAATCCATGCTGACCGTCGTCTCGGCATTGTTACCCAAATTTCCATCGGACTCCCCTTGCAGGACCTATAATCGTGGTTAATATAAAGACAAGGCAGGTTTCTGGGGCTGGTGGCAACACGTGCTCTCACCACATGTATCTAACATTAAAGGATGAGACCACCGACCCCGGCTCCGGTACTGCCTTAAAAGGAAAAAAAACTCCTCCTTTCCTTTCAGCCCCTGGTGTTGATGTATAGCGTCAGGGGCTTTTTTTATCCGCCGTGTTTTCCCAAAAGCAACCGTCTTGACCGGCCGACTTTCAAAAAGGCGGTCTCCCGGGAGGCAAGGCATCAATCGCCGGCAAACGTGACACAGAGAATTATGGTGCTGAGCAATGCCGCCCGGAAAATTCCACGGTCTTGTTTGACAAAAACCTAAAAGACAACTTTTGGGAGCGGAATTCGGGCAAAAGATTTTGAGTCTTCGGATATGGCCGGACAGACCCATCACAAAAACACGACCGAACCGGAAAGCTGCCGCACTGCATTCCCGGCCGAATATAGTTTATTTTCAGAAATGTTTGTCACCTTCCCTGCACAGGGTCGCAAATTCTTTCACAGTGTTTGGGCGAAACGGCTGTTTTTTTGCCCATCACATATTGGCCGTTTCTGTCCTAAGCTCTTGTAAATATAACTTAAATAGTATTCCATTTAATCTTGCATGGTTTTTGCAACGATCGTTGATATCGATGGTTGCCAACGACCCACGGTTTTTGTAAGGCCCTGTTACCGGATCCACAAGAAAGGTCCTTCCGGTTTTTCTGATATGACCAACAAAAAAGCTACTGCCCGACAAAAAAGCGCAAAAAACACCACGCTCGACAACATGATAGTGGGTCAGAGCCCGCCTATGTTGGAAATCAAACGTCACATTCTGCATTTAAGCCGGACGGATCTCACCGTGTGCATCATGGGCGAAAGCGGCACAGGCAAAGAACTCGTAGCGCATGCTATTCACGAACTGTCATCCCGAAAAAATAATCCCTTCATCAAGATCAACTGCGCGGCCATTCCACCAACACTATTTGAAAGCGAATTATTCGGATTTGAAAAGGGGGCGTTCACGGGTGCCGTGCGAAAAAAACGTGGCAAGTTCGCACAGGCGAACTCCGGCACGATTTTCCTGGATGAAATTGCCGAAATTCCTATACCTCTTCAGAGCAAACTCTTGCAGGTGTTGGAAGACAAAGCGTTTTATGCCCTTGGAGATATCAAAGATACGGAACTCGACGTCCGCGTCCTGGTGGCCACCAACGCTGATCTGAATCACCTGGTTGCCGGGAAACGCTTCAGACCGGATCTTTTCTACCGGATCATGGCCGCGCCCATACAATTGCCGCCCTTAAGGCAACGCAAGGAGGATCTCCCGGACTTGTGCGATCATTTGGTCAGCAAATACGCCGACGTGTATGGCTGGACATGCGAAACGCTTTCAGCGCCTGTTCGTCAGGGATTTCTTGAGCATGACTGGCCGGGCAATGTCCGTGAATTAGAAAACGCCATTCGCTCAATCATGACTCTGGGTGATGAAAACCCGTTTCTGGAAAACGGGATCAATTCCTTGAAGACGTTTACCCTCAAGGAGGTGTGCAAAAAGGCGGCATGCAAGGCCGAACGCCAAATCATCACAGAAGCGCTGTCCCACACAAACTGGAACCGGAGAAATGCCGCAAGCCTCCTCCAAACCAGCTACAGGACCTTGCTAAACAAGCTCAAGGAGTACGATATCGGCCACAACTAGACAAAACACCACCCGCTTTCTGTGTCGGGCGCCATGCTTTTTTTGCTTTAAAAACTTTTATTGCTCTTGACAAAGGACCGATATCACAAATATACAAAAAATAAGGGCATCCTGTCCGGCTTTCGTGAAAACCCGATACGATCATCATGTTTTGGGGGATCAGACCATGAAAAAAGAAAAAAAAGACGATCGAAGGGAACAGGATCGGTTTAAGGTAAAACCCGGGGCCGTTGTTTTGTTGGCTCAGAATTGGCCGCACTCAACTATCGTGGGCAATATCTTAGATATCAGCAAGGAGGGAGTCGGAATCCAAATTGTAGATGATCAGGCCGTGCCCCAAAATGCATTTGAAGTAGGCCTGGCATGCACCAAACCACACTATTTCTTTGCAAGGCTTCGTGCCGAGGCTGTTTCCGAGGTAACCATGACCAAAATCCCCTTCGGATCCCTGGTACCCAGGCGTCTCGGATTGCGGTTTGCGCCGTTGACCGATGATCAATCCTCGGATATTGAAGCATACATAAGGAATAACGCCGTGGAAAAGGTTTAGAAGCTCCCCGGGAATCTCTTCCACCCAAAATTCTCTAACAAATCTGAATGCACCTCCCCCAGAGCTGTCCCATGGATTTAAGGTATCCCCGTATATGCCGATGAAGGAAAGGAGGAAATTATTTCCTCCTTTCCTTTATTGGGGCGGGCATGACGTGAGAGCATGCTCCGCCCTTTTCTCTTTGTCCCGATCTTAATAAATGCATAATGCGGTCCGGGTGAAAGCGGAAAATGTTGCACGCACGGTTACGGAAACAGCGGCAGGAAACACGACACTATTCGGGCGGGCCATTAAAAAAACGACTTCAGCATGTTGTCGGCCGTACCCTCAAAATCGATCTCGTATACTTCTTTTTCAATTCTTTCTTTGATGGCTCTGATTTTTTCGGCGCGGACGTCAGGTTGCGATTGAAGAATCTCGTAAACTTGCTGAACGTCTTTAGACCGTTGGGAGAATTCTACGATTGCGCCTTCGCCCGAGCCTTCGTCTGCTGGTTTTACGGTGGAGGTGTTGCCCTCCGGGCGTTTCGTTTCGGCCGACCTTGATCTATTAACCTGGGCGGCGATCTCGGCATTACTGTGAATTTTCATAAATCATGAGCCCCTCAAAAACGAACCCGCCGGCCAACAGAAAACCCTCTTAGCAAGCCGTGTGGTTCTCAATAAAAAATTCCAATTCGGAAACTTGCCTTTCGGAAAGGGCGTGAAACGCAACGCTCCGCCTCCTTGCCAAATCGGACGATTCCCCGTTTTCCATGGGAAAGTCTGAAATAGTCTTAATCGGCACCCTTAACAAACAAAAGCTGATATCCTTCAAAAAGATATGCAAAAACAGGCCGATTTCCACCGACAGTTTGGGCTGATTGTCATCGGGTTCGTAGCGAAATGCCAGCCCGCCCCTGCTGATATCAATGATCTCACCTTTTTTGTGAGAAAGCGGTGTAATCATAGCAAAGGCATCCTTTTGGACATGGCACCTTTCATGTTTCCTGCGTTCGACTCGTTTCCGCTCGCCCTTCATGGTTGTGTCCCAACGACCTCGATGGTGGATTACCTTTTCACACAGGCAATATGTTTGATAGACGATGCAAAACTCCTGCCACGCCAACCCAATACGCTTGGAAAGGCCGACAATAAAAAGCCGGAAAGAGACACCGCAAGGGTGCGGGCGGGCCCGGGCTGTCGGCGCGCACATCAATCGGAGTCTGTTTCTTCCTCCACACACAGCCGGTAACATTGTTCAAGTTTCTGATTGCACTGCGATAGACATCTGGACTCTTGCAACAACAACCCCTGACAGGCACTGCCGCACAACCGGTGCTCTCGCTGGCAGGTTCTGACACAGTCGCGCCCTGCTTGCGTTGCCACATCCGGCATCGAGGGCAAATGTCGGGAGGTTGAACACCCACAACCTATCAAACATAATCCAAAAAAGACCCGGAAAACCCTTTTCATTCAGGAAACTCCCTTCCCAAAAAGCTCCGCAGGGCCGCCATGGGCCCACCATCCACGACAAAGGATCAAACGAAAAATTCACACCAAGCCGCCGATCAGCAAATAAAGCTTTAGGCTTTGACATGTTATGCCGATAACATACATTAGAAAAAAAATGTGAAAAAGGCAAACCTCTCGAAAGAGCGGGACGCAAAGCCTCCGGCCCGATAACGATGGGTAGCGGGGTTACCCAACCGGTTTCAAATGAGACTGATGCAGCCCATTCTTTCCAAAGAGGAGTGGGCTTTTTCATTGGGACAAAACGTCACCGCAAGGAGGTACTCAAAATGATCGAAGGCGTCGCAACCGCTTCAACAGCGAACCAAAATCATCCGGAGACTGTTCAACCCAAGGTTGAGGTCTCCGTGGAAACCACTCCCGACGTTGCGGAAGGCAAGATCAACCCTGTGGACAACGTGGAAGACCCGTCAAGCAGAGCGGGTTCGGACCAACACCCGGAAGCGCACCGTTCGCCTACTCGGAACAGCGCCGAAGGATCCATTGTTGACCTGCTTGGGTAGCACGGATCTTTTGTCTTTCCGTGTTTCGCCGCACGGAAAGACAAGCCTCCCTCACGACCGTGAAGCGACTCTTTTTCATAGAGATTCGAGGCAAAACAGGACCATCTCGGCAGTCCAACGCAGCAAAGAACCAAGGAGAAGGAAATAGTTCCAACGGCCCTCTTATGGAGAGGGCGTTGGCGCAGATCCGCAGGAGGGTTACAGATGGTTCATTCGATGGGAACGGCCCTTTCCGGCCTGAAAACGTTTGGAAAAAAACTTGAGGTAACTGCGCACAATATCGCCAACATGAACACCATCGGATTTAAGGCATGCCGAGCCACTACCCGGGATGTGCCGCCCCAAACCGTTTCAACCACGGCCCGCCCAGCCCAAATTGGCCGAGGCAGCTATACGGCCTGTACTGCAACATATTCTCCCCAAGGAGTCATGGACCCGAACGATGCCTCCACCGATCCAACCGGCGACACCCAGACCGTAGGTACTAACGCTGCCCATCCACCGGAACAATCCAACGTGGATATCGCCGGAGAGATGGTCAATACGATAACAGCTCGGCACGGATTCGCGGCCAACGCGAAAATGGTCACAACAGCCGACGAGATGATCGAGAACGTCATTGACCTTTTGGCATAATGCACCACGACGGAATCATGGGCATTTCAAGGACCGGTCTTCACAAACAGGCCGGTCGCCTTTTTTACTCTCAACGATTTTTAACGTCCTCCTCTATGGCCCGACCTTCGGGACAACATCACAAAGTAGCCTGTCGATCGGTCATCTATTTATCCCATTGATAAAAAAATGGGGACCAAGCCTGTATACTTCTCCAATAGACGATAAACATTGTTTACAAAACCGCCATTGTTCAATACATTTCGGATGGAACACCCATAAAGAAAAGGAAGAATACACAGTGCGTATTACCTTTGATTCAATTGGTTTCGTAAAGACCGACGCCCAAAAAGTCCCCAGGCATTGGACACTATCGAAGATCAAGGGCCGGCTGTTGATTGACGAAAAATACCTTGACGGCCTCAAAGACATCGCCGAAGGACAGCGAATCGTTGTCATATTCCATTTCCACCGCAGTCCCAAGTTCAGTCCGGGATATTGCATCCAGAGCCCAAGACACCTCCAAAAGAAGATGGGAGTGTTCAGCATCTGTTCTCCGATCCGACCCAACCCCATCGGCATGTCTGTCCTGAAGGTCTTACAAAAATCCAACAACGTGATTCATGTTGAAAACCTGGATATGGAAGACGGAACCCCCATTCTGGATATCAAGCCCTACGTTGACGAAAAGACCGGGCCGCCTGTCAAAACGTCAACCGAAAACTGACCCCCTTCGTTGACGGCCGGGAAAGGGCCGATTCACCATGCCGCCTTCTTGGTGACCTTATAAACCGGACCGCTTGTCTGTTCCGTACCCCATCGGCCCAAATCCATCGCCAGAAAAACGAAGAACGAGTCTGTTTTTTTTGATTACAGCGTGTTAGCCAAGAAAGTTTTGGTTGACATCATTCACTTCACTTGCGTGTAGTCAGAGCTATTTTTTTCTTCGTTTTTGAGGCTGACGCCTTGAAAAGACCCTGGCCCTTCGGGGCTGCCGATTTCACCGGATCTGCTTTGTTGGTGGGCATTTGACCGGCCCGCTTCCCGGAAGGGAA
>CAYSGJ010000132.1:0-15949 GCA_964430705.1 uncultured Desulfobacterales bacterium | reverse complement strand
TGATGAAGGGCTCCAGGAGCATCAATTCTTGATTTACGCGGCATGCCCACCTTCCTAACAGCTTCGCCCTCCCGAATCAAGTTATAATTTAACCTACGTCCCCATGCTGACCGTCCCCATGCTGACAGGTACTCATGACCGCAATCCGCGCACTTGACCCGGGCGAATCCGTTGTGAAGGTCGCCGCAATCCATTTGATGAGATTGGTCCGAATGAGAACCTTTACCCAAAACATCTTTGAGCAAAAATGGGTAAAAACGGATTTGGGGTAATTTGTCCCTTCAGGAAAACCGATCGTGCCATGTGTAACTTAACGGAATAATCCCCGAATCAGTTTTTCTTGATTATGGCCATTAAGATGGCTATAATCAAGCTGCCATGGGAAGGAGGTGAGTGGTTTGAAAAGGCAGTTTTCGATAGCGGAAGCCAAGAACAAGTTGCCGTCCATCATCCATCAAGTGGAAAATGGACCCTCTGTGAAACTGACGAGGCGAGGAGAACCGGTTGCGGTTCTGTTGTCGGTTCATGAATACGAACTGATGGATCAGAAAAGCAGGGGGTTTTGGAATGCCCTGATGAGATTCAGGCAGGTCATCCAGGATAGACCGGTGCAAATAACCGACTCTGATTTTGAAGGTCTTCGAGATCCGTCCGCGGGCAGAAAGGTTGAATTTGAGGCATGAAATACTTGCTGGACACGAATGTCGTTTCAGAGTGTGTAAAGACGACACCCAAAGAGTCTGTCCTTCACAGACTTGAGAAACACCACCATGAAATTGTGACGGCAGCACCTGTTTGGCACGAGCTTCAATACGGTTTCCGGCGTCTTCCCAGATCTCGTAAACGCACAATGATTGAATCATTTCTCAACGACGTGGTCCGACGGAACATGCTGATTCTTCCCTATAATGATCGAGCCGCGGAGTGGCATGCCGGAGAACGTGTGCGGTTGTCGTCAAAAGGCAAGACCCCTCCATTCGTGGACGGTCAGATCGCAGCGATTGCCAGGGTGAATGGTCTGGTTTTGGTGACGCGCAATGTTGAAGACTACGAATCGTTTTCAGGATTGAAGACTGAAAACTGGCATACGGTTTGATCTTAGGTATCATTCGCTTAGAATCCGGGGAACTTCTGCGTAATCCGTTAACATCGATATGGTGTCCCCGAATTTCGATTTTTTACGCAATCGACATGGAACAGGTCTAAAGAAGCCGGCAAGACAAGAGGGCGATGCCTGTCATTATCAACGACTACCCTGAAAAATCCACAATCCAGCGGATAAGATTGATCCCGATGAGAGCCATGCCTTCCCACCGGGTTACTTGAAAGCCGGTGCGCATGAAAAAGATGACCAATGCCACAACGCCGACGAGCAGATAGAGGCTATGCAGGCCTACCGGGTCGATACGAAGCGGCCCCAACATGCCGGCCAGACCGAGGACCCCCAAAATATTGTACAAATCGCTGCCGATGAGATTGCCGATGGACATGGCGTACCGGCCTTTGACGGCCGCCATCAGTGATGTGGCGAATTCAGGGGCTGAGGTTCCGGCGGCGACGATGGTCACCCCGATGACCCACTCCGACAGGCCCAGTCCGCGCGCCAGGGCTGTGGCGGACCATACCAGCAGATGCCCGCCCCCTACCACGGCGGCAATACCCACAATAAAAAGGGGAATGTCCTTCCATGTGGCGCTTTGGCCGGTGCCCGCTTCGGCGATAGGATCCTTTTTCCAAAAGAGAAAAGCGATGTAGATAATGAGGCAGGAAAACAGTGCAATTCCCTCTATAGGATCCAGTGTTAAATCCAAAAGAAAAATAGTCAAAATTATTGACATGGTGAGCAAGAAAAGACCGTCTCTCCACACAATGGCGGGAGATGTTTGGATGGTTCGAATGGCGGCGCAGCCTCCTAAAATAAAACCGAGATTAAAGATGTTCGATCCAACGACGTTGCTGACCGAAATGTCGGGCAGGCCTCGCATTGCGGCATTAATGGTCACGGCGAACTCAGGGGCGGAGGTGCCGATAGCAACGACGGTCAGCCCGATGGCCAGGTCTGAAATGCGCAGCCTGTGCGCAATGCGCACCGAAGCGTCGACCACCCATTCAGAGCCCTTCCACAACAGCCCCGTAGACAGAGCCGCTAATATGAGGTCCAATACCAAGTTGTTCATCAGTCTATAGAGTCCCTTAGTTTAGTCTTCCCGAGTGGAAAAAATAAAAATTACCACGAAGACACGAAATGTGGAAAACACAAAAAAACAGTAACTTCGTGTACGTGCCACGTGAACGTGTTTGTTAACATGGACGAGTGGCCTTCATTCTTTGTCGTGGCCGCAAACCCCAGATTGGGTGGATAACATCACCCGGGCTCGACCCAACGTAAGGACCAACCACACACGACAGAAGTGTGGGGACGGGATTTATTCCCGTCGTTCAGTTCACCGAACCCATCCGGACGGGTGCGCATAAAACGCATCCCTACGAATTTTATTTGCTCTCATAAAGAAGCAAAAACGGGCTAATCAGAGATCTTCGGCCTTCTGGTCATATCTGTCTTTCAGCCAAAGATATTTCCGCCCCTCATCCTCTCGTCCCCTTTTCAGACACCCCGCTGCATAAATGGCGCACTTGGCGGACAACACCTTGACAGCCGCCAGACGTTGTGAAAGCGTTAATCCGCCTTCCGGAGGTGATTCGAGGATGTTTTTTAAGGCTCGTATCCGAAAACGGTCCAGACCCGGTGATTGTGAAAGCTGATCTTTATGGCCTCCCCGTTTAACGACCAAGGGTCGATCGATCAGGTGAATTGGAAGCCTGCAACCGATTCGCAACCACAGATCGTAATCTTCACAGGCGGGCAGGTTTTCGTCAAACAGACCGACCATGTCAAACAAGTCCTTGCGCATCATCACCGCCGAAGGGCTTACCAGGCACAACGCGACGGCATGTTCAAAAATGATTCCGGAGCGCTTTTTGTGCCGTTTTTTAGGGTTTACCCTTTTGCCGTTCCTCATCCAGATCTCTTCCGTTTGGCAGATGAGGGCATCCGGGTGGTTTTGAAAAAAAGCGCTCTGGATCGATAATTTTTTAGGAAGCCACAGATCGTCGGAATCTAGAAAGGCGATCAAACTGCCGGTCGCTGTTTTAATGCCCGTATTGCGCGCTGCGCTGACGCCGGTGTGTGGCTGTTGCACCACAGAGACGATCGGATAAGATCTGAGTGTCGCCGAGGTGTTATCCGTGGAGCCGTCATCGACAACGATCAGCTCAAAGTCCTTGAAGTCTTGGGCCAGCACGGACTCCACCGCCTGTTTGAGCATTCCGGCCCGATTGAAAGTGGGAATTATGACGCTTACCGTTGGCATTTCGTAGCTTTTCTAAGAACACAGAGCGCGACAAAATTCAAACCCTTTCTGTGAAGTGGTTATGGTAAATACTTTTTTTTTATTGAAATAAGGGCGCTTCTCTGTTAGGAATATAATAGTATTAAAAGCAGTCGATGTTGTTGGTGGCATAATTCGTGCTTTATAACATTGTGCTTGAAAAAAGCCTGTAACCCAATAAACTTAGTCAGGAGATCACTACGGTGTTAAACTTCCTTCTTGGAAAGTTTTCAAATGATTTGGCCATTGATTTGGGTACCGCCAACACGCTGGTTTATGTGAAAGGCAAAGGCATCGTCCTCAGCGAGCCTTCCGTGGTGGCGGTTAGGACAGACAACAGGCGAAAAAACAGGGTCTTGGCCGTTGGGGCGGAGGCCAAAAGGATGCTTGGACGGACTCCGGGAAACATCGTTGCCATCAGACCCATGAAGGACGGGGTGATCGCTGATTTTGAGGTTACGGAGGCCATGTTGCGCCATTTTATCCGCAAAGTGCATAACCGTCGAACCCTGATTCGGCCCAGGATCATCATCTGTGTTCCGTCAGGTATTACCCAGGTGGAGAAACGGGCTGTTAAGGAATCCGCCGAGTCTGCCGGCGCCAGAGAGGTTTTTCTCATCGAAGAGCCTATGGCCGCTGCTATCGGTGCGGGACTTCCCATTACAGACCCCACATGCAACATGGTTGTGGACATCGGGGGAGGTACAACGGAGGTTGCAGTGATATCGCTGGCGGGCATTGTGTACAGTCGGTCTATCCGGGTCGGCGGTGACAAGATGGACGACGCTATAGTTCAGTATATCAAACGCAAATACAATCTCTTGATAGGAGAGAGAACCGCCGAGATTATTAAGACGACGATCGGCAATGCTTATCCTGACCCGGAAAACATAGAGACGATTGAGGTCAAGGGGCGGGATCTCGTTTCCGGCATTCCGAAGATCTTGGCGATAGATTCGGAGGAAATACGTGTTGCCACTGCTGAACAGATTGAATCTATCGTGGAGACCGTCAAGACGGCTCTAGAGCAAACCCCTCCTGAATTGGCTGCAGACATCGTTGACACCGGGATCGTCATGACCGGCGGGGGCGCCCTTCTCAAGAATTTGGACAAACTTCTGCGAGAGGAGACGTCGTTGCCCATCAAGGTGACCGACGACCCGCTTTCCACCGTGGTCTTGGGTTCAGGTAAGGCCTTGGAGGAAATTTCGCTTCTGTCAGAGGTGACAATTCAGTAGGGTAGGCGCCCCGAGTCAAGCCATGACCGGTGTTCCCCTTATCCCTTTTTGCGGCTGCACCCATGTTTTCTAGAAGACTTCTGACGATTTTTTGCCTTATCCTAATTTTTTTCATCAACATTATATTCCTTTCTGTTGGGTCCAAGTACGGCCAAAGGAACGCTTTTTTTGATCGAATGGTCATGGCGGCTATCGGGCCTTTTCAGGAGGGCGTGGTTCAAGCCATTCGGTTTTGCGAGAATGCCTGGACACACTATTTTTATCTGGTGTCGGTGAAAGAAGAAAACGATGCACTCAGAGGCATGCTTGCCCAGGCAAACCTTGAAAACAGCCGATTTGTTGAAGCGCAACTAACGTGTGAACGCCTACAAAGGCTTTTAGCGACAAAGGCCGCCCTTCCTCATCGGGTGATTGCCGCTGAGGTTGTGGGGCAGGATCCATCGGTTTGGTTCAAGGCCATCATTATTAATAGGGGTTCTAATGACGGCATCGGCAAGGGAATGCCTGTCATCGCACCGGAGGGCATCGTCGGCCAAGTGGTCACGGCGTCTTATACCTATTCAAAGGTCATGCTCATGGTTGATCGCAGCAGCGCCATTGATGCACTTGTCCAGCACGACAGAACAAGGGGTATCGTAGAGGGAGAGACGGACGAGACGTGTCGTTTCAAGTACGTGCTTAGAAAAGCGGATGTCCAAATCGGCGATACGGTGGTTTCTTCGGGTCTCGACGGGCTTTTCCCAAAAGGACTGCCCATCGGGGCCATAAAAGAGATTTACAAGGATGAGCCTGGTATTTTTCAGGAGGTCCGGGTTGAACCATTCGTTGATTTTACACGATTGGAAGAGGTGTTGGTTATTCTTGAGCTGTCTGATGAGACTTGGAAACATTGATGCCGGCTTTTTCCCCTTTCCGGCAAAGGTCCATGTCGGCCCGGCAGTGGCAAGATTCGACGGGAAAGCAAGCCGGAGTCACCTCTTGCTCTCGGCCTTTACACTTTTTATCTTGTCGTTTGACCTAGGATCCGGTACCGGCCCATGAAAGTGTTCGTTTTTTATTCGTCCCTGGGAATCGCTATGATTGTAGGGCAGACGGCTGTTCTGACGATGCCTTGTTTTCGAGGGATGTTCTACGACCTGATCATTCCGGTAGTCGTTTTTATTCGTTTCAACCTGCCGGTCAGACAAGGGATTTTGTTGGTTTTTTTGCTGGGCTTTATCATGGATCTTTTCTCCGGTGGCGGTTTTGGACTCTATCTTACCGTATATTTTTGGATATTTCTTGGCGTGCAAGCCATATCCAGCTTTTTTGACGTGAAAGGCAACCTGTTGCGCATGTTGTTGATCGGTCTTTGCGTGTTGTTGCAAAATGTATTTTTTTTCATGTTTGCGGTTTTTCCGGGCAGGCTGGCCTCGGCATTTTTTCCAATGCTGGGGCATGTGACGCTGCAGGTCTTTTTAGGCGCCGTCACGGGGCCGGCCGTGGTCAAGGGGTTGGAGTGCCTGTTGCGCAAGTTCAAGTCCAGGCAACATGAGGTTGGAAGCACAGGGAAGGATTGGCTGGCGTCATGAGCGACACCTATTTGAAGACGGTCGATGGGGACTGGTACCGACAGCGGGTGTCCGGGGCGCTGATCATTGTGTTGGGGGCCTTTTTGTTCCTTCTGGCAAGGCTGTATTACCTCCAGGTTGTCAAGGGCCCGGATTACCGCCGGTTGTCTCAAAACAACTGGGTCAGGCTACAGAGCATACCGCCTCCCAGGGGGCTGATCTATGATCGTAACGGTGTTCTTGTGGTGGATAACAGGCCGTCTTTTAGTGTTTCCATCGTGTTGGAAGATGCGAAAGATCACGAAAGGGTTGTGCAAAGGCTGGCCGAATTTCTGGACGAGGATGCCGAGCCGTTGCTTGCGAAGCTGAAGGATCGAAAAGGTTGGCCTTCTTTTAAGCCCATCGTGCTCAAACGGGATCTGAGTCGGGATGCGGTGGCCGTGGTCGAGGCTCACAAGTTGGATTTGCCCGGCATTGTGGTGACTATTGAGCCTATGAGGCACTATATGGAAGGCGCTCGCGCATCC
This sequence comes from uncultured Desulfobacterales bacterium, assembly GCA_964430705.1. Lineage (GTDB taxonomy): Bacteria > Desulfobacterota > Desulfobacteria > Desulfobacterales. The sequence continues at coordinate 9,245 of CAYSGJ010000132.1, read as the reverse complement.
CATCTCATTGGCTACTTGAGTGAAATCAGTGAAGAGCAGCTCAAAAGCCGCCGGTATCCACACAATAGACGAGGCGATTTCATAGGGAAGTTTGGGGTTGAACGCAGTTACCAGACTTTTTTTCACGGTAAACCTGGAAAACGAAAGGTTCAAGTGAATGCCGTGGGCCTGGTGACTAGGATCCTTGAAACCGAAGATGCGGTTCCCGGCGAAAATGTCTATTTGACATTGGACATAGCCCTGCAACGCCAAACCGAGGCCTTGTTGGCCGGCAAAATCGGTGCGGCGGCGGCTATGGATCCATCCAACGGAGATATCCTTTCTTTAGCCAGCAGTCCGGCTTTTGATCCCAATGCTTTTGTTGAGGGCATGACGTTTGAAACATGGAGACAACTGACTGCCAACGAATTTCATCCCATGGGAAACAAGGCCGTTCAAGGCCAGTACCCACCGGCATCCACCTATAAGATCGTGACGGCAATTGCAGCCTTGGAGGAAGAGATCGTCAACGAAAACACCACATTTTACTGTCCGGGCCATTATCGCTACGGGAATCGCACATATCGATGTTGGAATCGAAGGGGCCACGGAACCGTGAATATGGTGGATGCGTTGGCCAAATCGTGTGATGTCTACTTTTTTCAACTTGGAGAAAAGTTGGGAGTCGACCGCTTGGCCCGATATGCCCGGGCTTGCGGTCTTGGCAGACCGACCGGTGTGGAGCTTGACAACGAGGCTTCAGGGTTGGTCCCGACGGCCTCGTGGAAGTTGAAAAAGGTCGGCGTTCCTTGGCAGGCCGGCGAAACCCTTTCAATCGCCATTGGGCAGGGGTTTAATTTGGTCACGCCCATTCAAATGGTTAGCCTGATTGCTGCCGTAGGCAACGGGGGAACACTGTACAAGCCTCAGATTGCGAAAAAAGTGGAGGCGTCAGGCGGTTCTACGGTTCAAGTTTCCGAGCCGAAAGTGCTGGGAAATTTACCGGTGTCCGGAGAAAACCTTGAAATTGTTAGAAGGGGGCTGTTTGACGTTGTTAATACGCGGGGAGGTACGGGATGGGGTCTTCGAATGCTTGACATTGAAATGGCCGGCAAGACAGGCACCGCGCAGGTCGTTGCCATGGCGCCGGACCACGAGGAAAAACCCGAGGGAGAGACTCCCTTTCGAATGCGAGACCATGCATGGTTTGTTGCTTATGCGCCGTCAAAAAATCCTCGCATTGCCGTGGCTGTGTTGGTGGAACATGGCGGACACGGTTCTTCTGCAGCCGGACCTATTGCTCGAGAGATGGTGAAAACATATTTGGAGAATTTGGGAATTTAGGGATTGAAGGATTCAGTATGACTAAAAACCCCGTCTTTGGTTTGTAAGGCAGTTATGTTTGATAGAAGACTGGTTGAACATTTTGATTGGGTTCTGCTGGCCCTGGCGTTGGCACTTCTGGCAATAGGGGTTTTAACGCTGTACAGTGCTGCGAATGCCACTGCCGAGGTGGCAAGCGTGAGCGGGCCGGTTTATCTTAAACAGTCATACTGGTTTGGGATAGGCACGGTCGGAATGATGATCATGTTGTTTTTTAATTATAAATGGCTGCACAGGTGGGGCGCCCTCATCTATACCATGTGCATCTTTTTGCTGGTGGCGGTAGCTGTCGGTGGAAAAGAGATTTCCGGCTCTCAAAGGTGGCTTGCTTTTGGCGGGATGTCTTTCCAGCCCTCAGAAATGATGAAGATAGCCGTGCCGATTTTGCTGGCAAGATTTTATTCCGACCGGGTGTCGGAGAGCGGGTTCACCATGCAGAATTTGTGGAAACCGCTGGTTTGGACGGCGATACCATTTGTTCTTATTGCAAGGCAGCCGGACTTGGGCACAGGGCTTATCGTGCTCTTGATTGCAGGTTCCATGACGTTATTCGTGAAGATTGAGCGCCGTTCTATGATCTGTCTCGGTGGTATTGGGTTGCTTGTGGGCTCGCTGGGCTGGTTTTTTTTGAAAGACTATCAGAGACAACGGATTGCTATATTCCTGAATCCGGAAAAAGATCCTTTGGGCGCCGGCTACCATATCATCCAGTCCAAAATTGCCGTGGGCTCCGGGATGTTTTCCGGAAAGGGTTTCTTGCAAGGCACCCAAAATGCCCTTTCCTTTCTTCCTGAACAACATACCGATTTTATCTTTTCCGTGCTGGCCGAAGAGTGGGGATTCATGGGTTCTGCATTTTTGATCGTTCTGTACATGTTGATTATTGTTTGGGGGCTTAGCATTGCAATACGTTCCAGGGAACCATTCGGCACGATTTTGGCTGTTGGAATCACCAGTATGATTTTCTGGCAGGCCTTAATTAACATGGCCATGGCGCTGGGGCTGGTTCCCGTTGTCGGGGTAACCTTGCCGCTGATCAGCTATGGTGGTTCATCCTTGGTGGTAACGATGTTGGGTATCGGTATTTTGCTCAATATTAGTATGCGGCGGTTTATGTTCAAAAGCTGATCGATCGACGGAAAGCGAGCCATTGGTGTTCGTGAGTCGTTGCGGGACGGATGGAAATGCCGGCATGCGCCCATCACGATTTGTGCGGCAATGCAGGTCCCGGACTTGGAACTTTTGACTTGCCAGTGGTGCATGTTGTGTGGCAAATAGCCGGACTTACGAGCAAACAGAGGGGATTGAGGTGAAAAAGACGCAAAGGGGAATTCAGACTTTTTTGGGGCCGGAAACGACGCTGGAAGGAAAGCTTGCCTTTGAGGGCACCGTGAGGTTGGACGGCCACTTTACGGGAACCATTGAGAGCAAAGGCGGTGTCATCGTGGTGGGGCAGGGGGCCGTCATCAATGCCGACATCCTGGTTGACACAGCGACGGTGCGTGGGGAGGTGAGCGGAAATATCCGGGCCACAAGGTGCATTGAGTTGCAGCCCACGGCAAGGGTTTTCGGCGATCTTCATGCACCGGTCGTGGTGATTGACGCGGGCGTGGTGTTTCACGGCCATTGCACGATGAAGACCGATGCGGAGGCTCCACAAAAGACGATTAAGCTGGCAAAGCGGCAGGCCTAAAACGCACGACCTATTCCAATGTGACAAACTATCTTTGGACGTGAACTGATTACACGTTACCCGGCCGGCCATAGTCCCTATGGTTTTGGCGGGTCGGGCGCCCTCCTTTTCAACCATAACCATTTTCAGCGAAAAAAAGAAAAAAACCTTTGACAAGAACCCCTTGGTGATGTATAGACGGGCCACTTTTCGTATAGATTTGTTGTCTAGGTTACTTGGACTTTTTGAACATCACCAACAACAGGTAGGAGTCTGCTATGGCGATTATTCCCGATTGGACGCTTTTGGTCCAGATGGCAAATTTCATTTTGCTCATTTTCATCCTCAACGCAGTCCTTTACAAACCCATCCGGAAAATTCTCCTTGAAAGAAAAAAGAAGATAGCAGGTATGGAGCAAGCCGTGGCGTCTGCACAGGAAGGTGCGGCTGAAAGTCAGCAAGCTTTCAAGGTTAAAATGAGCGAAGCCAAGATGAAAGGGCACCAGGAAAAGGAGGCCCTTAAAGAAGCCGCTCGGGCGGAGGAGAGAAAACTCGTTGCTGAAATCAGCGAAATGGCGGCGAAAGACCTGGAGGCTGTGCGGGCCCAGATAGCGAAGCAGGCTCAGGAGGCAAAAAAGAAATTGCAAGGTGAAATAGAGACTTTTTCTGCTTCTATTGCTGAAAAGATATTGGGGAGGGCCGTGTAATGAAGGTTTTTATGGGGAGCACAAAGGCTCGCTGCTTGGTAAGCCTGGTGGCTGTTGTGACGGTAGTGTTTGCCTGTGGCCTTGTTTTCGGCGCTTCCGACGGTGGGCACGGAGAAGGCGGCATGGATAAGACCAAAGATCTGATTTGGCGAATCATGAATTTTGCGGTTCTTGCCGGCGTGTTGATCTTTCTCTTGAAAAAACCTGTTGCGCAGGCGCTGACGGGACGGCAGCAAGGAATCAAAGAACAATTGGGTGATTTGGAGAAGCAGAAACAGGAAGCCGAACAACAACTTGGCGAATACAAACAGAGGCTCAGCCAGCTGGAAACAGAGGTGGAAAAAATAATCGCCGGCTATATTCAGGACGGCGAAGCCGCAAAAGCAAAGATTATCGAGGCGGCCAAAGCCTCGGCGGAAAAGCTTCAGGAACAGGCCAAAAAGAACATCGATCAAGAGTTCGAGAAAGCCAAAAAAGAACTCAGGGCGGAAATGGCAGGCGAAGCGGTTGCTATGGCGGAGGAATTGGTAAAAAAGAATATCAACGACGAAGACCAGAAACGCATTATTAACGAATATCTGACAAAGGTGGTGGTGGCCCAGTGATAAACGCACGAATTGCCAGAAGGTATGCCAAGGCCCTGCTGGCCATTGGCAAGGAAGACGGTCAGGCGGATACTTACAAGGAAGAGTTGGCGGGCTTTGCGAAGCTTTTGGATGAAAATAAAGAGCTGGAAATGGCCATTTCCAATCCGCTGTATGATGCGGAAAGTCGAAAAAAAGTCCTGGATGCGGTCGTTAGAAAGGTGAATCCTTCCAAGACCATGGCCTCATTCCTATTACTGTTGTTCGACAAGGGCAGGATCCAGTATCTGGGAGACATCTGCGTTTTTTATGAGAAGTTGACTGATGAGCTTGCCAATATTATCAGGGCTGATGTGATGTCCGCTGTTGCGCTGCCTGACGAGACCGTCGAAAAGATCCAGGCGACTTTGTCTAGGCAGACAGGAAAAAAGGTGGCCATCGACACGACGGTCGATCCTTCCTTGATAGGCGGGGTGGTGACCAAGGTTGGAGATTTGGTCTTGGATGGAAGCGTGAAAACGCAGTTAATAGGTTTAAAAGAATCTTTGCAAAGGGGTGAGGGAATCTGATGGAAATTAGAGCCGAAGAGATCAGTGACATTATCAAGGGACAGATCAAGGATTATGACAAGAAGGTGGACGTCAGCGAGACCGGGATCATTTTATCGGTCGGTGATGGCATTGCCAGGGTGTACGGCGTAGAGAAGGCCATGTCTATGGAGCTTCTTGAATTTCCCCACGGCATTATGGGCCTCGTGCTCAACCTGGAAGAAGACAATGTGGGTGTGGCCATCATGGGAGAAGACATTGAGCTGCAGGAAGGAGATACCTGCAAGCGGACCGGCAAGATCGCTCAGGTGCCTGTGGGTGATGCCATGCTGGGCCGTGTGGTGAACTCGTTGGGGCTTCCCATCGACGGCAAAGGGCCCATTGACGCCAAGGAATTTCGCCGGGTTGAAATGGTTGCGCCCGGGGTTATTGCCAGGCAATCGGTGAACGAGCCCATGTATACGGGTCTTAAGGCTATTGACGCCATGACCCCCGTGGGCCGTGGGCAGCGGGAACTGATCATCGGCGACCGTCAGATCGGCAAAACCGCTGTGGGTGTGGATGCCATTATCAACCAGAAGGGTCAGGATGTAAAGTGCATCTACGTGGCTTGCGGCCAGAAGAAATCTACGGTGGCCCAGGTCGTGGACGTGTTGGAAAAGGCCGGGGCCATGGAGTTTACCACGGTTGTCGCGGCTTGCGCCAGTGACCCTGCCACACTCCAATACATCGGTCCCTATGCGGGAACCGCCATGGGGGAATACTATCGGGACAAAGGCGAACATGCTCTGATTATATACGACGACCTTTCAAAGCAAGCTGCGGCCTACCGGCAGATTTCCCTTCTTTTGAGACGTCCTCCCGGACGCGAGGCATATCCCGGCGACATTTTCTTCAACCATTCCCGGCTTCTGGAGCGTTCCTCCAAACTCAACGATGAACTGGGCGCCGGTTCCCTCACGGCCCTACCTATTATTGAAACTTAGGCGGGCGACGTTTCCGCCTACATCCCCACGAACGTTATCTCGATTACGGACGGTCAGATATACCTGGAGCCGGCCTTGTTCTTTTCCGGCGTTCGGCCGGCCATCAACGTGGGACTGTCGGTTTCCCGGGTGGGCGGGGCCGCCCAGGTAAAGGCCATGAAACAGGTGGCAGGTTCTTTGCGTTTGGATTTGGCCCAGTTCCGGGAGCTGGAGGCGTTTGCCGCGTTCGGAAGCGATCTGGACAAGTCTACGCAGAGGCAGCTGACCCGTGGGATGCGTTTGGTGGAGATCCTGAAACAACCCCAGTACCAGCCCCTTACCATGGAAAAGCAGGTGACTATCCTGTATGCAGGCACCAAGGGTTTTCTGGATAAGTACCCGGTGGATGTTCTGAGCAAATACGAGGCGGGACTTTATCCGTTCATTGAGAGCAAGTATCCTCAGATTTTTAGCGAGCTTGCGGAGAAGAAGGAAATCAGCGACGACCTGGACAAGACCATTGCCAAGGCTTTGACCGATTACGATGAGGAATTTAAAGACACGATCAAATAGTTGATCGTGTTCCATGCTTGCTATAGGGGTAAGATATGCCGACACTCAAGGAAGTTGAACTAAAAATCAAGGCGGTCAAGAAGACGCAAAAGATCACCAAGGCCATGAATATGGTGGCCGCCTCGAAGCTCAAGGGCGCTCAAGGAAAGATGGAGTCTTTCCGGCCCTATGCGGAGAAGTTCGCAGAGGTTTTGGGCAGTCTGGCCGAACGTGCCGGGGGTGATGAAGAAAATGCTCCAAGATTGCTTGTACCTCGGGCCGAGGTCAGAACCGTCGACATGGTTCTCATGACTTCTGATCGGGGGCTGTGTGGCAGTTTTAACTCAAACCTGTTGGCAAGATGCCAAAAATTTCTGGCAGAAAAAAGGGAACAGGGTATTGAAACACGACTGATTTGCATGGGCAAAAAGGGCAGGGATTTCTTCCGTCGCAGAAAAGCCAACATCGTGGAGGAGGTGATCGGTGTTGTGGGCGCCCGGTTTGGTTTCAACGTGGCGATTAATGCCGGAAGGGGTCTTATCGACGGGTTCCTTGAAGGGCAAAGTGACGAAGTGCATATGATCTTTTCCGAGTTTGTCTCTATGGCCAGACAAGCGCCTACGGTGCAGCAGCTTTTGCCTATCGCCGGCGTCGAAAAGGCCGAAACAGCTGAAGCGCAAGCGGACGTGGGCTATATCGCCGAACACATATGTGAACCGTCGGCCGACGAATTGATGGCGGAAATGCTCCCGAAGCAGGTCTATGTGCAAATCTTTAAGGGATTGCTGGAAACGTCCACAAGTGAGCATGCGGCTCGGATGCAGGCGATGGACAATGCTACAGGCAATTGCAAGGAGATGATTACGGATCTCACCCTGGCATACAACAAGGCTCGCCAGGCAGCCATTACCGCTGATCTCATGGATATCGTGGGTGGCGCCGAGGCCCTGAAAGGGCAGTGATAACCAATTGAGTTAATATAGACCAATTGAGTTAATATAGAATTGTTCAGGTTAATGGATATTTAATACGTATTGGGGAGGTCGATAGGATGGCAGCAGAAGTTGTGAATACAGGAACGATTACCCAGGTTATCGGCAACGTGGTCGATGTGGCGTTTCCAGAAGGGCAGCTCCCTTTGATCTACACGGCCTTGTTGATTAGCAACCCGGGGATCAATGATGAGGAAGACAACCTGGTTGTGGAGGTGGCCCAGCATTTGGGGGACCGCGTGGTGCGTACCATTGCCATGGATTCTACGGACGGCTTGGTTCGGGGCATGCCCGTGAAGAACACGGGTGACGGCATTCAGATGCCTGTCGGCGAAGCCGGTCTGGGCCGGGTACTCAATGTTGTGGGAAGGCCTGTGGATGGACTGGGTCCCGTGAGTTCAGAGAAAACGCTTCCCATCCATCGAGCGGCCCCGCTTTTTACAGAGCAGGACACGACGGTCAATGTGTTGGAAAGTGGTGTCAAGGTTATTGACCTGCTCGTTCCATTTCCCCGGGGCGGCAAGATGGGCATGTTTGGTGGTGCCGGCGTGGGCAAGACCGTCATCATGATGGAAATGGTCCATAACATTGCTATGCAGCACGGTGGTATTTCGGTATTTGCCGGTGTGGGCGAGCGTACCCGCGAGGGAAATGACTTGTACCACGAGATGAAGGATTCCGGCGTTCTTCCCAGGGCCGCCTTGATTTATGGACAGATGACTGAGCCGCCGGGCGCCCGAGCGCGTGTGGCCTTATCGGCCTTGACCGCAGCGGAATATTTCAGGGATGAAGAGGGAAAAGACGTGTTGATTTTTATCGACAACATCTTCCGATTCACCCAGGCGGGCGCCGAGGTTTCGGCCCTGCTCGGACGTATGCCTTCCGCCGTCGGCTACCAGCCGACGCTGGCCGTCGACTTGGGCGAACTTCAAGAGCGGATTACATCGACGACCAAGGGATCCATTACCGCAGTGCAGTGCGTGTACGTGCCCGCGGACGATTTGACGGATCCGGCCCCCGCAACCACCTTTGCCCACCTGGATGGTACCGTGGTGCTTTCCAGGCAGATCGTGGAGTTGGGCATCTATCCTGCAGTGGACCCTCTGGATTCAACATCCCGCATTTTGGATCCCAATATATTGCCCGGCGATCACTATGCCACGGCCCGTGCGGTGCAGGTCATCCTTCAGAAGTACAAGGACCTTCAGGACATCATTGCTATTCTTGGCATGGATGAGCTTTCAGACGAGGACAAGGTCACGGTGAACAGGGCTCGCAGGATCCAAAGATTTCTTTCCCAGCCTTTCCACGTGGCGGAGTCTTTTACGGGCAGTCCGGGAAAATACGTCAAGGTGGAGGACACGGTCCGCGGCTTTAAAGAGATCGTTGAGGGCAAGCACGACGAGCTTCCGGAACAAGCTTTCTACATGGTCGGCGGGATTGAAGAGGCACAGGAAAAGGCTAAGAAATTGGGTGAGGTTGAATAGCGCGGTTGAGGGGTAGGTGACATTATGGCAGGAAATATTATGTTGGAAGTTGTGACCCCTGACAGATCCGTGGTCGATGAAGAGGCCCAGATGGTTGTCGCGCCGGGCGAATACGGGGAATTTGGCGTATTGATTGGTCATACGCCGTTCCTGACGACCCTGAAGACCGGAATGCTTCGGTACAAAGACAAAGCGGGCGGTGAGCGGATCGTTTTTATAAACGGCGGGTTTGCAGAGGTGTTGCCTGACAAGGTGACGGTGTTGGCGGAATCCGCCGAGCGGCGCAGGGACATCGATGTCGAGCGGGCCAAGACCGCCGTGAAGCGGGCGGAGGAGCGACTGGCGGCAGCCAGCAGACGAGAGGATTTTGATTTTG
>CAYSGJ010000131.1:0-6576 GCA_964430705.1 uncultured Desulfobacterales bacterium | reverse complement strand
TTTTGCCAATGTGTCATCGTGCGGCCCCTTCTTCTCGGCCTCCAGAGCTACCTTCAGCGCCTCTTCGATATGTTCCACCAGAACAAACCTCAGGCCGTGCCGGATCTCATCAGGAAGTTCTTCCAGGTCGGGTTCGTTGCGCTTGGGCAGAATCACCGTGCTCAGGCCTGCCCGATGGGCGGCCAGCACCTTCATTTTAATTCCGCCGACAGGAAGAACCCGGCCTCGCAAGGTTACCTCTCCGGTCATGCCCACATCGCTTCGCACCGGTTTTAACGAGAAAAGGCGGGCGAGCTTCCGTTCGGCTTCCCTTGGAGCCTCTTCAGACAGACCGGCATCCTCTATCCTGGTCCGATATTGTTTTTACTCCTTATTTTTGACGTTGAAAATCAATAAGATGTCTTCCGTCACTTTTTGAAATAAGCACCGAATGGGACCGCCTCAGGCGGTCGCGATTCTGCGCCAGGCGCTTTCCTTGGGCGCCGACCACGGGGTGCTTTTGTCGGATCGGGCTTTTGCCGGAGCGGACACGCTGGCCACAAGCTATACCCTTGCCATGGCTATCAGCAAAATCGGCGCGCAAATCCCTGTGGATCTGATTTTGTGCGGAAAACAGGCCATTGACGGTGACACTGCTCAAACCGGTCCGGGTATTGCTACCCGGATGAAGATCACGCAGTTGACCTATGTGACACGAGTCCAGTGGGTCAATCCGGTTAAACAGGAAATTCAGGTGGTGCGAAAGGTCGACGCCGGGACCCAAGTGGTGTGCGGAAAGCTTCCTGCACTGTTGACCGTAGAACTGGAGCTTGCAAAACCTCGGCGGGCCAGTCTTCCGGCCGTCATTCATTCTCTGACGGCATTGATTGATGTTTGGGACGCTCCCGCCATCTCTGCGGCTGAGACCCTGATCGGAATCAAGGGGTCGCCCACATGGGTTCGAAAAATTTCATCGCCCCCTCTCCGAGAGGGGGGCAGGAAATTTTTTGCCGATCCTGATCCGGAGCCGGCGGTGTCCCAACTGTTGGAAACCCTTTTCAGTCAGTGAAAAGAGCAGGAGCGTTAAAGGCCAATGGCTAGAAATTCCAAAGGCATCGAAGTCGCCGAGATCATCTCTGATGCCTGCATTGCCTGCGAGATCTGCATCGGAGAATGTCCGGTGGGGGCCATCGAGCTTAGCGATGACGGCGTGGCATATGTTGACCCTGAAGTATGTGTGGGATGTGGGAAGTGTTTTGACGTTTGTCCGGTCGGGGCAGTCAAGTTTGAAAAAAAGCGGCGTAAAAAGATATCGGCCGCAACCCGTGGTAGTGCCGCCATCAAAGGGGTTTCTTATGAGGGCGTGGCGGTCTTCATCGAGGTTGCCGAAGGCGCTGCCGTGCATGTTTCCTGGGAACTGATGGGAAAGGCCAGGGAATTGGCTTTGAAAAGAAACACCCGTGTTGTCGGTCTTTTGTTGGGACACCAGGTGGAACCCATTGCACAACAGGCCATTTCCTACGGGTGTGACGAAGTCCACGTGGTGGAACACCCGGATCTTGAAACCTATGTCTCCAGGACCTATGGAAAGATCCTTGCCGATCTGTGCATCCATGTCCTACCCGAGATATTGCTTGTGGGAGCAACCCATTTGGGAAGAGATCTTGCCGGGGCGGTGGCCACAAGATTGGGTACCGGTCTTACTGCGGATTGCACCGGTCTTGATATCGAAGAAGAGACCGGCCTGTTGCTCATGACCCGACCCACCTTCGGGGGAAACATCATGGCCACCATCTTTTGCGAGCATCGCCGTCCGCAGGTGAGCACCGACAGGGCCAAGGTCATGAAAATGCCGGAAAGGCGCGGATCTCAAAAAGGGTCTATTACCCGGCACGATCTGGCTCCCGCGACGGACCCTCTGGCCACGGTGGTCTCTTTTGCGCCCGTTGCCAAGGCCACAGAAGTCGATATCACGGAGGCCCCCGTCCTCGTGGTGGCCGGCAAAGGCGCTTGCGATTCAGAGGGCTTTCCCATGCTGCAGGAACTGGCTGATACGTTGGGGGGTATCCTGGCTTGCTCCAGACCGGTGGTGGAGGCAGGATTGATGCCCTATGAACGACAGGTCGGACAGACAGGAAAAACGGTTGCCCCCAAACACTATGTGGCCGTGGGCGTGTCAGGAGCGATTCAGCATCTGGTCGCTATACAGGGTGCAGAAAAAATTGTTGCTATCAACAAAAACCCAAACGCGCCTATTTTCCAGGTGGCCGATGTGGGAATCGTGGGAGACTATACGAAAGTGATCCCCGTCCTGGTGAGGCAATTGAGAGAACGCATGAAAACAACAAAACAGGCATTTTTATGAGCAATTCTTTCGAGGTCGCAATTATAGGTGCAGGTCCGGCCGGCATATCGGCCGCCTGCAAATTGGCCGATCGAGGAGTGGAAACGATCGTCTTTGAACGAGGAGAATTTCCGGGCGCCAAGAACGTTTCCGGAGGGGTATTGTATGGTCGAGATCTTGAACGGATTGTTCCGGACTTTGCGGAACGAAAATGCCCGGTGGAACGAAATATCGTTGAATCAAGAATGTGGTACCTCAACAAAGATGGCGGCTACAGCCTGTCGTGCCGGGATGCTGTATTTGACAATAGCCGCCGCTACAATGTCTTCACAGTCGGCAGAGCCAAGTTCGATCGGTGGTTTGCGGACCAGGCCTCGGAAAAGGGGGTAGTCGTCGTTTGCGGCACTGTGGTCACCGACCTTCTTCGAGATGACAATAAGAGAGTGACGGGGGTGAGGACGGACCGGCCGGATGGAGATCTGCAAGTGGATGTGGTTCTTTTGGCCGACGGCATCAATTCGCCCTTGGCCGCCAAAACCGGTTTTCGGCCAGAACCTTCTCCCGATCACGTGGCCCTTGCCGTGAAGGAAGTGATCGAACTGCCCGAAGATATCATAGAAGAACGTTTCAACGTGGATCATCAAAATGGCGTTACCATCGAGATATTGGGAGATGTGACTTACGGCATGAACGGTGTGGCCGTGATTTACACCAATCGGAAATCATTGTCCCTGTGTATTGGTGCCAATCTGGCCGACCTTGCAGCCGGGAGAATCAAGCCCTACGACATGATGGAGGCCTTCAAGAAACACCCGATGGTGGCGCCTCTCATCAAGGGGGGCAAGCCGGTTGAATACATGGCCCATTGGCTTCCGGAAGGGGGTATTCTCATATACCGGACCTTTGCGGCGACGGATATCTCATTGCCGGAGACTCGGCCATGCTTTTTTAATACGTTGCATCGCGAAGGCTCCAACCTGGCCATGATTTCAGGGACGTTTGCGGCTGAAGCCATTCTGGAGGCCAGAGAAAAGAGAGATTTCGGCAGGCATACACTGAATGGATATCTGCGGCGGCTTGAACGTTCCGTGGTTTTGCGAGATCTAAAAAAATACAGGCACTTCAATTCTTTTCTTCAGACGCACAAAGAAATTTTTACCACGCTTCCACAGGCGGCTGGTTTTGCCGCCCGTGAAATGCTGACCGTAAATGGCGTGCCAAAGAAAGAAAAACAAAAATTAATCTGGCGCAATCTGAGAAAAAGGCATTCTCTTTCACGTTTGACGCGTCTTTTGGTCGATGCCTTCAGGGGGATGGGATGTCGGTTACCATAGAAGATAAGCTCTTTCTGGATCGTTTTACCGTAGACGAAAAGCCGCATATTGAGATTATCGACGATGCTCGTTGCATGGAAGGGTGCACCGAGCAGCCTTGTCTATATATCTGCCCGGCCAATGTCTACAAATTGGAAAACGACCGGATCAGTGTGAGTTACGAAGGGTGCCTTGAATGCGGTTCTTGCCGTATCGGGTGTCCCCACTTGAACATCGAATGGCGTTTTCCCACCGGCGGGTTCGGCATCCGGCACAAGTTCGGATAAACAGATTCCCATGTCCATAAAACGTCTCATGCGGCGTTAGGTTGGTGAACCAGGGGATAGGAAGGCCCGATACATAATAGGCACAATATACATGATTACAGTGGCCGGTGCTTCCGACCACGACCGGGTAGGCTATAATCTTCAATCTTTCGAATCCTCGATGGTGTTTCACGATTTCACGTTGAACGGAAGGAGGTGTTTGAAATGACAGCCATGAATATTCTTGACATAGATCGAACAGGCAAATGCACCATTGGTGAATGCCGTGACCGAGTGAGAGGTCTGCAATCGGACTTCCAGACAAGAATGGGTGAATTTCACGTGGAGTCGCCGGAGGATTACCCGGCCGATGGGCAGCGGCATGGGATTGCGCTCCACTACCGTCAGGTAGGCCTTATCGTATTCGCCCTTTGCAATATGATTGATGTACTTGCAAATATCGATCTCCGCAGGACACGTCTGTCGGCAAGGCGCCAGACGATCCGTTATCTGGTTCATATGCAAAATCCGCTGCGACGGGGTTCGCACCTGCATGATTCCTTTCGGGCACACACTCTCGCAGGCACCGCAGCCATCTTCTCCGCAGAGGGAGCCCCGCCCACAATACAGGCCGTTACCGGGGCCTTTCCAGCCACGATGGCTGCCGCACAGGCACTGCAGCCCGTATAACCACGCCGCGGTCGACGCCGTTTAAAACGTCGACCGCGGTGTGCTCAAAGAACCGGGGCCGAGGTCCGTGACTCATCCTAATAGGTCTTTAAAGATTGCGGTGAGCGCATACGTTGCCGCCGGCCCCAGAATGTCATGCACTAAATCATGGGCTCTTTGTGTTCAAAATTGCCCAGCAAATCCTTAAGGGCGTTCTGTAATGTCTCCTCTATCGTAGGATGATAGAAGGGCAATTCGAGCAGATCAAATACGGTTTGCCTGTTTTGGATGCTCCAGGCCAGTAAATGCCCCAAATGCTCACCCTGGGGTGCGACCATGTCGGCGCCGAGAAGGCGGCCGCCGTTTCGGTCCGCATACACCTTGATCATGCCGTGTTCCTGTTGAAGAATTCTTGCTCTTCCACTTTTAAATGCAGCGGCGCCCACGGCTGGATTGCTGTTTTTGATATCATTCCACTTTGCGCCGACAGAGCAGATATTGGGTTCGCAAAATGCGATCAACAAGGGCGTTTTTCTTGCAAAAGGGGTGATAGGTTTATGTGTCGCGTTGTAACCGGCGATTTTTCCTTCATGAACCGTTTCGTGTAAAATAGGCCGATAACCGTTTACATCTCCGGCGATGAATATGGGCAGGTCGGCGACCTGCATTGTCTCTTGGCTAAAAGGGGGAAGACCTTTATCGTCCAAACGAACGCCCAGCCGGTCCAAACGGAGCCGCTCGACATTCGGCGTCCTGCCGACGCTGACCAGCACCTTGTCCACAATGGCGCGGGCTTGTCCGGCAGTGATTACGAGTTCATCGTGGTGTTTTTTTATTCGGGCCTTGGTCCCCAGATGGATAGGAAATTCGTTGGCAAATATTTCCACTGCATTCTGGTTGACATCGGGATTTTCAAGACCGGCGATTCGTTCCAGCGTATCAAAAGCTGTTACGTTGACGCCCATTCGACTTAAGGCCTGTCCCAACTCCAGTCCTATGACGCCCAAACCGATAACGCCGACCCTTTTGGGCAAATCGGGCTGTTCGAATACATTGTCTGTCGTCAGAATCTGTTCTTTAAACGGTTTCCATGATTCCGGAATAATGGGCCTTGTGCCCGCGGCGATCACAATATGGTCTGCGCGGATGTGCGTGTCATTGACCTTCAACAGGGTCGGTTCGATGAATTCGGCATACCCGTCCACAAACTTATCCCCCAATGGCTTGATAAATCCTTCAATGGTCCCTTTAACGAAACCATCCCTGAGGGATCGCAGGCGGGCCATGGCCTGATTGCTGTCGACATCAAGATCAGGGGCGGCTTCCGGGCGCATTTTTTCAGGGGAAGTCCGCCGATGATAATCATTTGCGATTTGAATCATGACCTTGGAAGGCATGCAACCAACACGAGCGCAGGTCGTGCCGAGCGGCCCACCGTTGATCAAAACAAAGTTCTCGGTTGCTTTGCGTACCTGGGATACGGCGGAAATACCGGCCGTGCCGCTGCCTATGATTGCCACATCGACTTTTCGTGTCACGTAACTCCCCCCTTTTTCAACATCTGCCGGTGAACCAGGTAAAAACGCACATTCTTTCTTTGCGCGTTGGCAGGCAGTAAACCAAACAAGACTAAAACACACCTTAAAGAGACAAGGGCAGAAAGCAAATGGGTCAAATGATGTATTTTTTGTGTTGAATACACGTATTGCCTAAAAATACATCGGGTACATAAAAAAATGCGGTTATCTACAAAGCTCCAGTCAGGGTTTTGGTCGGCCAATGGAGATCAATCCTCCAACCGGGCAAAACTCGCCGTCAAGGCCGCGTAAGGCCGGCCTTTGAATGGGCATAACACAGAAAGTCTATTCATACAGGTTCTTATGGGGTGTCGACTTGACCGAGTTGCGGCCGCTCAAACGCGGTCTAAACGGCTCAGACAGTTGCCCGGCTTTTGTATCGATCTCCATTGGCCTTGTTGTACCACGAACTTAAGTATTCTGGATAA
>CAYSGJ010000130.1:0-5409 GCA_964430705.1 uncultured Desulfobacterales bacterium | reverse complement strand
GACACACACGGCTATCCCTCAAGTATGCTTTAACCGGATGAACCCCAATTCACAAACCGAACCGTAAGAAATGTAAAGCATCCGAAGATAATCCGCCTTGGTCTTTTTTGCATATCCTTTGGCTATATTCGATGGAATAGACACAGCAGACCTTCTGATCTGTGAGGTTAAACCGTATCTTTCCTCAACCGGAAATTGTGCCGTTATTCGATATATCGTCAAACAGCATTCGTATGACTTTTGCCAAACCTTCAACTCTTTGTAATTCTATCGCATTTCACTCGAACCCTTGAACCCTTGAACCCTCAGGATCTCTACAACTCTTTTGGAGCTGATCCATATTATCAGCGACCTCCCCCATCCGCTTATTGTGGCACATTATGTGCTTCAACCTTGTGTAGTTTTCATGGATGCCGGTGCAAAAGACGAAAGTTTGACGATACCCTTGCATACTGCATGACGTACAAATACCACCTTCAGTCGGCTCGAGGCAAGGTTGTGTAACATGGACAATCAAAATCTGGAAAAAGCGCTCAAACAACATTTGAAGCTACTCGATAAAAAACTCCAAAGAACCGAATCCCTCCGAGCGGCCGGTTGGGTCGGCTCGATGGTAAGCGCCGGTCTGGTTCTTGCCGCTACGGCCGAGCGGATCCCGGTCATCGCCGGCATCGCTATCGCCGCCGCCTTCTTGAACATCATGGCAACACATCTTGTTTCAAAAAAGAAATAAGCGTCCCTACCCTGTTGCGCCAAGGCACTGTTTGTCCGGGCCGATCGTTACGGCCATAATCTCCTTGACTTCACCTGCAATTTGCGAAATTATTTTTTGTTTGCAGGATGTTATATTTGTAAAAATCCCAGAGTTCCGGGGGTTGTCAGATATGGCATCGCACACGATCACTGGTTGTGTTGGCAGGTCCTTTCATCAGAATTTTGACGAAGAGGTGTAACCTTATGAAAGCCTTGGTATTGTCGGGCGGAAAAGGGACCAGACTTAGACCACTGACCCATACCATGCCGAAACAACTGGTCCCCGTGGCGAATGAACCGATTTTAGGATATGTTTTTGGCCATATCCAACAAGCCGGGATCAAAGACGTCGGCGTTGTTGTGGCGCCTGAAACCCAAAATGATATTCGGGCTTTTCTCGGCAAGGGAACCCGCTGGGGCGTCAAGATCCAGTACATCTTGCAGTCCGCCCCCCTTGGACTGGCTCATGCCGTAAAAACGGCACGACCCTTCTTAGGCAATTCGTCTTTTGTCATGTATCTTGGAGATAACCTCCTCGCCCAGGGCATCAAAGAATTCATGGACACATTTTATGCGACCAAGGCCGACGCCCTCATTTTTTTAAAGAAAGTCGACAACCCGCAGGCTTTCGGCGTTGCGGTCGTTGATAAAAAAGGCCACATCATCAGGTTGGTTGAAAAGCCCAAAAAGCCGCCGTCCGATCTCGCCCTGGTGGGAGTCTACTTTTTTTCGCCCCAAATTCACGACGCCATAGACCGCATAGCGCCGTCGGCCCGGGGAGAACTTGAAATCACGGACGCGATTCAAGAACTCATCAAAACCGGCAAAACGGTCAGGGGACATGTTCTTGATGACTGGTGGCTTGACACGGGCAAAAAGGACGATTTCCTGGCGGCCAACACCACGGTACTGGACAGCTACACCAGGCGCAGGATCGAAGGAAAGCTGGACGCCTCAAGCACCGTGGAAGGGCGGGTCCAACTGGAAAAATCCGCCAAGGTTATCAAAAGCCATATCCGCGGCCCTGTGGTCATCGGAAAACACTGCAGAATCGAGAATTCCTTTATCGGCCCATACACGACGATCGGCCACGGGACACAGATCTTGAGTTCGGCCATAGAGCATTCAGTTATCATGGACAAGTGCTTCATTGAGAATGTCCCAAGACTCGAAGACAGCCTCATCGGACGCGAAGCCAAAGTCATCCGACACGATACAAATCACAGCCGCGCACTGCGACTACTCATCGGCGACAATAACGTGGTAGAGGTCTAACCACCTGGAGGGCGATTATGTCGGTACACAAATTGGCTGGAAAACCGGCCCCACACGAGCTGCTCGTCAACATCCCAAGACTTGTAAGCAACTACTACGCATTCATGCCGGACGTATCGGACGCGGGCCAGAGGGTCTCTTTCGGCACATCGGGCCACCGAGGCACATCCTTTAAAAAGAGTTTTAACGAGCATCATATTTTGGCCATTTCTCAAGCCATCTGTGAGTACAGACACGCTAAAAAGATCACCGGCCCGCTTTTTGTCGGCATGGACACCCACGCCCTGTCCGAATCGGCTCGCGGGACAGCCCTGGAAGTCTTTGCGGCCAATGACGTCACCGTCATGATTCAAGATGGACTTGGCTTCACGCCAACGCCGGTCATTTCCCATGCCATCCTGACATTTAACCAGGGCAAGACAACAGGGTTGGCCGACGGGGTGGTCATTACACCGTCTCATAACCCGCCGGACAGTGGCGGATTCAAGTACAATCCGCCCGAAGGAGGTCCCGCCGATACGGCAACCACGAAGATCATCCAAGACAGGGCGAACGAAATCCTTCAAAACGGCGCCAAGGACGTCCGACGGATACCTTTGGAAAAAGCCCTGTCTTCAAAAACAACCCACAACCATGACTTTGTACGACCCTACGTCGAGGATTTAGCCGCCGTTATCGATATGGACGCTGTATCCAAGGCAGGACTTAAGATCGGCATCGATCCTCTCGGAGGCGCGGCCATAGACTATTGGGATCCCATTGCCGAACGCTATAGCCTCGATTTTGACGTCGTCAACAGGACTGTGGATCCCACATTTGGGTTTATGACTGTGGATAAAGACGGGAAAATTCGCATGGATTGCTCTTCCCCCTACGCCATGGCCGGTTTGATAGGACTTAAAGACAAGTTTGATGTCGCCTTTGGAAACGATCCAGATACAGACCGGCACGGTATTGTCACCAGAACTTCCGGATTGCTCAACCCCAATCACTATCTGTCCGTGGCCGTATGGTACCTGTTTCAAAACCGTCCGCACTGGCGCGTAGATGCAGCCATCGGCAAAACTCTGGTCTCAAGCTCCATGATAGATCGGGTCGCAGCCCATCTCAAGCGCCCGCTTATGGAAGTTCCCGTAGGATTCAAATGGTTCGTGGCGGGACTTATTGATGGGTCCTACGGTTTTGGCGGCGAGGAAAGCGCCGGCGCCTCTTTTCTGCGCAAAGACGGCACTGTTTGGACCACGGACAAGGACGGCATCATCATGAATCTCTTGGCCCCGGAGATCATGGCCAGGACCGGTCGGTCCCCGGATGAATTATACAACGATCTGGAAGGCCTGTTTGGAACTCCGGTGTACGAACGCATGGACGCCCCGGCCAAACCGGAACAGAAGGCTGCGCTCAAGCATCTGTCTCCGGACATGGTCAACGCCGACGCATTGGCCGGAGAGCCCATCACCGCCAAGCTCACCCATGCTCCGGGAAATGGTCAGGCCGTCGGCGGCCTCAAGGTGGTCACGGAAAACGGATGGTTTGCAGCCCGCCCCTCCGGCACGGAGGACATTTACAAAATCTATACGGAAAGTTTCAAGGGAAAAGCCCATCTCAGGCAAATCCAGGAAGAAGCCCAGGCCATCGTGAACCAAGTTTTTAAAACCGCAGGCGTTTAGTTGGGGATGGCGCCCCACGGTAAACCCGTGGTCCCATAAAAACACCCGTCTTCGCCTCCGGCCGCGACGCGTTTATCCGCCGTGGCCAAGGCTTCGGCCGGACAAATCCGCCACCGGTTTGGCGCGATATGGCACCGGAGCAGCAAATCATTTGCGCATTCATCCACACACATGGACATATTATTTAACATATCTCCTGTGATCAAACTGACCGGTATTTTTGTATTGATAGTGGTCTTGATCAGGCGGCGCCTGTCTATTGGCACGGCCTTGACCACAGGTGCGGTTGTCATGGGGCTGTGGTTTCGCCTTTCCCCTTTCCAAATCGCCGGGTCTGTGGCCCGCTGCCTGGCATCGGAACGCACGATAACGCTGTGCGTGGTCATTGCCTTGATACTGGTGCTCAGCCACGCTATGGAACAAACAGGACAAATGAAACGTCTCTTGGAGGCCTTTCGGGGAATCAGCAACAACCCCCGGCTGAACCTTGCCATATTCCCGGCGCTGATCGGACTGCTTCCGATGCCGGGAGGAGCAGTCTTTTCCGCCCCCATGGTCCATGAGATGAGTCGTAAAGACGGCCTTACCGCCGAGCACAAAAGCTTAGTGAATTATTGGTTCCGGCACATCTGGGAGTTTTGCTGGCCACTATATCCGGGAGTGATCCTGACCGTTGCGCTATCCGGCATCGACCTTTGGACCTTTGTGGTGATTCAGTTCCCGTTGACCCTGATTTCGGCTTATACCGGATATATCGTCCTGCTGCGCCCCATCCCCCTTAACCGGAAACCATCAACAGGACGAGCAAACACAAATTACTCTGTTTTCATCAAAGAACTGATGCCGTTGCTTATTGTTGTTGCAGGAGCATTGTTGATGGCATCCTTGCTCTCTCTATTTGAAAAAACTTGGCCCGTTTTGACGGAGATAACCAAAGAAATCCCGCTCGTGGTGGCCCTTGTGGCAAGTATTTGGTGGGTCGGCAGATGGAATCGTTTGCCTTTAAAAAAGCTCTTCGGTTTTTTCCGGAACAAGTCCTTGGCTTCCATGATCTTCATGATCGTGGGAGTGCTGGTATTTCAAGGGGTTTTAAATGATAGCCGGGCCGTATCAGAATTCAGCCGGACCATGACGGCTTCTCATGTTCCCGTAGTTCTGGTAATCGTCGTCCTGCCCTTTTTCGTGGGCAGCATCGCCGGAATCACGGTAGCCTTTGTGGGAGCCACCTTCCCGATTGTTTTTTCTCTTGTAATCAGTTATGGATTAAAAGATGATATTCTTGCTTACACCGTGCTGGCCTTCTGCGCCGGCTATTTGGGTGTTCTGTTGTCACCGCTTCATATCTGTCTCATTTTAACTTGCGAGTTTTTCAAAACCACCTTTCCAAAGATCTTTACGAAACTCCTGATTCTGTCTTCGGCCGTCGCAGCAGGAGGGTTTTGTAGTTTCATGCTCCTGCGGGCCCTTTGAGAGTCCCCAACCCTTGGCCATTGTCGCCTCTCAAAAAATCTTCCGGTGGGATTCGTGTCCCGACATCCTAAATCGCCCGGAGGGGTCGGGGAGAGGGGAAAAAGCACATGACCGGCTTGGATCAGGTTCGCCCCTACGCGCTCTTATGAGCGAGTTTTTGCCTGTTGATACCAAAATAGCCGGCTGTTGACACACACGGCTATCCCTCAAGTGCTTTAACCGGATGAACCAAAAATATGAC
>CAYSGJ010000129.1:0-2770 GCA_964430705.1 uncultured Desulfobacterales bacterium | reverse complement strand
CCGCCTCTCATTCCTGAGATACTGACCACCAGCTTGACCGTGTCGGCAAGGGTTGCGTCTTTCCTGTCAACCTGCAAAGACACGGCGACATTTGCGCGGGCTGCCATCGGCACCCATAGCCAGAAGCAGACAATGAGAAAGGCAAAAGGGTATTTGCGATGAAGTCCGATCATTTGTAACATCCTGACCTGGGTATTCGGGCAATCGCGATTCGTGAATCGTCAATCGCGGCATTCTATTTCAACCAATGCCCCATGACTATTGATCGATTACCAGTCATTTCCTGAAAAGGCGTCTCCGGTTTTTTCTTTGGGCGCCAGGTAACGGAAAAACCGCATGCGGTCCTCCCGGATATTATTCAGCAGGGCCTCGGCTTTTTTTCGGTCGATCATAGAGGGGCCTGGGGCCGGGGCCTCATTTTCTTTTTTTTCTTCGGCAGACGCCGCTTCCCGCAGTGTCAGCTCTCCGGACAAGTCGGTTGGGGGTTCCGCTTCTTTCCTTTGCATGGCATTCTCTGCGGCCATGTCGTCTTGGTCTCCATTTTTTTGTTCCGAATCCGGTTCCCCATGTTTTCCTTTGTTTTTTTTGTCTTCCGGCTGTTTCTGTGGGGGAGATGCTTTCCCCGAAGCATCTTCCCGGGATGACCGGTCAGGAATTTCCTCATGGGTTTCGTTTTGTTCTTGTTCCGGCTGTCCTTTCCGGTCTTCGTTTGAATCGGACCGGCTGTGGTCTTTTGAATCGCCTCTTTTTTGACGGCTTTGTTCTTGTTCTTTTTGTTTCCTCAAGGCCAGTTCCAGATTGTGCCGGGCATTGCCGTTTTTAGGGTCGTAAATGACGGCCTGTTTAAAGTAATGAATTGCAGAAGCCGGCTCGCCTTGCTTGAAAGCCGTGTTGCCCATATTATACACAGCCCTGAAGCGGGTTTCGTCGTCATCGGCCCGGCTCAGCACACTGGAAAAGGCGGCCATGGCGGCCTGGTAGTCGCTGTTTTGATAGGCTGCACATCCCCTGTTGTAACGAAAACGCATGTCTTTGGGGTGATTCATATCTTCATCGGCATAGATCTTTTCCGCCTCGGCGAAACGTCCCTGCCGATAGAGTTCGTCAGGATCATTTTTGGCCATAACGGGCGATGAGGCAACGAGAAAAGCCACCACCAGGAAACCGAAACATGGTGTTTTACGCTTTTTTTGTGGTTCTGATGTTAACAATAACAGACTCATTGAGCGGTCTTTCTCTCAGCGACCAGGCCTTCGATAAGCAAAAGTGAAAAGGCCGCCAGCACGAATACGACGAAACGTTCTTCGAAAACCCTGATCTTTCCGCTTTTCAGCGTCTTTGCCTCGGTGGCGGATTTGATTCCCTGAAAATACAGAATATCCAAATCCAGATCTCCAGCCACCGATCGCACGTAGGCACCCTTTGTTATAGCGGCCATTTGTTTGAGGTGCGCTTCATCCAGCTTTGACAAGATAACCTTGCCGTCCTTGTCTTTCCTGAAACCTCCGTGGCCGTTTTCTGCAGGGATGGGACCTCCGAAGGGATCGCCAATGCCGAACACAAACATTTTCACCCCTTTTCCATTGGCTGCTTGTGCCGCTTCCAGGCCCTTGCCCTCATTGTCTTCCCCGTCCGTGATGAGCACGATGACCTTGTGTGTTTCCGATTTGAAATCAAAAGATGACAAGCCCGTTTCGATGGCATTGCCGAGATCCGTGCCGGGCACAGGCAAAAGGCCGGGCTCCAAGGCATTGAGAAACATCTCCAGCGCTGCGTAATCCAGTGTCAGGGGGCACTGGACAAAGGCGGCCCCGGAAAAGGCGATCAGCCCGACCCGGTCTCCTTGGACAACCCGCAAGAAATCCAGGATTTCCCGTCTGGCCCTTTCAAGACGATTGGGTGTGATATCTTCAACGAGCATACTGGGCGAAAGATCTACCAGAATCATGATATCAACGCCTTTTTGGCTTACCTCTTGATAATGGCTTCCCCATTGCGGCCCTGCAAGGGCGAAAAGTATCAACGCCACGGCAACCAGCAATACGGCGCCTTTGAAAAGGCTTTGTCGTTTCTGCTCCGCGCCGGTCAAACGGGCCAGCAGGGCCAAATCGGCAAAGGCTTCCATGGCTTGTTTTCGTTTCCTGCCGGCAATAATCATGGCCATGGCCGTCAACGGCAGGAGCCACAGAAAATGAAGGACCCACACATGCGCTAATCTCATGGGATCATCCTTGCCAATGTGCATTTTAGAACGATTTCCAAGACCAACAAAAAAAGCGCCGGAGCGAGGACGTAAGGATAGAGTTCTCGAAAATGAAAAAACTCCTTTACCTTGGTTTCCGTTTTTTCGGCCTGGTCGATGATGTCGTATATCTCCAACAACTGCTTGCTGTCAGCGGCCCTGAAATATTGACCTCCACCGAGATCCGCCACAATTTTAAGCGTTTTTTCATCCAGATCGACTTGTTGGTGAACCAAGCGGGGACCGAATACGGTCTGCACCTTAAACGGCGCCGGACCTTTTCCTCCCACGCCGATGGTGTACAATTTAACGTCCAAGGCGTGGACGGCCTCGGCCGCTTCTTCCGGGATAATACTGCCGGCATTATTTCGGCCGTCCGTAACCAAAATC
Source organism: uncultured Desulfobacterales bacterium (assembly GCA_964430705.1). Classification (GTDB taxonomy): domain Bacteria; phylum Desulfobacterota; class Desulfobacteria; order Desulfobacterales. The sequence continues at coordinate 138 of CAYSGJ010000129.1, read as the reverse complement.
AGAATTTTCGATTTTGCCTCCAGCTCTTTCAGCCTTTTCCCTCCCACTGCAATGGCCGAGCCTATGGCGGTCCTGTCGCCGGCCATACCGATTTCCATGTTTGCCACCAAATCCAAGAGAAGTCCTTTGTCCAATGTC
>CAYSGJ010000128.1:0-19326 GCA_964430705.1 uncultured Desulfobacterales bacterium | reverse complement strand
TTTTTAGGCTTTGTCATGTTCCGCCGGTCCTGCATCGGGAAAAATAAATCCCGTCTTTAGGCCGTTATCAGAGCGTGGATATTGACCCAGGAGCATTTTAAATGCTACAATGCATCGGGCTCTTTGGGCAAAGTAAAATAAAAGGTGGCTCCCTGGTCCTTTTCCGATTCCACCCAGATTGTTCCACCATGGGCGCAAATAATCCTTTTAACAATTGCCAGGCCCAAACCGGTTCCTTTTCGCGCCTTGGATTTCCCCGTGGATTCTTCCGATCGTTGAAACATCTGAAAAATGGCTTGATGGTGTTTGGGGTCTATCCCGGGGCCGTCATCCTTAACGAAAAAACAGTAAAATTGACCCCGGTCTTGACACCCAACCTCGATTTTCGGCTTACCTGTTTCCATGGAGTATTTGATGGCATTGCCGAGCAGGTTTTGAAACACCCGGTTGATGGCTTCCTTGTCCGCCAAGATTACGGGAAGATCTTCAGACACGACAAATTCTGCATGCGTCTCAGGCATCTGCTCTTCCAACGTGGTCATCACGGTTTGAACAATATCTTTGGACGAAACCTTTTCGTATTCGGAGACCACCTTTCCGCTTCGCGCCAAATCCAACAGATCGGAAACCAAGGCTTCTATACGTTCGGCACTATGCTTTATTTGATCGAGATAACCCTTGGCCTTGTCGTCCATCTCGCCGCGGCAATGCTTAAATAGTCGACCGACAAAACCCTGTATGGCAATGGTGGGGGTTTTCAGGTCATGGGACACCATGTCTACAAAAGCCTGGTGTTCCTGGTTGGCACGCCGGAGTTCTTCCTTGAGCTGTTGTTCTTGCGTGATGTCTACGATGTTGCCCAGAATAGCCGGTTGTCCTTGGAAAAAGATACGAGTATTTCTTCTGCTGACCCAGATCGTTTCTCCATCTTTCTTGATCCCTCGGGCATTATATTCAGTGGGAACGTCTTTTCCCTCCAATCTCTTTGTCCTTATCGCATCGGTCATATCCCTGTCTTCAGGATGTACCAGGCGCCGGCTTTCGATACCCAACACTTCTTCCAGACGATATCCATAGATTTGAGCAAATCGTTCGTTGGCAAATACGATAGTGCCATCTTGGTCCACATAAATTCCTGTGAGCGAATTTTCTACGAGGGTGCTGTATTTTTCTTCGCTTTCCCGCAAACGTTTTTCCGCCAATTGGCATCTACCGGCTTCCCGTGAAAGGTGCGCAATCTCTTTTTTCAGTTTTTCCACATCTTGAACTGTTGACATTTTCGGACCTCTACGCACTATAGGCAAACCATTCGGTGATCCATGGCAAACACAAGTTTTTGGTTCATCCGGTTTTTTAGGTTTTTGGACTACGCCCAAGCTCTTGATATCATATTACCGTCCTGGTTGATATGAGCAGGGTTATGTATTTTTGTAAAAACAATGATGTATTTCAAACGCATGCCCGGTGCTTGTTTTTGGGTAGATGTGTTATGTAACATACATTATGGTAGGAGGGTGTCAACAATGGAGTATATCTCAACATGTTTTCATCGGCTATGATGTTTTTTTAAACAATCAAACCGATGATCGTAGAGATTTTGGGACGAATATGATGAAAAAAGTGACTAAAAGAAAGTGAAGCACGTAACCGTCGCCTCCTACAATGTGCACCGGTGCGTGGGAATGGACGGACGCCGTGATCCTGAACGCATTGCCCAGGTCATTACCGAACTGCGTGCTCAGGTGATAGGTCTTCAAGAAGTGGATTCCCTTCGCCCAAAAAAAACGGAGCAGGTCGAAGAGTTGGCCCATTTGACCGGGCTCCAAGCCATTGCCGGACCGACAATCCTGCGAAAAAATGACTACTATGGCAATGTATTGCTGGTAGACGGCCACATAAAAGGCGTTCGCCGGATCGACCTGAGTGTACTGGGGCGGGAACCCCGAGGCATCATAGACGCTGTTGTCGAGACAAATGCAGGGAAATTACGTGTGATTGTCACGCACTTGGGGCTCCGCACCGTTGAACGCAAACATCAGATCAACCGCCTGCTGGAGACGATTTGCTCCAAGGGCACGCAGCCCCTTGTCTTGCTTGGTGACGTCAATGAATGGTGGCCTTTGAGCCGGCGCCTCCGCGCCATTCATCAGTGTCTGGGAAAAGCACCGGGATTGCCCACCTTTCCTTCCCATTGGCCATGCCTTTGCCTGGATCGTATTTGGGTAAGACCTTTAAAGCTGCTAAAATCCGTTCGCGTGGACAGGTCGCCTCTGGCACGGGTGGCTTCCGATCACTTGCCGGTTGTGGCAGAAGTGGCTGTTGGCTAGGGTTTCGTCCCAAGAATACTTTACACCAAGATCTTCGGGACAGAAATCTCATTGTATCCGGCATATCCCCTTCTCGCACAGATGAGGGATATATCCCTGCCGTGTTTCCCGCATTGCGCATTTTATCCCTATCTAGAATTCCAGTTCTTTGATCAGGTCTTTTAAGACCGAAGCCGAGTATTGCAGCCGTTCCTTTTCACTCTTCGACAGGTCAACCGTGAGCACCTGCGCAATGCCGTTCTGATTCACAATGGCCGGCACACTGAGACACACATCGTCAATACCATAATAGCCGTCTATCAGGGAAGAGACTGTCAGGACGCTGTTCTCGTTTCGGATGATCGTTTCGGCGATTCGCACCAGGGCCAACCCAATGGCAAAACCTGTAGCGCCTTTTCGTTCAATGATTTCGTAGGCTGCATTCTTGACCTGGTCGAAGATCCGGTCTCTTTCGTCTTCCCGGCAGTGTCTTTCGCAGGCGGGGCAATACTGGGCCAAGGACACCGTGCCGATATTCGCTCCGCTCCAGATAGGCACCTCGCTGTCCCCATGCTCCCCCAAGATATATGCGTGGACATTGCGGGCATCGACACCACAATGTTGGCTGAGGAGATAACGAAATCTTGCCGTATCCAAAGTGGTTCCCGACCCGATGACCCGATTCATCGAATATCCGGAGAGCTTCAGCGCTACGTAGGTGAGGATATCCACCGGATTCGCGACAATGAGAAGAATGTGCGGATTGTGTTTGGCGATTTGCGGAATGATATCTTTGAAGATATCCGTATTCTTGCGAACCAAATCCAGTCTGGTCTCCCCCGGCTTCTGGGCGGCGCCCGCCGTAACAACCACAAGGCTTGCATCTTGACAGTCGCCGTAGTCGCCCGCCGTGATCTTTGCCGGCCTGACAAAAGAAAGACAATGATTCAGATCCATGACGTGCCCTTCAGCCCGTCTTCTGTCTTGGTCTATCAACACGATATCGGTGGCCAACCCATTGATCATGAGCGCATAGGCGAATGTGGAGCCGACCTCGCCGGCGCCCACGATAACCACCTTAGTGCGGTCGGTCCGCCGATGCCGGCAAACATTCAGGTGCTCGCCGGGGTTCTGTTCAAACGTGTGCTTGCAACGGCTGCTGCAAAAATAATAGGTTTTTCCTTCGTGTTGACACTGGTGAACGGTTTTTTTTTCGTCCACCCGCATCCCGCAAACGGGATCATTTGACATGAGACGATCCTCCTTTATTTGATTCTTCCGCGCCTCGCGGATTGTTTTTTCATGCCGAAATCCGGAAAGTGGGCAATTCTTTCCTTTCTTTATTCGGCCCGCTCCAACATCTCTTGCTGCTCCTTTTCTTTTTCCACTTCCATTCGTTCGCTGCGGACATTTGCCTTATCCGGATCAAGCACCTCCGCAGGGGGCAAGCCCGGCGAGACCGCCTGATGCGGCGGTTCGTTGGAGGGAGATTCGTTGTTGCAGGCAGGTATGAATAACAACCCCATAAACAATAGAAAGCCGAACAAAAGCGGATTTGCATATCTCATGACGGTGCCTCCTTATAACCGGTTTTTCGTAAAAGATACATGATTGCTCTGCAACGCAGAGACGTTGAGTGATCACATGGTTATCGGTCATTGGTTCCTGTCTTCTTTTCTTCTTCCCGCACACGGTTGTGTTCATTCAGGATCCGTACGACATCATCTTGTTCCAGCGTTTCATGTTTTAACAATGCTTGCGCCAGGGTATCCAGAGCATCGCGGTTTGTTTCAAGCAAATTTTTAGCTTTATTTTCCATATCCCCAATCATTTTGCGAATCTCGTCGTCTATGACCCTTGCCGTGTGTTCACTGAAGTCCTTTGGTTGCGCCATTTCACGCCCCAAAAAGGGATGGGTTTCGCCGTGACGGAAGGTAACGGGTCCCAGTTTGTCGCTCATGCCCCACTGACAAACCATACGACGGGCAAGCTGCGTAGCCTTTTTCAAATCGTCTCCGGCGCCGGATGTAAGATCTTCAAAAACCACCTTTTCCGACGCCCGTCCGGCAAGCATAATGGCTATACGGCTCAGCAGGTACCGGCGCCCCAGATTGTGACGGTCCTCTTCGGGCAATTGCTCGGTGGCTCCCAGAGAGTGGCCTCTCGGGATAATGGTGACCTTTTTCAACGGATCGCTTCCCGGTAAAAGTTGGGCCACAAGAGCGTGACCTGCCTCATGATAAGCAATGGTTTTTCTTTCGTCATCATTGATGAAGTCTTCGCGTTCAATCCCCATACGGATCTTGTCTATGGCCTCGTCAAATTCCTTCATACAGACCCGTTCCTTCTTTTTTCGGGCGCCCAAAAGGGCGGACTCGTTGACCAGGTTCTTGAGTTGTGCGCCTGAAAAACCCACTGTTGCACCCGCCAACAGATCCAGATCCACATCGTCCGCTACCGGAACCTCTCGAATATGAAGCTTGAGGATTTCTTTTCGGGCCTTTTTCTGAGGCAGCTCCAGCGTAATCTGGCGATCAAATCGGCCCGGGCGGACCAGTGCCGGATCTAGGACATCCGGACGATTCGTCGCTGCCAGCACCACCACCGATTGCTGGGGAGAAAAGCCGTCCATTTCGTTGAGGATCTGGTTTAAGGTCTGCTCCCGTTCGTCATGTCCGCCCCCAAGACCGGTACCCCGGACCCGCCCGATGGAATCCAGTTCATCTACAAATATGATGGACGGCGCCTCCTTCTTGGCCCGGGCAAACATGTCTCTTACCCGAGACGCGCCTACGCCTACGAACATCTCGATGAATTCAGAGCCGCTGATGCTGTAAAATGGAACGTCCGCTTCGCCGGCTACCGCCCTGGCCAAAAGGGTTTTGCCGGTGCCCGGCGGTCCGATCAACAGCAAGCCGTTGGGCAGTTCACCGCCCAAGGCATGCACCTTGTCCGGCTCCTTGAGATAATCCACGACTTCCTGCAACTCTTTTTTGGCATTTTCCAATCCCGCCACATCCTTAAAACCCACGTCACTCTTGGTTTTGGTAAAAAGTTTGGCCTTGGATTTGGCGAAACCAAAGATACCGCCTCCCATACCGCCGCCCATTTTTTCCCGCATCTTTCGACTCGAGTATATCAACACGCCGATGATCAATATCCAGGGAAGCAAGCTGACGAGCAACACATTCAGCCACGTTCCTTCAGTGGATTTCGCCTGCACGGCAACCTCTTTCTCTTCCAATAACGGCAGGATTTGCCGGTCTTCAAAAGGGGGTTTCACCGTTGTAAAGTGCTTAAATGCCGGGGCGCCTTCCTCTTTGGCGCCAAATTTCCGTGGTTCATTCAGAACGCCCTTGATCTTGTCGCCTTGAATCAGTACTTCCGACACATTGTCTTGCCTGATTTGGGACTTAAATTCCGTGTAGGCAATAGGTGTCGCCTTCGGGCCGCGAAGGGGACCTAAGAAAAGCATGGCCGCCAACACGGCCAAGCCGATCCAAAGGATCAATTTGGTGTCGCTCACCGGCTGTTCGGAACGCGACCACCCTCTTTTTTCAGGACTATATCGGTTCGGCATACCTTGAATGTGCTCCTTTCCCAAAACATCTTATTGCTGCATTGGGTTCTTTTGGGCTCTCTAAGGATGGGCATTTATCCCCTAAATGAAGAGACGTTGAAATACATTGAATTGCGTATTTTTGGTATAAAGACTGGGTACTGCATCCGGAGTTGTCAGCACGGCCCTGCCGATTTGCCGGGGATGGGAACCATGTTTCGTAATACAGGCGCACCCCAAAGGGAAGGCCCTGCCCCGGCATTTTGAACCGAATAAGCGAGCGCATTCCCCGTTTCATAGCAGCTTTGCAGCGGGGTTGGTGAGCGTATCGTCAAAAAGACAACAACCTTACGGTGAAAATTCCTCGTGGCTTGCCACAAACCACTTCCGGTCGGGCTTGATGATTTGGGCTTATGACAGGGGATCAAGGGAGAATGCCGACGGGTTGAAGCCATCCATTCGGATTTTCAAATCGCGACTGATCTTCAGCTGCCGGATGACGATATTCCAGAATCCTTGAGAGGGGACGCTGGTTCGCGTACTATGCCTTTTGGAATAAAAAAATGTTTCATCCGGTTAAAGCGTACTCCTTCAATCCTCCACGAAGTCGGGTGTTTTGGTGTCAACCGGCAAACTGTCTGAGCTCATTAGAGCGCGTTGGGGCAGGCCCAATCAATGCGCACGGCAACAGGGTAAACGGGTCGTTCTTATCAGTCCTTTGATTTTACCGGCTTGGATCAGGTTCGCCCCTACACGCTCTTATGAGCGAGTTTTTGCCTGTTGATACCAAAATAGCCGGCTGTTGACACATACGGCTATCCTTCAAGTATGCTTTAACCGCATGAACCAAAAAAAACACTATTCACTCACAAGCCCTTTCTTAATCGCGTAGGCAGTCAACGCAGAAGAGGTATGCAGGTCCAACTTTTCCATGATGTTGGCTCGATGCTTTTCTACAGTCCGCCAACTGATACACAAATATCCGGCAATTTCTTTGCTTTTGTACCCTTCGCCGATGAGCTTGAGAACTTCTTTTTCCCGCTGTGTAATGGTGTCCCAGGTTGATTTGGATTTCAGCCGCTTCTTCCCCTCAATGTACCCGTCCAGTACGGTTTCAGCGACCTCGGCACTGATTTGCGGTTTGCCCGACAAAACGCCTTTGACGGATTTTAAAAGTTCTTCCTGGGCGGCATCCTTTACGCAATACCCGTCAGCCCCAGCCTCAAAGGCAGCCAGGATGTGCTCGTCGGACTTGTGAATGGTCAACGCCACTATTTTTGTATCCGGATATTGTCTTTTAATTTCTTTGATCGCGGCAATACCGTTCATTTTCGGCATGGAAAGGTCTATCAAGACAAGGTCGGGTTTATACTGCTGCACAGCCCTGATGCCTTCGAGGCCGTTTTCAGCCTCTCCGACCACGTCCAGCTCGCCATCAGCGGTCAACACAAGGCGCAACCCTTGTCTAACGATGGTCTGGTCTTCGACAATGACGATTCTGGCTTTTTCTTGCATCAATGCCCACCTCGCTTTTTCCGGTTAAAGCATGCCATCACATTGAATCGCACAGAAAATATATTCAGACGTATAGACCATTACGATCATCCAGTCAATAATCGAATCAGAAGATACCATTGGATCTTGATGCAAAGTCCCTATCGACTCCCTATTCGTATGATTTTTGCCAAACCCTCTACTCATTGTAATTATTTAGCATTTCACTCGAACCCTTGTATCTTTTCAAGGCGGATGCCGCAATTCTTGACCCCTTGAATCCTCAGGATCTCTACAACTCTTTTGGAGATGATCCACAAATATAAACACGGAAACCTATTTCGAGTTCAAACAAAGCTATGCTACCGGCGTCTTTCCTTGATCTTAAGCCAAAAAATCGGCACCCACAGAAGAAATCCGATGGTATTGAAAACCACAATCGGCAGGGATCGCAAGACCAGCCCGTAAATGGCCCATAAAAACAGACCCACCATCAACGTGGTAAGAAATCCCAATCGAATACTCGATACATCCTTACTGGCATAGGAATAGCGGAGTTGCGGATAGGCGCTCAAGCTGGTCAAAAGGCCTGCCGTATAACCAAGGAAATCCATCATTTCATAATCCCCATCATCTCATGTCGCTTGGCGCAACGCTGCACATGGCTTTATTGGACGCCTTCCCAGTCTTTTTGTTGAATTGATTCCGATCAAAAGAAGTGATTTATTTCGCTTAAATTTCATCCAGCTCGACCTTCATGGACAAAAATTCAAGCAGATCTTTGAGTGCTATGATCCCGACGAGACGGTCGTCTTCGGCCACCATGAGACGGCTCGATCCATGTTGTCTCATCAACGACAGCGCCTTAACAGCATCCGTTTTAGGATGAATGGTGTTTTTCTCTGAACAGGGCATTGCCGCGTCTCTTACTTTCATTTCAGGCCATTGCTCCCGGGGCGTTTCCTTGATCTTCTTTGTTGTAATGCAACCAAACAGATGCTTTGACTCATCTACGACAGGAAATATCTTGAAATGATATCGATATACGTAATTTTCCACAAGCGTTTTGAGAGACATGGAAGGTTGTACGGTAACGGGTTCCGTGTTCATAAAGCGTTCAACCGGCTCTCCTTCAAGGGCTCTGCGTGTAACCAGTTGTTGATAAGAGGCCTTGGCCGCTCCATGGATAAACATTCCGATCAAGAACCACCACATCCCGCCGACAACGTTTCCGCTCACAACGTTCAGTACGCCCAGGATGATCATGAAAATGCCGAATCCGGATCCGATACCGGCTGAAACCCGGGTGGCCCAACGGATATTTTTTTTCCAACCCCAAAGGGCCGACCTGAGCATGCGGCCTCCATCCAGAGGAAAGGCGGGAACAAGGTTAAAACCGGCCAAAATGGCATTGATTGAAGCAAGGTATCGGACAACGCCGTTGATCGGTTCTGAAAAAACGCCTTTTCCGGCCGCATGCATTCCGTAAAATATAAGGGCGATGGCAATGCTGGAAATGGGACCGGCCGCCGCCATCATAAACTCAGCCTTTGGAGTAGAGGCTTCATCTTCCATCTCGGCTATGCCGCCAAAGATAAAAAGCGTAATGCCTTTCATCGGCAAGTCGTATTTCCTTGCCACAAGGGAGTGACAAAGCTCGTGTGCAATGATCGAAAGAAACAACCCTGCTGCGCCTACAATGCCCATCAACCAGTAGGTCTGCGTGGAAAGATTCTTGTAGTGGAAGGGGAACAGTCCGGTTGAAAGGGACCAGGCAATCAAAATGGCAATGATAATCCAGCTCCAATCAATTCGAACCTCAAACCCCAAAAGCTTGAATAGTCGAACTCTTTTTCCAAACATTGTCTCCCTCCTGCTTGAGGTATTCCGGTGCCTTTTGCGTTCAACGTATAAGAAGCATTAAAATAGTAAATGGGTCAAATCATGGTTCCCGGATGCTGCCGTCGAATAGGCGGGCGGTGTTGTCCAATCGCCTTGCCTTTGGAGTCTGGGATAAACACGCCGACCGGATCAAGCAAACATCCAACAGGTCAGGGCTTGCCGTTTAACAACCCGGAGAATTTCTGCTCGTCCAAGATCTTTACCTGATTTTTTTTTGCTGCGTCGAGCTTGCTCCCCGGCTTCTCTCCTACCACCAGATAGTCTGTCTCCTCGCTGACACTGGAAGTAGCCCGTCCTCCGCGATCCTCCACGGCCCTTTTGGCTTGTTGCCTGGTATAATTTTCAAGTTTTCCGGTAAAAACGAATGTTTTTTTCCCCAAAGTCTTAGGTTTTTTGGCGCCCGTTTTTTTCTTGGGCTGAACGCCGGCCGCGGCAAGGCGCTGCAAGACCTTCCGGTTTTCCGCTTGGTTAAAGAAAGCGACCACGCTTTGGGCTATCTCCGGACCTATTTCAGAAATACCTTCAAGATCGGGTTTTCCGGCCTCTTTCAAGGCGTCGAGGCTGCGGAATTCTTCCGCCAAGATCCGAGCCAGCCGCTGCCCCACATGTCGGATGCCCAGTGCATACAAGAAACGGTCGAGCTCCGGCTCCTTGATTGCCTGAACGGCATGATAAAGTCGAAAGGCGGACTTTTCGGCGAAGCCGTCCAAGGTCAGAATCTCCTTGGTCGTCAGGTCGTACAGATCGGCAACATTTTTCACCAAGCCCTTTTTTACGAGTGCATGAGCGGTCTGTTTTCCCATCCCTCGGATGTCCAGGGCATCTCTGGAACTATAGTGGATGATACGTCCCGACAACTGGGGTGGGCATGACAGTCCTGCCGGGCAAATGGTGTAAGCCCCCTGTTTCATCACTTCTGATTCGCAGGCCGGACAATGATTCGGCATCTCAAAGGCTTTGCCTCTTTTTTTTCCGGGCTGCTTTATCCGCTCCAGGACTTCCGGAATCACATCCCCGGCGCGGATAACGCGAACCCTGTCTCCGGGCCTAACATCTTTTTTTCGCACCTCATCTTCATTGTGCAGCGTAGCCCGGCTCACGGTTACACCCCCTACATCCACAGGCTCAAGGAGAGCCACCGGGGTGAGTATACCCGTCCTTCCCACCTGAACGACAATATCTACCAACTGGGTCACTTCTTCCTTAGGAGGAAACTTCCAGGCCAGCGCCCATCGCGGGCTGCGGTGTCGAATCCCCAGCGCCTCTCGCAGTCCATAATCATTCACTTTGATGACGATGCCGTCGATTTCAAAATCCAACGCCTCCCGTTTTTTCAGGAGATGTTGGTGATAGACCTTCATCTTTTTGAACGACGAGCATATCTCGTTAGACGGATAGGTCTGCAGTCCCCAGCGAGGAAATTGGTTCACGGCCTCCCAATGGGATGACAAACCGTATCCTTCGGCCTTCAGAATTTCGTAGAAAAAGACATCGATGGGCTTGTCCGCCACTTTTTTCGGGTCCAGCTGCCGCAGGGCGCCTGCTGCAGCATTTCTGGGATTGGCAAAGGGTTCTTTTCCTGTTTCAATGCGCTGTTTGTTCAGTTTATGAAAAGCTTTCTTGTGCATAAAGGCCTCGGCCCGCACGGAGAGAAAAGAAGGAGGTTTGTTTTTTCCCGATTGCAGTTGAAGAGGCACGGTCCGAATCGTTTTTAAATTTTCAGAAATGTCTTCTCCCGTCTCTCCGTCCCCCCTGGTTGCCCCAAATGCAAATCTGCCGTTTTCGTACACCACTTCCACGGAAAGCCCATCAAATTTCGGCTCCAATACATAGATTATTTTTTTCTTTTTTGCCTTCCGGTGAACGAAGGCATCAAAATCCCTCACTTCTTGTTCGCCCACAGCGGCATGAAGGCTGAGCATCATAGCGGCATGCCGCACATCCTTCAGTTCGTCCACGGGCTCGGCGCCTACTCGCCGGGTAGGAGAATTTTCAGACTGAAGTTCCGGGAAGCGCTCCTCGAGCGCTTCGAGCCTGCGAAAGAGTTTGTCGTACGTAGAATCCGAGATTTTCGGCCTATTTCTTACATAGTAGAGATAATCATGGTATGTGATCGCTTCTCGCAAAGCATCGACTTCCTTTTGCGCCTCCTCTTTCGAAAGCCTATCTACGGCCTTAAAATCCGTATCAGGGTGGTTTTTAAAGTCCATTGCGGCAGTTTCCCTTCTAAGAACTCTGGCAGTCGGGACAGTAGTAAGCCGTACGGCCGGAGACCTTCGTTTTGCGAAGTCGCTTCCCGCACCTGGGGCACTTTTCGTCACCACCTCTACGGGCCGTTATGTAAGAGCCTGGAAATGCCTCCGGATCCGCTTGATGGGATATAGCGGTTTTTAAGACTTCTTCTCGTATAGAAAAGAGGCCTTGAAGCGCTTTGTCCGCCAATTTGTCTGTACGCGTCTTGGGGTGGATGCCCGCTTGAAATAGAATTTCGTCGGAATAGATATTGCCGATACCAGCAATGCATTGCTGGTTCATAAGAAAAGACTTGATCGACGCGCGCCTCCCGACAGCCTCTTCTTTGAAGGCATCGAAATCCAGATCGGGGGCCAAGGCATCCGGACCGAGAGCCTTTTCTTCTATGAATTGATCGAAATTTTCAACCAAGATGACCCGACCCAGCTTCCTTTGGCAATGATAGGCCAGATGATATCCGTTTGCGAAAGTGATAAGAAAACGTTCGTGGGCCGGCTCTTTTTCCGTCTTCTTGAAATATTTCAAAAAACCGGTCATCCCAAAATGCATAACCAGGCACTTGCCGCTATCCAGAAGCGCGGCAAGATATTTGCCGTGCCGCCGTGTGGTGTCAAATCGTTTCCCCACCAACCCTGCTTTCAGTTTAGAAATGGACACACCCTCAAGAATCTCTCGGCTCCGCACAGTCACCTCCTTGATCTTTTTGTGCAATGAGGTGACGGCCATGTACCGTCTGAAAGTTTCCACGTCGGGCAATTCAGGCATATCCCCATCTCCCTCGCTCATCAGGCATACCCCCGGGAACATCACGGACAATCCCGTCCATGTCACCGGGGGCCACCGCCTATGTTCTTTTCAATAATTTCCTGAGTTGTTTCAGGTTTCGGGTATTGACGATATCGCGCGACTCCAGCCAGCCCCGCCTGGCCTGGTACACGCCAAAACGCATAAAATCCAGGTCTGTGATACTGTGGGCATCCGTGGACACGGCTACCATGAGCCCTATGTCTTTTGCCATTTTACAGTCCCTGTCCGTAAGATCCAGACGATCCGGATGGGCATTTAATTCAAGAAAACACCCTCTTTCCTTTGCCGCTTTCATGACTGCCTCGAGGTCCACATCGTAAGGCTGCCGTTCGTTGATCAAACGTCCCGAGGGATGAGCCAGGATATTGAAGTGGGGGTTATTCATCGCTTTGATGATGCGCTCGGTCTGCTGTTTTCTGGAGAGGTTTCGGTCGTAGTGCACCGCACAAACGGTGAGGTCCAATTGCTCCAGGATGTCATCGGAAAGGTCCAAAGAGCCGTCCTTGAGAATATCCACTTCTGATCCCTTCAACAGCGTCAGTCCATTCAGCCCGTCATTCAAACGGTCGATTTCCTTGATCTGATTTTCCAGCCGTTGCTTGTCCATGCCATGGGCCATGGTCACCCGCTTCGAATGATCCGTAACAGCGAGATACGCATAGCCGCGATCTTTTGCGGCCGCCGCCATCTCTTCCAGTGTGTGGTGTCCGTCTGTGTGCTTCGTATGGGCATGCAGATCGCCACGCAGATCATCCAGGGTCACCAGTTCGGGCAAACGGTCTTCCCGGGCGGCTTCGATCTCACCTCGATCTTCCCGAAGCTCGGGTTCTATGTACGGCAGGTCCACCTGGTCATAGATTTCTTTTTCACTCCTTCCGGCAATGCGATTGTCTTCTTTTCCCTTGAAAACCCCATATTCATTGATTTTGAGCTTTTTCTTAACGCCCAGCTTGCGCACGGCGATATTGTGCGCCTTGGAGCCGGTAAAATAGTGAAGCGCGGCGCCGTAGCTTACCTGAGGAACCACGCGAATATCCACGTGAAGCCCTGAACGCAGGACCACTGTGGAACGGGTTTTGCCTCGCGAGACTACCTTCCGGACGTCTTCATATGTTGTGAAGCGATCCATGACATCGGCGCCTTTTTTATGGGTAACCAAAATATCCAAATCCCCCACGGTTTCTTTTCTTCGCCGGTAACTTCCAGCCACGACCGCCTCCTTGATTCCCCTGCCGTCCTGGATGTAATGAAGCAAGTCTTCGGCTATCTCTTCAGCGACAATGAGCTTGATCCGCTTTTGCCTGTCGTCGGCCTGTCGGAGGCCCTCCAGGATCTTTTGCTGGGTCTTTTCCCCGAAACCCTTCAGATCAGCAATCTTGCCGGCCCGTGCGGCGTGTTCGAGTTTCTTAAGGCTGGTGACATCCAGCTTTTTGTACAGAATGCCGACCCTTTTCGGGCCAAGCCCTTCGATCTTCAGGAGCCGGCTCAATTGACCCGGGGTCTTGGACTCCAGTTCTTGAAGCTGCGTAAGGCTGCCTGTTTCCACGATTTCTTTGATCTTTTCGGCCAAATCCTTCCCAATGCCGGGCAGTTCAGAGAGGTCATCTTCTTTCCCAACCATATCGGAGACACTTTTGCCCAATGCCTCTACGGTTCGGGCCGCATTCCGATAGGCCCTGACCCTGAAGGGATTCGAACCGGCAATATCAAGCAGGTCTCCGACCTTGTTGAAAATCTCTGCAACATCTTTGTTGTGAACAGGCATGACGGTATAACGCTACGCAAGCAGAGCCGATACGTAAATAGGGGAAACCATGTATTTGCTCTATACGTTGGTCTGTTTATTGCAGTTTCCCACACGTATGATGCGACCAAAAATCACGGAAGGACTTACTCGATGAATACCCTAACCCAAAAAGACGCCTTGTCCCGGGAGGCCAGAGAAGTGGTGGAAATGATCAACGACATGGCCGTGGAATTGATGTTCTGCGCCTATGAAGATCTGTCGCCCGGCATGCAGATGAAACTATCCAACCTTGCCCGGGACACCCACAGAATGCTGGGAAACAATGAAGACGCAGCCAGGTCGGGTTAGAGAAGATTTGCACCGCTCTTTCTCCCCGCCTCTTCGTATGCAGGGGTTCGACGATCCGCAAACGGCCCTCGGAAAACCTGTCCTCCATGCCTTGCCGCAGACCCCTATTTGGGAAGGGATACATCCCAACATTATTCCTAATAGGTAATTAGAAGACTAAAAATACATCATAACCCTTATGGCGCTTCATCCAGACCCTGATAAAAAAAGACATACAGGGTAGTTTTTGTATCGTTCACATGACACAAGCCGTTCTTAAGAAAGGAGGGGATAAACCGAATCCGACATCGAAATCGTGAGACAATGATCGTTTAAAAGATGACAATAAGTCAAACACACGGAGGCGCCGCATACCTGATCGTTATAATATCGGTGCCGTCGTGCACAACAGGCAAAAATTTGCACAAAGGAGGAAAAGATATGAGCATGCCCAGGAACCAAGTACAGATGGAAATGGCGCAGGCGTGGAGCGATTTTACCAAATCCATGGAAAAATCACTCGACACGCTGGAAGAGGACATCAACGAAGCGGCGGAAATGACCAGTATCTGCACGGATGAATGGTGCGAGGCCACCGAACACGTCATCGATGACCTGAGCAACGCCCTGTTCACCATCAGCGAACCGAGAGGCTCCAGCGAGGAGGATTCAAAAAAGATCAAGGCACTCAAGAGACGGGTCCACGACCTGTACGCCAATTACCGGGAAGTTTACAAGAAGGCAAAATCCTGATCGGCCCTGATCGGATCGGCCCTGATGGGCACTGATCGCTTCGGCCCTGCTGGGCTTTGATCAGTTCGGCATTGATAAACCCTCCCCCGGCGTCTCCGACAAGGAGGCGCCGGCGCCTTCCGAACACCATCGGTCCCATTGAAGAAAACAAATATGGGCCAAAAAGGAGATATGCAATGGAAGATAAGAAGGTACTACTATCATGGAAAAGCAGGCGAAAGTCGCAATCAACGGGCTCGGACGCATAGGCCGAGCAACCTGTAAATGGTATGGTTACGCCGCTTTTTCCTTGCGTTGAAATGGGCGGACGGTCCATACAGGAGCGGTTGAGTTTCTCACCACTTTGTCTGTCACACTACCGATATCGAAGTGTCCCCCCCTGCCTCGAATCGCCATAATGACGACATCCGGTTTCTCTTCCTCAATGGTTTTCACAATCTCCCTGGCAGGGTCGCCGACAAGAACTTTTTTATGAAACATGGGACATCCAGCCAAGTCTTTTGCACAAATCTCATCCATTTTTTTTTCGGCCCTCGGGACTTCCCATTCACGCACTTTTTCGGCATGTGGAGGAGCCAATTCTCCATACCATTCTTTGTAGCCGGCCAAATCCTGCGCCACATAGAGCAGATGGATTTCAGCGCCGTACTTTTTGCTCAATGACATAATATAGGGCAAGGCGGCATTTGAGTTTTCAGAAAAATCCGTCGGCCAGAGTATCTTTTTTATTTCCATTTTTTTCTCCTCAATAGCGACACATTGGCAGAAAAACCCACCTTCGACAAAAAGGCACAAACCAATATATTGTTTTCAAATCAGCAACCGGCAACAGAACCGGCGCTACGAGAGCGCCCCTCAAATGAGCCATGCTCTGCTGGTGGCGCCGATTCATACCTTAGGCAATTTCGATTGCCTTGGTATTTTCCCAGAGACCATGAATATTGCAAAAAGAGGTCGCATGAAACTGTCCAGGTTTTTTTATTTTCAACCGTGCGGTGGCAGCGTGGTGCGTATAGACCGGCCCGGTATCCGGGCCTTCAGCGGATTCACCGTGGGCGGCAAACCCAAAGTGAGCCACCTGGTAGGCAAACTTATCTCCTTCAGGATGAAAATAAAGACAAACCCACCGAATGTGATGTGCTGTGGTATTGGGATGGTCAACCTCGGTCCCGATCGACAGAATGACGTTAAACAACTCGTCGGCTTTCACCGTATCCGGGCAGTCAATGACAGGAACATGTTTTTCCTTTTTCCAGTCAGCCGTTTGATACAAATCACCTATTTTTTCCATGGTAAAACTCCTTTCCTTTTTGGTTGGCGCAGCGCCCGTTTCTACGCATGAATGTGGTCACACCGGGGTGTTTCTCCATTTTCGACTAAACGGTAGCATACCGACGTTAAATAGATCTTCAATACGTAAAAATATGTATTTTTTTAATGCGGTTATCTAAAAAGTTCAAGTCGTGTTTCGGCCTCTTTTTTATATGAACTTGAGCTTTCCGGATAACCGCATTTTTTAAAATCCCCTCTTCCCCTGGCCATGGGTTTTGACTCAAACCCAATACGTCCGAAACCGCCATGTTACATTCTCTGTTCTCACAAAGAACGGACGTAGAATGCCGATGTTCTCTGTGTGGCTGTCAAACGTTTGACTTTGTCATGACGGTGCTTATCTTAAACAAGAAACAGAAAGTTAGATTTATGTCATTTACATTGGATCGTAAAAATAAGGAGTAAAAATAATAATGTCTGAAGATATAATCATACTGGATAACGAACAAAAAAAGGGAACGAATGTCCCTGAGGAATTGCCCATTTTGCCGCTTCGAAACACAGTGGTCTATCCCTATTCCGTAGTCCCTTTGGCGGTGGGCATGTCTAGGTCTGTTCGATTGGTCGAGGATGCCCTTAAAGGCGACCGTCTCATTGGATTGGCGACCATGAAAGACCCGGATGTCGAGGAACCGAAGCCGGAGCAGATCCATGAAACCGGCACCATCGGTAAAATCGTGCATACAATGCGGTCTAAGGACGAAAGCATGCAGGTGGTAATCCACGGGATCAGCCGTTTTAAAATTCAACATTGGCTCGACAGCTCTCCCTATCTGCGCGCGCAGATCGTTTCGGCCCCTGAAAACATCGACTCGGGTGTAGAAACCGACGCCCTGGAGCGCAACCTACGCGACTTGGCAGAAGAAATCATAGCCTTGTCTCCCGGCATACCTCGGGAAGCGACCAACCTCTTAGCGCAGCTGAACAACCCGGAAAAATTGGTTTACGCCGTATCGGCCAACACCGGTTTGCCGGCGGGAAAAGGCCAGCAGATCCTTGAATCGGATTCGCTCAACGAAAAACTGCGCATGTTGATTGCCCATCTCACCCATGAAAAGCAAGTTCTCCTTCTGGGTAAAAAGATCAGATCAAAAGCGCAGGAAAATATGAGCCGGAGCCAACGGGAATATTATCTTCATGAGCAACTGAAGGCGATTCAGAAAGAGCTCGGACAAACCGGCGGATCCGACACGGTCGCAGAAGAGTACCGGACAAAGATTGATAAAGCCGATCTGCCCGAGGAGGCCAAAAAAGAGGCCGAACGGGAGCTGGAACGTATCGAAAACATGCCTCCCCAATCGGCAGAGTATTCGGTTATTAAAAACTATCTCGACTGGCTGGTGGAACTGCCTTGGAATGGCTTGAGCCAAGACCAACTCGATATCCACCATGCGCGCACCGTATTGGATGAAGATCACTATGATTTGCAGGACGTCAAGGATCGCATCATTGAGTATCTGGCGGTACGAAAGCTGATTTCAGAACGGAGTTCGCCGGACAAAGAGAATAAACAATACACTCCGGGAGAAGCGATGGGGGCCATTTTGTGTTTGGCCGGGCCTCCGGGAGTAGGTAAAACCAGCCTGGGACGAAGTATCGCCAGATCCCTGGGACGAAAGTTTACACGGATGAGCCTGGGTGGAATACGAGATGAGAGCGAGATTCGAGGTCACCGTCGCACCTATATCGGTGCAATGCCCGGTCGCATCATCCAGGCAATCAAGCGTGCGGGAACTCGAAACCCCGTTTTCATGCTCGACGAGGTAGACAAAGTCGGCGCCGACTGGCGAGGCGATCCCAGCAGCGCGTTATTGGAAGTCCTGGACCCGGCGCAAAACCATGCCTTCCGTGATCACTATCTGGATGTGGACTTTGATCTGAGTGACGTCATGTTCATTACAACGGCCAATCAACTGGAAACCATTCCACCTCCCCTTCGGGATCGTATGGAGATCATTCAACTGGATGGTTACACCGAACATGAAAAACTTCATATCGCCAGGCGTTATCTGGTGCCTCGACAAATAAAATCCCATGGTTTGCGGGAAGACGAGGTGGTTTTTCCCGATGACACCCTGCGAAAAGTCATTCAAAGCTATACGCGGGAAGCGGGTGTACGCAACCTGGAGCGTGAAATCGGCGCACTGTGCCGCAAGGCGGTCGTGAAAATCGCCGCACAGGATGCAACGAGTGTAAACATTACATCGGATCGCGTCCGACAATGGCTCAAGAAAGAAAAATTTGAATCTGAATTATCTGAAACCATTGAAATTCCGGGTATCGCCACCGGCCTGGCCGTAACCTATGTGGGCGGTGACATCCTCTTTGTGGAGGCCACCGCGTCCAACGGCAAGGGCAATCTTACCCTGACCGGACAACTGGGAGAGGTCATGCGAGAAAGCGCTCAAATTGCTCACAGCTACGTGCGGTCCATGGCTCCATATGTGAATACGGATCCGGAGCTGTTCGAAAAAAGAGACGTTCACATTCATGTGCCGGCCGGCGCCATTCCCAAGGACGGCCCGTCCGCAGGACTCGCCATGATCATGTCCCTGGCAAGCCTTTTCTCGTCAAGACCGGTACGAAGCGATGTGGGCATGACCGGAGAGGTAACCTTGCGAGGCCGGGTTCTTCCTGTCGGCGGAATTAAAATGAAGGTACTGGCCGCCCATCGGGCAGGCCTGAGCACGGTGATTCTGCCCAAGCGCAACGAACCCGACCTGGAAGAACTTCCTGATGAGATCCGTCACGGCCTGAGGTTTGTTCTGGTGGAACATATCGAAGAGGCGCTGAAGGTAGCTCTGGAGGCCGAGAAGAAGGGGCCGCACGATGACACATTGGCAAAA
>CAYSGJ010000127.1:0-23179 GCA_964430705.1 uncultured Desulfobacterales bacterium | reverse complement strand
CCAAACCCCCAAAACCCCCCGCCAAATCCGCAAAAGCCGCCGCCAACCCCGCCTCGACCTCCATGGTATCTCCCGCGTCCGCCCAAGGACATGAACAACAAGAGGGGAAGCAGGCCGCCTCGTCTTCTTCCGATCGAAAAAAGAAGCGCCAAAAAAAGTACGCCGAACAATAACGCGGCAACCCCCGAGCCCCCTTTGTCGTTCTTTTGAACCGGCTCTATGCCTGACAGCGCAATCCCGGCGTCCTTGGAAACAAGCTGTGCGATGGCCATAACACCGTTGAGAAGCCCCTGGCCGAACCTGTCCTGCCTTAAATAGGGGACTATATGCCTATCGCGGATCTCGCCGGCCACGCCGTCGGGAATAACGCCTTCCATGCCGTAACCCGTTTCGATCCGCATCTTGCGTTCCTGCACAGCCACAAACACAAGGACCCCGCGATCGTCGCTTTTCTTCCCAATGCCCCATTCCGCATAAAGACGGTTGGCATAGTCGGTGTAATCTTCGCCGCCGATCTCAGACATGGTTACCACGACCACAGGAACCCCGGTTTTTCTCAGCAGCTCATCGGTAATCTCAACCATCGATTGCTCGAACTCAGCAGAAATCACATCGGCAAAATCATTCACCAGCCCTTGGGGTCCGGGAAACGGCATGGCGCCCCAACCCGCCGTTGAAACAAACGCGCACACGCAAAAAAAGACCATGCACCGGCAGAGCACCGTCATACCGACACGCCCTTGGCGACGGCCAACGCGTCAGCAACCTGATATGTCAACCATGTTTCCATTGCCGTCACTTTCCCGAGAACCGTTTCTGCGACGGACCCCGATCATTAGGGCCGGCAAACTCGGCAGCCGGTGGATCCGGGGCTTTTCGAGACCTTGCAACACGCTGTTCGGTAGTTTATACTATATTTAATTCCTTAATGAAACAACAAGGCGTCATAATGATTCCGAACCTAAGGCGTGTTCGTTTATGAAATTGGGCATCATTGGCCTTCCAGGATCAGGCAAATCTACTGTGTTTCAGACGCTTAGCCGCAGCACCCCCGACCAGTGGCCCCAAAAGAGACCTGTTGTCGGCACCGTGGAGGTACCGGATCATAGGGTGGACACGTTGACGGCGCTGACAAACCCGAAAAAGGCGGTCCGGGCCCACCTTGAATACCTGCTGCCTCGGGGCAATAGAGACTTTGGCAAAAGTGACCACCAAGACGAAGGCCCATGGACCGACATCCGTCCCTGCGAAGGCATCGTTCATGTCGTGCGGAATTTTCATCTGACGCAACCGGACGCCTCACAGTCCCGAAGGAATTGGCGCAGGCTGGATGACGAGATGATCTTTTATGACTTTGTTGTGGTGGAAAAACGCATTGAACGCATGGCGCTGGACAAAAAAAGGGGGAAAGCCATCGATAAGGAAGAACACAACCTGTTGGAACAGTGCATGAAGCAGCTGGAAATGGGAACGCCGCTGAGAGACTCTTCTGAACTCGCCGGAGCGCCCATTTTAAGAGGATATGCGCTGCTTTCCGCAAAACCCGTCCTCACCGTGATCAACAATGATGAGAAAAACGATGCGCTCCCGGAATGGACAAAAACGATGACCCGTTTCCCTGCGGTGATGGTTAAGGGGGCGTTGGAAAAGGAACTCTCAGCGCTTCCCCCCGAAGAAATGGAGGCCTTTTTGACCGCGTACGGCCTCAAGAATTCCTCCATGGAAAGATTGGTTCATCATTCCTGCCGGGCACTTGGTCTGATCGCCTTTTTTACAGTGGCAAACCGGGAAGTTCGATCCTGGCTGATCCCCGAAAACACGAAGGCCTTGGATGCGGCGGCAGAAATCCACACGGACATGAAAAAGGGCTTTATCCGTGCCGAAGTCCTGTCTTACGATGACTTCGTGGCAGCAGGCGCCTATCAAGAAGCCAAAAAAAAAGCCAAGGTCCACCTTGAGGGCAAGGACTACATCGTACAAGACGGAGACATCCTGTATTTTCGTTTCAATGTATGAACGCCCCCGAAAATCCGCCGACCCGGCATTCGCGTATTGACAATAACAGCTTGTGCATTATTTTTTAATAAATTTTTAGACCAACCGGGGCGGGAATTGCCGGCAAGGAGGATGCTCGTATCCAAAAAGCATGGCGATTTTTTCTTTTTTGCCTTCAGAAGGCATGGAAATTGTAGAGAATTGATCAGGTTGTGGAACGCATCCCGGAGTCAAGGCGGGGCATCGCCGGGCATACCCCATCCATTGCATGAAACAGGTTGTTTTCAACCGAAACCGGCGTTTGAAGCAAATGGATGCGTATCGCCTCGCCCGCACCGACACGGATGGCACCGCCGGCGTTTTCAACGAAACGGCGGCGGCAAGACATAAACGCACACACATAGACCCAAGTCGATAATATGACCATCAAAAGGGATTACTACGAAGTTCTCGGTGTCGATCACGGGGCCGATAATAAGGAAATCAAAGCCAAATACAGAAAGCTGGCATTGAAATATCATCCCGATCGCAATCAAGGAGACAAGCAAGCCGAAGAAAAATTTAAGGAGGCCGCAGAAGCTTACGAGGTCCTGCGGGATCCTGAAAAGAGAAGCATCTACGATCAATATGGTCACGACGGATTGCAGGGCACCGGATTCTCGGGATTCCGGGGGTTTGATGACATTTTTTCGAGCTTCAGTGACGTATTCGATGAATTTTTCGGCTTTGGAGGCAGCCGTCGCTCCGGCAATGCCGCCCGGCAGGGCGCTGATTTGCGTTATGACATGACCATCAGCTTCATGGATGCCGCTTTTGGAATAGAAAAGGAAATCCAAATCGAGAAGTTGGAAACATGCCCGAGTTGCCAAGGCGCTGCCTGTGAGCCGGGCACATCTCCGGAAAATTGCAGTTATTGCGGAGGCTCCGGCCAGATAAGCCGAACCCAGGGTTTCTTCAGCATTAGGACGACGTGCCCGCAGTGCCGGGGACAAGGCAGAACAATCCCCAATCCCTGTCGAGAATGTCGCGGAACGGGTCAGGTGCTGGAGCAAAAAAAGGTGTCTGTGAAATTACCCGCGGGTGTGGACACCGGCTCGAGACTGCGGCTTACCGGCGAAGGAGAAGGGGGTATATTTGGAGGACCCCCGGGAGATCTTTACATTTATGTCCGGGTAGAACCTCACGAGTTTTTCCAACGGAACAAAAACGATATCGTTTGCCAGGTACCGATCTCCTTTGTTCAAGCTGCTTTAGGCGACACGATTGCTGTGCCTACGCTCAATGGCGACAAAAAGTTGGATATCCCAAAGGGAACCCAGCCCGGAGATATATTTCGGTTTGAGGGCAAAGGATTTCCGTCTCTCAGAAGGTACGGCCGGGGAGATCAAATCATTCAGGTCATGGTAAAAACCCCCACCGGTCTGAACAAGAAACAAGAAAAGCTGCTCAGAGAATTTGCCGCCCTAGAGTCATCCAAGCTGTCCACCAGGATCAAAAAGGTTTTCAACGCCTAAAGCCAAAAAAGGGCGTGCCGAAATCCGGCACACCCTTTGATCGCAACATGGTTGTGAAAGACCCGCCGCCTGTGTGCAAAGCCTGATACCACAGGGGCCGGCATACCGTTACACTTTAAACCTTGCCACCATTTCCTTGAGTTGCCCGGCCAACTTCGCCAGCTCTTCAGCGCTTAGGTTTACCTGGGAGCTGCTGTTGGATATTTCTCCGGAAGCTTGATTCACATCGGCGATGTCTCTTGCTATCTCTGCCGCCACAGCGGAACTCTGCGCCACATTTTCGGTGACCTCCTGAATTCCTTCAGAGGCCTGGGTCACGTTGCCGGCGATTTCTTTTGTGGTCACGGACTGTTCTTCCACCGCCGTGGCAATGGTGGAGACAATCTCATTAACATCATTGACCACTTCAGATATGTGCCCGATCTCAGAAACCGTCTCTTCCGTAGAATGCTGAATACCACCGACCTTGTTCTTGATCTCTACCGTGGCCGCTGCCGTTTGCTTGGCAAGTTCTTTGATTTCATTGGCTACCACGGCAAAACCTTTACCTGCCTCACCGGCCCTGGCAGCCTCAATGGTGGCATTCAACGCCAAAAGATTCGTCTGCTCGGAAATTTCCGTAATCGTTTCTGTAACCTTGCCGATTTCCTGTGCCGCGGTACCCAGTTCGTCGACCTTGCCGGAAGCATTCCTTGCTTGAGATACGGCATCAGCCGTTATGGCCCTGGCCTTTTCCGAGTTCTGAGCAATTTCGTTGATGGTGGCCGTCATTTCTTCGGCCGCGGTGGCAACCATGCCCACATTGGTGGCTGTCTGTTCCGTGGTGGCAGCCACTGCGTTCATGTTCGAACTCATTTCTTCGGCCGCCGTGGCCACCGTATTCGATTTTCCCGATGTCTGTTCGGCTCCGGTCGACATCTGCTCTGAAATCGCAGAAAGCTCGGCAGCCGAAGTAGCCAGTATGTCGCCGTTTGTCACAATGTCCTTGATCATCTTGCGAAGATCTTCGGAAACCAGGTTCATCCGCGTACAGATATGACTTAATTCATTTTGGCCCACTACCTGGACACTGTGGGTGAAATCACCTTCTCGCAAACTGGCGGTCATGTCTCTTAAGGCTTCCACGGGACGATTGACCAAACGATTGAACAAAAAATAGACCAGGAATGTAATAATGCCGAATCCGGCAATCCCAACAAGAATGTTTCGGTTCCTGGCCGCATTGACCATGTCATGGGCTTTTTCGGTGGAAATGCGTATCATGGTGCCTCCCAGCACATGGCGGGAACTGCCGTGACAATGAAAACACCGACTCTCGTTTAAGATGGGACGCAGGGTGGTCAGGTAGGGCCTGCCGTTGATATGTTCTTCAAAGGGTTCGGCAGGCATTTGTCCGTCTTGAAGCATTTTGGCCACCGCCTTGGCGGCATCCCCGCTTTGCATCAGCTTATCAACGGCCTTTCCCGATACATCGGTGTCCGTCGTAAAGGAGATGGCTTTATTGAAGTCAAAAACGAAGACATCGGCGTCGGGCATTCTTTCCTTAAGGCGGACAAATTGCTTTTTAACCGTCTCATTATCCCCGATGGCAAGGGCGTCATCCATGCCTCCTTCCACGGCCTCGGCCAACATGGCGCTCTGGTCTTTGACTTGAGATCGAATCATGGCATCTTCGCCGACAATGCCCAAGGTGATCACGAAGCCCATCACCAGAATAAACACCGCTGACAAGCTGATCAGAATTTGAACCCAGAGGTGTTCTTTCACATAGGTGAGTAGTTTCATCCTTGTTCCTCCTTATTCTAATGTGCGCCACCGTATATCAGCGGTTTATAATTAAAGGCCTCCACGCGGTCCGAGTGGTGACAACTTTCGCAACTCTCCGCTGTCAGGCTTCCCAAAATATCTTCAGGATCCCCCGTCTCACAATGGAGGCTACCCGGGCCGTGACAGACTTCGCAACCGGCGTCTTTAAGATCGGGGGTGTCGTGTTCGGAGATAAACCCACCCGGTCTTCCGTATCCTGTCGTATGGCATCCGAAGCACGACTTGAACTCCGCATCGGTAAGGCCCTTTTTCATCACCCGAATGCTCTCGAAGGAATGGGCCTTTTTGGCATAGGCCCGAAACTTCTCGTATTCGTCTTCATGACAATCCTGACAGGCTTTAGAGCCCACATATAGCTTTTGCTCTCCGGATCCGGCCTTACCCAAAGGCCATGACAAAAGAAGAACGGTAGCAAAAAAAACGGTCCACGCCGCTCGACCAAAGGTTGATTTGTTCATAGCCACCCCCATTGTGTTTGTTTGAAAACTTTTGAAAGGATACGCATTTTCAACAGATATGATGTATTCTGCCATCCAACCGGGAAAATACGATGCCTTGTGCCGATGAAAAACACGGTTAACATATATTGCAAAATCCAGACCACGCTCCGGCCGGATTCCTGAACATGCAAACCGTCTCCGTCTTCTAATTCTTTGGGGCCCCGCGGGGTCTCTCATCACCGTTGTCCTTGGGAACCTCTCCACCCAAGTGCATCGCTCCCGTTGCTCATGCCTTTAGTCTATAAAAAACGCTCCGCAAGGCCCTTAAAGGTTCAAATCTGGAACAAACCCCTGTCAGAGATTCGGAAGCACCGATGATCAGCGCGCCTCCCGGATCCAGCATATCGGCAAGCCTGTCGAACAGCTTTTTTCGGTCTTCCGGGCTTAAGTAAATGGCCACGTTTCTGCAAAAGATAACGTCAAACTTTCCTAAAGCCCCAAGAGGCGCCATGAGATTTAGTTTCTTGAAATTAACCATGGCCCTTATCTCATCTTTGATCTTCCAGGAATTCCCGTTTTCGCAGAAGTATTGTCGCAACTTGGCCGGCGAAAGTCCCCGTTCGACCTCGAATCTGTTGTAATGACCATAACTGGCCCGGGCAATGGCCGCATCGGAAATGTCCGTTCCCAGCAGCTTGATGTCGTATTTCGACGGATCAGGCAGTAATTCCTTTAAGACAATGGCGATGCTGTAGACCTCCTGCCCGGTGGAACAGGCGGCACTCCATATCCGGATTGGCATTGGGAAAGAACCGGGCCCGGCGGCGGAGCGCAGGTCAATGAGTTCCGGAAGAATCTTGTGTTGCAGCACATCGAACGGCGCGGAATCGCGAAAAAACAGGGTTTCGTTGGTCGATATGGCATCAATGATTCTTTCCCGGATCGTCTTGGACGAATCCAACAAGGCCTTTTTGTGAAGATCCATGTAGGACGCACAGCCAAGCTCATCGGCAATACCGGCAAGTCTGGTTTCAATGAGGTAGTCCTTGTTTTTGTGGATAAGGATCCCCGAAATATCCCGAATATATTTGGTCAGAACTCCGACTTCGTCGTCGGTAATCTTATTCATTCTGTTCAGCAGAGTCTTCCGTTGGCGCTGGAAAAACACCCAAGGCGTGCAGAAAACCAAAAAGGTCTTTAGCGTACCGTGTCCGCAATCACTTGTGCCATCTGATCAAGAGGGGCAATCACATCCACGACATCGGCGTCTACGGCCTCCCTGGGCATACCGTAAACAACACAACTGGCCTCGTCTTGCGCTATTACGGCTGCACCGTTTTTTTTCATCAACTGCAACCCCTTCGTGCCGTCTGATCCCATACCGGTCATGATGACCCCGGTAGCGCGCCCCACATAGAGATGGGCAATCGACCTGAAAAGATAGTCCACAGAAGGTCTGCAGCTGTTTTCCGGCGGATCGTCGCTGACCCGGACGATCCGCGTTTTTCCGTCCAAGCCCGCCACCACTTTCATGTGTTTCCCGCCAGGTGCTATCAAAATCTTGTTCGGCTCCAAAGACTCGCCATCAGTTGCCTCTTTCACCGTCAAGGAACATCTGGCGTCCAGACTTTTTGCCAGAGACTGCGTAAAAACCGGTGGCATGTGTTGAACAATCAGGACGGGAACGTTCAAATCGGCAGGGAGCCTGGGAAGCATTTGAGCCAATGCATTCGGTCCTCCAGTGGAAATACCGATTCCCACAATCTCCGATTTGCCTGTGTCAGCGCTTCTAATTGCGGACATGCGAACAGCAATGCTTTCAAATGCTGCTGCGCCACGTCCTTTGCTCTGACCATCCGTCCCGGAGCACTTTTTTCCCATAAGGATATGCCTTATCTCTTTGCGCCGGGCAAAGGCCTTCAACATGGGAACAATGGCCTTTTTCACTTCCTCCTTGCTCTGCTCCATGCTTCCGGTTTCAGGCTTGGGAATAAAATCAAAAGCGCCGAGATCCAGAGCCTTTATGGTCATATCCCCACCCCTTTGCGTGAGGGTGCTCAGGACAATGGCCCCAACGTTAGGGGCCTCTTTCCTCATCTGCGCAAGAACCTCGAGCCCGTTCATCTCCGGCATCTCGATATCCAGGGTCAGAATATCAGGCTGCAGGATTGCGAGCTTGGACATGGCGATCCTGCCATTGTGGGCTACGCCAACGACTTTCACGTCCGGCAAGTCCTCTAGGATATCGCTCACGACCTTTCTATACACCACGGTATCATCCACAACGAGAACTCTAAGGGGTTCCTGGTTTTTCATTATGACACAGCCTTTCAGCAAAGGGGTCTTGAAGAACACGCCGCTTATCTACTGGCCTTCGTCCCTGAGCACTTCCGCCACATTAAGAATGCCGACGAGGCTTTTTTCCGTTTTGTACACGCCTTCGAAATACTTTCCCTGCACGCCGCCTATATTGGCGGGAGGTGCTTCCACGGCATCCCAATCGGCTTGGACCACATCGCTGATCCGCTGGACGTGCAGTCCAATGTGCTCGCCTTCTGAATTAACAATAATATTGCGACCGCCACTGTTATTTTCCGTAGGGGGCAGCCCCAGTCTTTTGCAAAGGTCGATAACGGTGACTATTTGGCCCCGTAGATTTAAAATTCCCATCACACACGCAGGGGCTTGGGGAACTTTTGTCATCTCCATATGTTTGTTGATTTCTTGAACATACAGTATGTCCATACCGCACAGGCCATCGCCCACGTAAAAGGTCGTAAGTTCCACAACGCCGCGTTTTGGTTTTCCGGCCGATCCCTGTTTCATAGGGCTCTACCTCCCTTTTGAATGAACTTGAATACTCTCCAGGAGTTTTTCCCGGTCCAACTTGGTTTGATAGTCGTCAATGCCCACTTCTTTTCCCCTGGCAACGTTTGCGTCACCGGCCAAGGTTGTCAAGGCAATGACCGGCATGGTTTTAAAGCGTTGGTCTCCCCTGATTTTTTTTGTCAATTCAAAACCATTCATGTTGGGCATTTCAATATCCGTCACCACCAGAGTAATCTCGTCACCGCGCTCATCAAGGATATTCCAAGCCACAACGCCGTCTTCGGCATCCAACACGTCGTATCCGGCATCTTCCACAAAACTTTTCACCTGGTTTCGAAAAAAATTGGAGTCTTCCACAATCAACAAGGTCGGCAACGAACCGTGCGCCGTTTCAACAGGGGGTTTATTCTTGAACCACCCGGGGTTTAAGGTCTCGACCATGCTGTAGATATCTATAAACTGGGTGGTATGATCTCGAACAATCGCGGAACCCATGATCCCCGGCTGTTTCAAAGTGGTATCATCTATTTCCACCGAAACATCCGTCGCATCCACTGGGCCGATAGCCAAGAGGCCGATCTCTCTGCCGCCGACAATAAACACAATCACCAAAAGATCATCCTTGTCCGCCAGTGGTTTGACTTGCGCTACCTGGTCTATGCTGAACAACGGAAGGCTGCCTCCTCGGTATTTGATGATTCGCTTTCCTCCGATTTGTTCCACATCAGCAGTCTTGATTTTCTCAATCCGCTCCACCTGACTCAAGGTCACGGCAAATTGTTCGTCCTCGGCCCCCCTAAACACCAGCAAGGACTGCATGTCCCTTCTTGCCTTCACGGCAGCCGCGGCTTCCTTTTCTACCTCGGAGACCCTTTCGGTGTTTTCTACAGAAGTCAGTCCGGCCATCTGCACCAAGTTGGCCACGTCCAGAATGAGGGCGACCCGGCCGTCTCCCATGATAGTGGCTCCGGCATACCCCTTACAGTGCTTCAGATGGCGCCCCAAAGGTTTGACAACGATCTCTTCAGAATCATGGAGGTTGTCCACAACGAGCCCGTACTTCAGAGGCCCGGCGGAAACAACTACAATGTTGACCGCACTTTCGGCATGGTAACGTCTTTCAGACCTTGTCCGGCGGTCGCCGGGGTGCATGGCTTGCCCGAGGATTTCTGTTGTCGATTCCTTTGAACCCCGCACATCTTTTCCCAACGCCTCGCCGGGAGAGCGCCCTTCAGACATCCCACCCGGACCTTGCACTTCGGACTTGGGGTTGTCAGTCTCAAACGCCTTTTCGCAGCTTCTTCGATCGGCAATGTTTTTTCGCCGGTCGGCTTTCCGTCTCCCATCACCGGGATCTACAAACAGAGATTCAATGCCCAGTATCTCACTGAGCTTAAGCAGGGGCAAAAGACGGCCTCGTAATCGAACCACTTCTGCATCCCCAACCTTCTCAATACGTTCCTGAATCTGGGCGGCGGGAATTCGAAGCAATTCATCCATGTTCACCTGAGGTATCGCGTAGCGGTCCTTTCCGATGGTGACGATCTGGCTTGGAATGATGGCCAGAGTAAGGGGCAGTTTGATGCGGACTTTGGCGCCCTTTGCAGGCTCGGAATCAATATCAACATCCCCGCCCAGTTTGTCCAGATTCGTCTTGACCACATCCATCCCCACACCACGACCGGACACATCCGTGATTCTCTCGGCTGTTGAGAAACCCGGCAGGAATATGAGATGTACTTTTTCCTTGTCGGACATCATTCTGACCTGCTCTTCCGTTATCAGACCCTTCGAGATGGCCGCCTCTGCCAACCGGTCCCCGTCTATGCCCCTTCCATCATCGGAAATCTCAATGTTCACCTGGCCCGCTTCATGAAATGCCCGCAGATGGATGACGCCGGTTGGTTTTTTCCCTGCCTTGATCCTGTCCTCCGGAGTCTCAATGCCATGATCCGCCGCATTCCTCACCAGGTGGGTCAGGGGATCACTGATGGCCTCAATAATGGTTTTGTCCAATTCAACCTCCGACCCATCAATGATCAGCGTCACTTGCTTGGCCAGACTTCTGGCCATATCTCGTACCACGCGCTGGAATTTGTTGAAAACGTTGCCGATAGGCTGCATTCGGGTAAGCATGATAGCTTCTTGAATCTCGGAAGTAATGAGGTCCAGGCGTTGTCCTCCCAGTTGAATAGTCCGCGTATCACCGGATTCAATAGCCCTAAGGAGCTGGTTCCTTACCAGAACCAATTCGCCGGCCAGATTCATCAGGGCGTCCAGGAGACTGACATGCACACGAAGGCTGGCTTCCATCTCAGGACTTTTCGTCACAGGCTCGTTCATGTTCACATCGGTTTTTGCCCGGGATCCCATCGCCGGCGCCTGCAATGCCTGCTGAGCATCATGTCCGCTGAAAGGGGCCTCTTGCGGTTCTCCAAACGCTTTTCCCATCCCCTCGTCGTTTACTGACGGCTTTTGTGAAACAGATTCCCTTACGGCTTCGTCAAGGGCTTGCAAAGCCGCATCTTCATCAGCAACGGCTTCCGCGGGTTCGTCTTGCCCCACAGGTCCCGTTGCCGTGGAATCTGCGGGAACCGTCTGTTCAATAGCTCGCACCTTCAGGTCATCGCCGACCTCAAAAATGTGCTGCCCGTCGATCTTAAAAAGGGTATTCACCACAGTGGCATCCAGCAATGTGGCATACAGAACCATAAATGGAAGTCGATCAGGTATCGTGTGATCTTCAAGGGTTCCGACATCCGCCATATTCATCTTGGCATCAATAATAAACCCGGTCTTTTCAAGCTCTCGCAAGACATCCAGAGGGGTTTTCCCCTTCTCGTGGACGTCATGCATCAGGTCAAACTCTGCCAGGTAAACAAACTTACCCCCTTGCCTGGCCTGGCGGATCTCATGCTCGGCCGGGGAGAAAACCACTTCGCCGTTTGGCAAGGCAATATCCACTTTTTCGGATGTGTCCTGCGTGTCTTCCGCGGGCAATGCCCCTTCAGCGCAACGGACCAAGGCATCAATATGCTCTGACACGTCTATGTCATTGCTTTGGACGGCATTGGCTATAAGATTTCTAAGCGCGTCGGAGGCAAGCAGGAGGATGTTGACCACCTCCGGATTGGGCGCCATCTCCCTGCTGCGGATCATCCCCAGGACGTTTTCCATCTGGTGGGACAATGCCTTGATATTGTTGAGGCCCATGAAACCAGCCCCGCCTTTGATGGAATGAGCCGCCCGGAAAACCTTGTTGACCAGCTCTTCGTCGATGGCGGCGCCGCCCTGTTCCATGGCCAGCAAATCGTTTTCTATGTCAGCCAGATGCTCTTGCGATTCCTCCATATACATCCGCAAGGTTTCGTCATTTTCGATTGTCATGGTTTTCCTCCTGAATCCGGTTCAGTACCCCAGGTTGATTCAGATCGACCGACTCTGATCGTCACCGACAAAATGGTTTCAGCCAAGGGCTTTTTGCCCCCACCCGGATCCAATCCGGACCCCTGAAACCGCCTTTAAAGGTCCGGTACTTTGCGCGTCTGCGCTCCGTAGAGTCGGTTAAATAAAATAAACGGGGCCACGAGAAAAGATTTCAGCCGCTTTTACCCGGCAGCCGGGGTCATTTCGAAATGCTGATCCAAGCGCAAGACCTTGAACAGATGATAGATGTCCGAAGAGACATTGGATACGGCCATACATCCACCGGTTTTTTTCAGCGAGTTGTAAGCCGCCGCCAACACACCTATACCCACGGAATCCACTATCTCCACGCCGTTTAGGTCGACAACCAGCTTTTGAACTTTGGATCCGACCGCATTGGTCAGATCCTGCCTGAAATCGACAGCCGTGGACGCTACAATGTCCTTGCCCGGTTTTACGACCATCTCTTCAGAATTTTTCACAGTTTTTTCCATGTAACCCTCCGGCGGCCCTGGATTTGTCGAAAGACATTGCCTTACACCTGCCGGACCACCTCGGGCCGTCCCCGCCTCGGCAAGAAATAACGGACCGGGCCGAACCATGTCGGCCGGAAATTATCCGACCTTCATTCGGGGGCAATATATGTGCCAACAGGATAACATGCACACAGCCGGACACGGAAAACAGAACGGCCGGTCTTTATCATGGCGAATCCGGCAACGGCGTCTGCGGGTTGTCGCCGTCACCAGGCAAACGGCAATAGCGCAGGCACTACGAGGAACCTTGGTACGAAGGCGGCCCGGTTCATTTTTTTGGTTCTCCTCCAATGTAGTTGGAGAAAAGGAGCATCGATTCCTGGGGTCAAGGACTCAAGGGTTTGTTTTCTTAAGGGGATGTGTTCCTCTCTTGCAACCCGACCAGAAGACCCACAAAAGGGTGGATCCGGCAAGTGTCAGTTTGTTGACGGATTCGGTGTTTGTTTCTTGACAAAAACGGGGATATCCGGGTTGCCTTCCCTTCAACACAGCACCGGCCGTGCTTTCCGCGCCCTCTTTATTGAAAGTTTTATAGGATCGCTCCGACCCAGAAATTCCATTGACAATGTAGGGGAAAAGGCATAGAAAATATAATTTCCGACCGTAGAGAATGGGGGAATACTTTTGAAAAAGGGTTTTATCAGAATCAACAAAGAACTTTGCAAGGGATGCGGGCTTTGCATCATTGCGTGTCCCAAAGCGGGAATACGGATTAGCGAAAAGCTGAACCTCAAGGGGTATCATCCAGCAGAATATGTTGAGAATGAACATGAACCAAAGCGCAAATGCAATGCCTGTACTTTTTGTGCGATAGTGTGCCCTGATGTGGCCATCGAGGTGTTCCGTGAATAAGCAACTCATGCGTGGGAGCCACGTCATTGGAGAAGCGGCAACCGGAGCCGAATGCCGCTTTTATGCCGGCTATCCGATAACGCCCCAAAACGAAGTGCCGGAGTATGTGTCCGGGCGTTTTGCCCGTTTGGAAGACGCCACCTTCATCCAGGCGGAAAGCGAACTGGCCGCCATCAACATGGTCATGGGGGCCAGCATGACCGGCGTGCGGGCCATGACATCGTCCTCGAGCCCGGGCATCAGCTTGAAACAGGAGGGGATCTCATACCTGGCCGGGATGGAACTGCCGGCCGTGATAGCCAACGTGATGCGCGGCGGTCCGGGACTGGGAAACATTGCCCCAAGCCAGCAAGACTATTTCCAGTCCACAAGGAGCGGCGGTCACGGCGGCTACCGAACGATCGTATTGGCCCCATACTCAGGGCAGGAATTGGTAACGTTGACCATGAAGGCGTTTGATCTGGCCGACACCTATCGGATGCCCGTTGTCCTGCTGGGCGACGGCTTGATGGGACAAATGATGGAGCCGGTGGTTTTTCCCGAACCCGTGGATCCGGCGACACTTCCCAAAAAAGACTGGGTGTTATCAGGCGCCAAAGGGCGTGCACCCCACCTCATCGCGTCACTGATGCTGGATCCTTTAAAGCTGGAACAACACAACTGGAAACTGTTCAGAAAGTATCAGGCCATTCGTCAACGCGAGACGGCCCATGAATCCTATCTTCTTGAAGATGCCGACTTGGCCGTTATCGCCTTCGGCACGGCCGCCCGTATTGCAAAGGGCGCTGTCAAACGCGCCAGACAAATGGGCATGCGAGCCGGTCTGTTTCGCCCCATCACCCTGTGGCCTTTTCCCGAAAAGGCGCTACAGACCCTGACCACGACGATCAAGCATGTCCTGGTCTTTGAAATGAACCTGGGCCAGATGGTCGAAGACGTGAAGCTGGCCGTGGGTGAGAAAGCCTCCGTGCATTTTCATGGACGGCCCGGCGGCGTCATCTCAACGCCCGTTGAGATCGCAGAGGTGATTCATAAGCTTATGGACACGATCGAAGCCGGCTAATATCTTGTCCCGGGATGTATCTGAGTTAAGGCCGACCGGATCTCCGCGCGGAGCCGTTAAGATGTGCGGTTCGAATGACTGCTTTGGTCATTTTCTTGAGGCGAACGACATCATCGCAATTCGCAAAGGGTTTTTACCAAAGGAAACAACATGGCAAAACAGATCTTTAAAAGACCCGAGTCGCTCAAAGACAATGCATATCACTACTGTCCGGGATGCGGGCATAGCGTCATCCATCGCCTGGTGGCGGAGGTCATCGACGAGCTGGGCATTCGCGAAATTTGTGTAGGGGTTCCCCCGGCGGGATGTGCCGTTCTGGCATACAACTATCTCAACGTAGACATGGGAGAGGCCCCTCACGGTCGCGCTATTGCTGTAGCCACAGGAATAAAACGGACCCGACCGGACCTGATTGTGTTCACCTATCAGGGAGACGGAGATCTAGCGGCCATCGGCACCGCCGAGACCATACATGCAGCCAACCGGGGAGAACGCCTTACCGTTATCTTTGTCAATAACGGGGTCTATGGCATGACCGGCGGTCAAATGGCTCCCACCACCTTGTCCGGACAAAACACCACAACTACGCCGGGAGGGAGAATGGGACTTCGCGACGGCTACCCTCTGGATCTTAGCCGGATGTTGGGAGTTGCGGCCGGCAGCGTCTATATTGAAAGAACGGCCATTACATCTCCCAAGAACATCATCAAGACCAAAAAGGCCATTAAAAAGGCGTTCCAAGTGCAGATGGACGACCTGGGTTTTGCTC
The DNA here is from genome assembly GCA_964430705.1 of uncultured Desulfobacterales bacterium. Taxonomy (GTDB): domain Bacteria; phylum Desulfobacterota; class Desulfobacteria; order Desulfobacterales. The sequence continues at coordinate 7,928 of CAYSGJ010000127.1, read as the reverse complement.
TCGTGGAAATCCTGTCCGCATGTCCCACAAACTGGAAAATGTCGCCGGAAGATGCCTGTAAACGCATTGATAATGAAGTAGTAAAAAGCTATCCTCTTGAAGTCATCAAGGATTTGACCCAAACACAGGGTTGAACCAGGGACAGGTGGATAAGGGTTCACAATGAAACGGAGGCAGTCGAAAACAAGGAAAGAAATTCTATGGGTATAACAAAAACCATATTTTCCGGCTTTGGGGGACAAGGTGTGCTCATGATGGGATATGTTTTGGCAACCTCCGGCATGCACGAAGACAAGCATGTAACCTATCTGCCGGCTTACGGTGCAGAAGTTCGCGGCGGCACGGCCAACTGCACCGTCACGGTGAGCGACAACCCCATCGCCTCTCCCGTGGCATCTTTTCCGGACTATGCCGTTCTGATGAATACGCCTTCCGTTGTGCGGTTTGAGGGAAAAGTGCGAACCGGCGGCACGATCTTCCTGAACAAAGATCTGGTGGAAGTCATTCCAAAGCGAACAGACATCGAAGTGGTGTCCGTTCCCGTCAACGCTATCGCCGACGGATTAGGCAGCCTACGAAGCGCCAACATGGTCATGATCGGAGCATTCGCGAAAAAGACGGGCCTGATATCTCTAGATACGGTGATAAACAGCGTAAAAGCAATCTTTGCCAAAAAAGGCGAAAAAGTCCATAAGATGAATACATTGGCCATTCAAGAAGGGGCGGCATTTATTGAAAAGAGACGTTCATGAGCCGGCCACGGAAAACACGGCCACCCCGGCGTCGCATAAAAAGGCGGGTTATTCTAACTTGAGGTATGACTGCAATGAGCGTTAAAGAAGTGATTGTGCATATACAGGACAGGCAGGGAGAACTGGCTCGAATTTTCAGCCATCTCTACGAAAGCGATGTGCGTGTCTCGGCCTTCTGGGCCGGCCCGGACCGCGAAAACACGGTGTTGCGTTTTATTGCCAATGATTCCGAGTCGGCCGTTTCCGTTTTAACAGGCCTACACTTAAAAGCGTCTGTGTCTGATGTATTGGCCGCGAAAATCCCCGACCACCCGGGAGGCCTACATGCGATCCTCAAAATTCTGCAATCTGCAAATATTGACATCCGTCACACGTATTGCAGTCACGACATGAAAGAGCCCCTGTTGGTTTTGGATGTGGACAAGCCCGCAGCTGCGGCCGATGCGCTCAACGACAACTGGATTGAGCTGCTGAAAGCCAATCGGTGACAGCGCGAGGCCTATATCCCCCGATCCCGAAAGCGAACAAAGGCGCAACGGATCGTCATAGAAGCATGTGCACAGGCTTGGATCCTCTCCAAAAGAGTTGTAGAGATCCTGAGGGTTCAAGGGTTCAAGGCAAATGCTAAATAATTACAAAGAGTTGAAGGTTTGGCAAAAGTCTTACGAACTCTGTTTGACGATATATCGAATAACGGCACAATTTCCGGTTGAACAAAGATACGGCTTAACCTCACAGATCAGAACGTCTGCTGTGTCTATTCCATAAAAAGCCGTTTTGACCGGACCCTATGCCCCACAAGCCCTTTGTTCCCGGACCTTTTCTTGAGGCCTGCCATGAAAATCGAATCCTACCAATTCGGCCGTATCGAAATCGACGGCACGGTGTACCGAAACGACGTCAGGCTTATCGGTGACAACGTCATTCCGGAATGGCGGCGCAGTCAAGGCCATGATGTGGATCTCAAGGACGCAAAGGATCTGCTGGATGCGGAGGCGGAGGTGTGCATTTTTGGAACGGGGGCCTACGGCTCTATGCGCGTTTCTCCGGAAGTCAAGTCCGCCCTTAAGAAGCATGGCGTACACGTCATCACAGAAAAAACATCCTCAGCCTGCGATCATTACAACCGCTTGACCAACGAAGGCAAGAAGGTCATAGCCGGACTTCACCTCACCTGCTAGGCGAGGAAGATGCCGGACAAGGATGTCTTTTCCTTCGGCCCGACCCCGGTCCCCCGATATAAGCTTTTTATCCTCAAGTCTTCCAACCTCAAAGCCGATCGTCTTAGAAAACCGGTCGGAATGCCAACGGTGTTAATGACTACAGACGCTTTTTGTTGAAAATCTTGACATCCCATGATGTCGTGTGAATTTTTGTATGCACGCTCCCGCAGATCGATATGAAATGAATGGGCTGAAAATACCGGCCGTCGTCACAAAATATGTTGCGGCAGCCATAACCATATTGTTTTTCTCCGTTTTCCAATCGCCCCGCACAGAAGCCGGCGAGGAATCCATCCGGGCTTCCTCTGTCGTCAAGTTCACCGCCGGGGTAATCACAGCGTTTTCAATCCACGAAGGTTCCCACGCCCTGGTGGCGGGTCTGACCGGCACCGACATGGATTGGGAAATAGGGAACTACAACCAACCAATCGGATTCACCGAACATGCAAACAACAATTTCAAAGGATTTTCCATTAATGCCGCCGGATTGTTATCGCAAGCAGCCGCCGCAGAAATTATCCTGCAAGTCGACAAGATAGACAAGAATGATGCCTTTGTACGCGGGATGATGGCGTGGAATATTGTAAACCCTATGTTGTACACATTGGACTACTGGTTTTTTCGGATATCGAACAAAGAAAAAGGATACGCCTACCAAGGAGACATACAGGGAATTGAGCACTATTGTGGTGAGCCCTGTGCACATGGGTTCGCGCTATCCATGGTCGCGATTGCCGCCTTTCAAGGGTATCGCTTTGTCAAAACGCAGCCTTGGGCGCCGGCCTGGATAAAAGGCAAGGCCCACAACCTGACAATTGCGCCCTTGACATCTGGGGGAATTGCTATGTCATATAGCTACGCCTTTTAGTTTCCTACCCCCTTGGGGTTCATTGCAAACCGAATGGTTGTGTTTTTTTTAATGGATGTACCGCACCGGTTCTCTGAAATACGCCTCCTCCTCTGGCATAGCAAATCATATGGGTTTCCGGCAGACGGTTTTCCAGACGCCCCGGGAAACCGTCCCGGTCTTTGTTGTCGCGGAATATTTTCCGCCGTTCCAGCCCCCTGAATATGATGTGGTGAAGGGCTCCGGGAGCATCAATTCTTGATTTACGCGGCATGCCCCACCTTCCTAACAGCTTCGCCCTCCCGAATCAAGTTACTACGTCCCCACGTCCCCTTTCTTGCCGGAAGCTATAACTATCTTTATTTCATAGGTTTTTGCCAGGGAGGAAGAATCCTTTTTTCAATTTTTATTGTTTCAAGTAGCGGGTATTGACCTTTAAACCTTGCAATGTCTTGAGGGAGGTCATCATATATTTTCACATCAAACGTTCCTGTCGCAAAACCAGAATCATATTGGGGCTTGCGCGTTTTTGTCGTGTCTCCGGAAGGGATCTCGTTGTCAGACAATCTTTCGCGGTTGATCATCTCTATTCTACCGAGGTAGACAGTTTCATTTTGGTTTGTTTGAAAGGGTATATCGAATGGAAAGTCAAATGATGCCATTGCAGCGCCCAATCCGACACCTCGCGCACATCCACCTTGAATGGCGGTTATCTTATATTGTCCAGGGGGGCAGATTGAAATTTACAAGTCTCTCCCAGGACGAAGTGCCTTTATCATAGGTGAACGCATCACTGATTCCCTTATTGAGTAAAGATCCAACAGACATCGACTCTACAGCAATACTGATCTCCTTGTTCGATTTCAAATCGATCATTTTGATAGAGTAGACCTCAGGTGGCCAGGTTGGCTTGAATTTATTATGGTTCATCCGACTAAAGCGTACTCCCCCCATCCTCCACGAAGTCGGGTGTTTTGGTGTCAACCGGCAAACTGTCTGAGCGAATTAGAGCGCGTTGGGGCGGGCCCAATCAAGTGGTTTCCCGTCCTTTCAGACTTCTGGCCGCACGGGACCGTGGCCGACAGGTTCGGGGTGCTGCGTTCGGCTTACGGGATGTGCTTGCGTTTCCCGACGGCCGGATCATGCAGCGGGATAAGGATATCGGCCATCGCCTTGATCTTCTGCGCGCTGTCGTAGGCCTCCATGGCATTGATATGCACCCCCGGCGCGATTGCCGGCCCCGAAGGCGGGAAATTCTTGTCGTTGCAACAAAACCCGGTGATGATCGCCTTTCCTGCCGAGGTATTAACGGCCACGGACTGGCCGCCCACCGTGTGCCCGGGACTCCATATAACATCAATGCCGTCCAGGATCCGGACATCGCCCTCCACCTCGATCACATCCACACCATCCAAGACATCGGGATAATACCGGTGGTCAATGGGATGGGGATTGCGAAAAAAGTCCATCTCTGCTTTTTGGACATAGACCTTGGCATGAACGCATTTATAGTCGTTTTCACAGTGGTCGTTGTGAAGGTGGGTGTGAATAATCACGTCCACGTCTTCGGGACTAAGCCCCACAGTGGACAGGGCGTCTTCAAATTCCAAGACCTGAAAGCCGCAGGTTTTCTCCACGTCCTCCGGCGCCATGAATTGCTCAAGCCCCGTATCAACTAAAACGTTTTTGTCTCCGCCTTTTAGATAAAACACATAAATAGGAAGCCATATGCGTTTTCCATAGTCGCGCAGATACGTCATAATTCCCTGGTCCGTTTCATTGATCCCCACCACAAGCGGATGAATCGTGTACTCCTGCATTCTACCCCCAATTACCGAAAAAGTTTCAGCCTAAAAAGAATCTACCACGAAAGCACGAAAAGACGAGGGCACGAAACAAAAAAAGCCGACTGAGCCATTTGGTTTTAGAATAGCGCATTCTTTGCAGGTCACGTCGTGATTGTTTGTTGTTTTTTTGTTCCAGCTTGCAAAGGCTGAAATCTAATGACCGTAATAATCCTCTATTTGATCTTGGATTTCCTTAGGAAGCGTCTTCAAATCCGTATAGAAATGGCCGATTTCATGGCTCACCCCCTGGAGCAGCCCGCCAAGTCTGCTCAGCTCGGCCTTTTGGGTTTGTGAAAGTTCCAATGAATTGAACAGGGTTTCCATCTTGTCGACCGCCATGTAAATATAATCCGTCAAGTCCTTAAAGTCGGCAAACGACAACGTCTTTTTTTCCCCCATGTCGACAGTCCTTTCTTGATTCGATATCATCCATGATATAGGAAATCCACTTTCGCGTCAAACCATACAACCGGTCCCGGGATCCTTGTAGCCGCCAAAACAAAGCCTCTTGCAAAAACCAACGGCATCAAACACAAAAACTAGTCTTTTCAGCTTGTTACAGATTTATAAGTATTTGCCTAAGACACCGACTTCTGCTATAAATCCGGCTTATGAGCGACACGAACAAAGCCGGGCTATCCGACGACGACAAACCGTTTGTGGACGTGGCCGTCGCGCTTCCGGTCTTTAAGACCCTGAGCTATGAAGTTCCACCCCCCATGCGCGCTATAGCCGACCCGGGAAAACGGGTGTTGGTTCCCGTCAGAAATAGTCGGGTAACGGGATATATTCTCGATCGTACGGTTGAACCCGGGCATGAGCAGGTGAAAGCCGTGCTGGATGTCCTGGATGAAATACCCCTTTTCCCCGCCTCCATGGTGCCCTTTTTCCGGTGGATAGCAGATTACTATTTCCATCCGATTGGAGAAGTCATTAAGGGCGCTTTGCCGGGCGGTCTAACCACAAAGCAAGAGCACACCGCAAGCATTACCCACAAAGGACGATCGGCGTTGTCCAAGCAGGCATCCCTTGATGCGTTGGATCGCATGGTGCTCGCAATCCTTGAAAAACATGACGGCCCCTTGACCATCACGGCGTTGTCAAAGGAAATGGCAAAAGAGGTGCCTCCAGCTTGTCTCGCCGGCCTGGAAAAACTGGATCTGATTGAAAGGACGCGACGGTGTAAAGGCGGACAGGTTCGACCGAAGACGGAACGCTTTATTATGCCGGGCGACGAAAGCCCCCCGTCAACCGGGTTATCAAAGGCCAGGCGGACCATTCTGGAAACCGTAGAACGTCATGGCCGGATTTCCATAAAGAATCTGCAAACCCTCATACCCTCGGCAAATCGTCTGGCAAAAAAAATGGCGGACGACGGCTTCCTGAAAGTGGTTGAGCAAAACGTCTATCGAGATCCATTCGGCGAGCCCATTGAGCCGGATGCCCATACACCCACTCTGACGGCAGAGCAAGCTTCGGTTGTGGCTACACTGACAGGCGCTTTCGGGAAGGGATTTCGCACATTCCTTCTTCACGGAATTACGGGAAGCGGAAAAACGGAAGTCTACATGCAGGCGGTGGAAGCAGCCCTGGCAAAAGGCCGTCAAGCGATCGTCCTCGTACCGGAAATCGCATTGATCACCCAAACGGAACGCCTCTTCCGCGCTCGTTTTGGAGACTGTGTGGCCCTCTTGCACAGCAGGCTTAGTCAAGGAGAGCGTTTTGACCAGTGGATGCGCATCGTCCGACAAGAGGCAACCATCGCAATCGGCGCCCGCTCAGCCCTGTTCGCCCCTTTCAACCGATTGGGGTTTATCGTGGTGGATGAAGAACACGACGATTCATACAAACAGGAAAGCCATTTGCGGTATCACGCCCGTGATCTGGCGATAGTTCGAGCCAAACTCCAGGGGGCGGTGGCGCTGCTGGGATCCGCCACTCCATCGGTGCAATCTTATCACAATGTGCGCACAAAAAAATTCCACGGCTTGCATCTACGAAAACGCATCGACGATCACCCATTGCCGGACGTGCACATTGTCGATCTTCGCGAAACACGAGGATACCGACGGGCCAAACCCTTTATTACCGATGAACTCAAGGGGGCCATGCAAGAAACCCTGGATCGCGGGGAGCAGGTACTGCTTTTTCTGAATCGACGGGGTTTTGCCAACTACCCAACCTGCTCGCAATGCGGGCAACCCATTCGATGCATAAACTGTGATGTGACCATGACGTTACACCAATCCGCCAATGCTTTTAAATGCCACTACTGCGGATACAGCTGCGCCCGGACCACGGGTTGTCCGAACTGCGGCAACCCGAAGATGAAACTTATCGGCCTTGGTACGGAAAGGGTGGCGGCAAAAGTCGAAAAAATGTTCCCGGAGGCCAGAATCGCTCGCATGGATCGAGATACAACCACACGGAAAGGGGCGTTAACCACCATTTTAAAAAAACTCAGGGAGAACCAAATCGATATATTGGTGGGGACTCAAATGGTCGCCAAAGGACATCACTACCCCAATATTACCCTGGTGGGTATCGTGTGTGCGGACCTTTCTCTCAATTTTCCGGATTTCCGAGCCGGAGAACGCACATTCCAGCTTTTGGCACAGGTGGCGGGTCGCGCCGGTCGAGGCGCCAACCCTGGTCGGGTGATACTACAGACTTTCAATCCGGACCACTTCTGCGTCCTGGCGGCAAGAGAGCAGGACTGCCGCACCTTCTACCGGCATGAGATTGGTTTTCGCCAAGACTTGGCCTATCCGCCGTTTTCCAGGCTCATCCAAATCCTGATCACTGGCAAAGACAAAGACCGAACCGCACAATATGCGCAGACACTGGGGAAATTATGTCGTCAGACACAATCCGAAAGCAAACAGTTCCAAAAAGATGTCCGGATTCTCGGCCCGGTTGCCGCGCCACTGGCGAGAATCAAGAAACAGTATCGGTGGCAAATATTGCTAAAGGGCGGGAACGCACGATCGCTTCACGGCCTGACCAGAACGCTCAGCGCCAAAATGGAAGGCAAAACCCCGCGAAGGGACGTCAGAGTCGTCTTTGATATCGATCCGGTCAATATGCTGTAATTTTTCCCGGCGCCGCTTTCGCCCCGCCCTTTTATTTACGGATATGCCCTTGGGACTCTACATTGCGGTTATCCAGAATACTTAAGTTCGTGGTACAACAAGGCCAATGGAGATCGATACAAAAGCCGGGCAACTGTCTGAGCCGTTTAGACCGCGTTTGAGCGGCC
>CAYSGJ010000126.1:0-10202 GCA_964430705.1 uncultured Desulfobacterales bacterium | reverse complement strand
TCCGGTGACAAACTTTTTGAGTAACGGTTTGTCGGGATTTGTTATGATGCAAAGTTCGCAAATGCCTGAATCAATGCACATCTCGATGGTATGTTGGATCATCGGCCTGCCGCCTACGGGAAGCAGCTCTTTGGGCAGATGTTTTGTCAGGGGCGCCAGGCGCGTGCCTTTTCCGGCGGCCGGAATGACGGCTTTGGTTACGACTTTTGACAAGGCATCGGCGTCGGACATACGCTTTTCAAATGGCTGAAGTCTTAAGAAGGCTCAAAACGAATGACTATGAATAACACGAAACGGTATGCGTTTCAATCAATGGGCCTGAGATTCACCGATATTGATGATACCTTTTTTCTTTGAAAGCGCTTATTGCGCCAAAACATTGACAGACGGGCAATGTTGTTGATAAATAAACCGCTTTGTCGATTTCTGTTTTTTTATGGAGTACATGATGACCAAAGATAGCAAAAGGGTCCTGCTGACAGGTAACGATGCGGTTGTTGAAGGGCTGTGCTGTGCGGCCGGCGACCAAAGACGGATTGTGTATGCCGGTTATCCCATTACGCCGGCTTCCGAAGTGGCCACCCGTGCCTCTGTGGTCGTCCCGAAGCGGGGCGGGGTCTTCATTCAGATGGAGGACGAAATCGGTTCTATCCAAGCCATTGCAGGTGCCGGCATGGCAGGCGCTATCGCGGTTACCGCGACCTCGGGTCCTGGTTTCAGTCTCATGTCTGAAGGGTTGGGGTTTGCAGCGATGATTGAATCTCCTGTTGTCTGCGTCAATGTTCAGCGAGGAGGACCTTCCACCGGCATGCCTACTTGGATGGGACAGGGAGATATGATGCAGGCGAGATGGGGTTCCCACGGAGAAAGACCTGTGATTGTGCTGGTCCCCAATACCGTTCAAGAGACCTTGTCCCTGACCTATGAAGCCTGCAAGCTTTCCCAGACATATCGGACTCCCGTATGCCTTATGTTGGATGAGATTATCGGCCATATGGAGGAGCCCGTTTTCATTCCCGACTTGCCTCCAATTCCTTTGGATCCGGTTTTCAAGATTATCGGGGCGGGGCATCGGCTTCACCGGACGGGATTGACGCATGATCTTGAAAGCTTTCTGCCCCGAATCAATCCTGATGCAGAAGAGAAACTCGTCAGGCACCTGTTGGACAAGGTAAAAAAAGATGCCAAAAAAATTATCAAATATGAAACTTACAGAAATCCCGAGGATTCCGATGTGGTGGTGGTTTGCTATGGATCTGAGTCCCGGTCTGTTAAGGCCGCCATCAAGTCGGCTGTAAAAAAGAAGATGAATGTGGCCATGGTTCGGCTGATTACGGCGTGGCCCTTTCCGAAGGATTTGTTCCAAAAGCTGGACCGAAAAAAGAGGGTTTTTGTTGTGGCGGAAATCAATGCGGGCCAGATGCGCATTGAGGTGGAACGATATGTCAAAAAAGGAAACGTTGAGGGCCTGAATCTTATGGGTGGACGGATTCATACGCCTGCCGAGGTTTTGGACGCTGTAGGCAAGTATATTCGTCATTAGTTGCCGGTCTCCGACGTCCAGGGGTTAGGGCGCGGGGTCCATCCCTCTAGGACAACCGACAACTGCTATAGTGAACAGTGAACAGTCGACGAACGACAAATAACCGATCACCGGCAACTGATAACTGATAGCTGACAACTGACAACCGGCAACTGCTATAGTGAACAGTAAACAGTGATGGAGCGCCTGTGGCGCTGTGTTATGGAGCACAATATGGATATTCACGATCACCCCTATGCAGAGCTGTTAAGAACCGACATGATGCCCAACATCTGGTGCGCGGGATGTCGCATCGGAAGGGTCAAGAATGCTTTTATTGAGGCCACGCAACGTCAAGGATATGACCCCGACAAGTGTGCCGTGGTTGCCGGCATTGGGTGTTCTTCACGCGTTGCCGGGTATCTCAATCTTGACGGCATTCATTCTACCCATGGCCGGGCCATTCCCACCGCGCTTGGAGTGAAGTTGGCAAATCCGGAATTGGTGGTTACAGTCATGGGCGGTGACGGTGATATTTTGGGCATCGGCGGAAACCACTTCCTTGCAGCGGGACGACACGGCTGCGACGTCAACGTGCTGTGTATGAACAACTACGGTTACAGCATGACAGGATTTCAGCACGGCCCCACAACACCTTTTGGGGCAAAGACGATCACCACATCATCGGGCAGTCCCTACGCACCGGTGAACCCTGTTGCGGTGGCTTTGGCGGCGGGCTATACGTTTGTTGCCCGTTCGACATCGTCCCATCCTTATCATCTTATGGACTGCTTGGTTTCTGCAATGAACAATCGAGGGCCAAGTTTTATCGAGGTTCTCATCCCATGCATGCTTTTTGAAAGGCGTAATAAGATCAAATCTCTTGAGGCCTTGTTTGTAGAAAAGGCGAAGATTAAGCAAACGCTCAACGAGGCAGACGTGAATCACACGGATTTTACAGATGAGATCAGTCTCGGGATTTTTAGAGACACTCCCATTCCGGAAAGAAGACCGCTGGCGCTCCCCGCGGCCCGCAAAAAGGCCGCAGGCGGAAAAACCACCGTGCATTTTAAGTCAAGGGAAAGCGGCATTAAGCATGTGCAGATTCGTATGGAGGGAACCGGCGGGCAGGGCATTGTCCAAGGCGGCAAGACAATGATCCATGCGGCCATGAACATGGATCCCAAGTTGAACAGTACGCTGACCAAACGCTATGGCCCGGAGATGAAGGGCGGCAGTTGCATTACAGACGTTATTTTATCCTCCCGGCCGGTGGATTATCCTTTTGTGGATGTTCCGGATTTGCTCCTCATGATGTCTGATATTGTCGCCAGGGAGCGGGGCGGAGATGTTGTCATCGGCAAAAAAGGCACGATCGTTGTTGATGAATCCATGGTGAATCCAGGCTTTCTCGACGGTCTTCCCAAGTCGGTTAACATTGCCAAGGTGCCTGCGACGCACATAGCCAGAGAACATTTCCGAGTTGTTGTGGCGAACAATGTGATGATGGGTTTTGTCTGTAAAAAGACATCGTTGATTGACAAGGACTGCTTCAGGGCGGCCATTTTGGAATCCGCCCCTCCCGGTACCGAGGAAATGAATTTGAATGCCTTTGAAAAAGGCTATGCCTACGGGCGGTCGTGAATAACCAAATAACCAATAACGAATGAGCGGTAGAGCCATGAAGGAAGAAGAGGCATTAAAAACCCGATACTGGAATATCGATGGGTGCAGCATCCCTGTCGGTAAGGTCACCATACTGCCCGATTTTTGTAAGGGTGGGGAGGATTGTGATGACTGTATCAAGTTTTGTCCGGAAAAGGTGTTGATGCGGGGCACAGAAAAAAACGACCGAGGTTTTTACCCTCCCGTCCTGGCAGACGATGCCGGGTGTACGGTGTGCGGCAGGTGCCAGTTGTATTGCGCGGAAAACGCCATCTTTGTCCGAAAGGTTGGAGATCGCATGGTATCTGCCGAAGAAGTCACATTAAGAGAGGAGAAATTCGAGTAGATGTCCGAAGATCGCATAGGAGTGTTTATATGTCATTGTGGTACCAACATCGCGGGCCCTGTCGATTGCCGTCGCGTTGGTGAGGCCATAGCGGAAACCGGTGTCGCCCTTGTCCGTGAGCATCCGTACATGTGCACAGGGGGCCAGGCACAGATCATCAGCGACATCCATGAATACAACCTGGGCAAGATTGTGGTGGCTGCCTGTTCTCCCCGGGTTCACGAAGAGACTTTCCGGTCCGTGTGCGCTGTCGGGGCAATCAACCCGTATCTCATGGAGATGGTCAACATTCGGGAACAGTGTTCCTGGTGCCACACCTCCAGTGTTGATGCCGCAACGCGGAAGGCTATCGACCTCGTGAGAATGGCGATCGAGAAGGTCAGACTCAATGAGCCTCTTATTCCTCTTCGAGTACCGATGACCAAAAAGGTTCTGGTAATCGGCGGCGGGATCAGCGGTATCGAAGCCGGTCTGCAGTTGGCCGATTTGGGGCATAAGGTGGTTCTCATTGAAAAGGGTCCGACTATCGGGGGCAAGATGGCCCAGCTGAATAAAATTTTTCCTGACCAAAACTGCAGTCCCTGAATCCTGGGGCCGAAGATGGTGGATGTCGGTCGACATCCCAACATTGAATTGCTTACCCTTTGTGAGGTTGTAGAAACAACGGGGTACGTCGGAAACTTTGAGGTGACATTAAGAAAACATCCCAGGTATGTTACCGAGGACTGTACCTTTTGTGGGGAGTGTTTGCAACGCTGCAACGCTTTTACCGAAGACGATTTTAATGTTGGCCGCGCCTTGAGAAAAGCGATTTACACGCCGTTTCTTCAGGCTGTTCCCAGGCAATATGTGATTGATGACAAGGCATGTGTACACTTTACCGAAGAGGGTTGCGAGAAATGCCTGGAGGATTGTCGGAAGCAGGCCATTGACTTTTCCCAGACGGTGAAAGAAGAAACGATTCATGTCGGCACCATCATTGCGGCCACCGGCATTAAGCCATATGATCCTACGGGGCTCTATGGTTATGGTGATGAACGTTTTCCGGATGTCATCACTTCCATGGAACTGGAGAGGATGATGTCCGCCGAGGGGCCTACCAATGGTCATATTATTCGTCCTTCTACAGGGACGCCTCCCAAGGATGTGGCTTTCATCCAGTGTGCCGGTTCGAGGTCGCTGAAAGAGGGGCAGCTTTCTTATTGCTCAAAACTGTGCTGCGCCAATACGATTAAAGACGTCCTTCTTTTAAAAGAGCATTTTCCTGATCTGGAAATATACGTCTTTCACAACGGCATTCGCACAAATGGGAACAGGCAGGAAAGAATGTTCCTCGAAGCCAGAAAGCAAGGCGTTGTATTTGTCAACGCATTTCCCGAGGTTTCAGACGGGCACGTCCTTGTTTTTTCTGATCCCATATTGGATCAGAGCCGTCTTATTGAAAAGAAATTCGATCTTGTCACCCTGGCCGTCGGCATCGTACCGACCGCCCGCCAAATGGCCGATGCGTTAAATGTTCCTCTGGGCAAGCGGGGGTTTATCAAAGAGGACAACCAGTTGTCTCCTACGGCCACTCCGACAAACGGGATTTATTTTGCAGGAGCGGTCGGATCGCCTTCCGATATCAAGCAGTGCATTGAGCAGGCCGGCAGTGCGGCTATCCAGGTGGCTAAACATCTGCAAAAAGATTATGCAGAGCTTTCTCCCATTATTGCCCGGGTGGATTTTGACAAGTGCAACGGCTGCGGGAGCTGCAGTAAACAGTGTCTGTACGGCGCTATCCGGATTGAGGACAAGGTTGCCGTGCTTACCGAAGCCCTGTGTCGCGGCTGTGGTAACTGTGTCAACGCCTGTAAATTTGATGCTATTTCCGTGGTAAATTATACCGAAGAACAGATTAAGGTCCAGCTTAGAGAAGCGTTAAGAGACCCGGAGGAAAAAATCATTGTATTCGCCTGCAACTGGTGCTCGTACGCCGGAGCTGATTTTGCTGGGACCAGCAGGCTTCAGTACAGCGCGAATACCCGAATCATTAAAACCATGTGTTCCTGTCGGGTGAGCGTGGAGGTTGTCAAATACGCCTTCGCCCTGGGAGCCCCCAAAGTGATTGTCTCCGGATGCCATCCGGGGGATTGTCATTATCTTGAGAACAATTTGTTTACCGAAAAACGGATTATGAAACTGAAGGAGACCTTAAAGGACAAGGGGGTCAATCCGGATAGATTGATGTTGGAATGGGTCTCGGCCTCTGAGGGGCAACGTTTTGCCGAGGTGATTCACAAGATGGAGGCGTTGGCGGTGGACGAAGCCGATATCGAATTGGGAAAGATGATTTTCGGCCAACCCAAGAAAGCAAAAAAGAGCCCGGCGGGCGCGGAGGAATCGGCCTGATTCTGTGCTGCCATGCACCACACATGGGTGTTTCGGGCTCCGGAAAAACAAGGGGCAAACACAGGAGGTTGTTCGATATGAAGAGGAAACGCAAGGCGCCAAGTGTTGACGCAATGATGAGGTTTTTTCTTCAGTATTACAACATTCCAACCAAACAGGACGTTGACAGGATCTTAGATCGTGTAGACCGGCTGGAAGCACTTATCCGTGCCGGCAATGCTTCCGGGACCGGGGCGGGCAAGCGGGGCAAACCCAAGACTCTGGGTCGGAAAAAACGCAATGCCGAGGCAAGATCAAGAAAGACCGCCACCGAGCAGGTGATCAAACTCATTGAGGCGTCCCCCAAAGGAATCGATGTGGCGGCGCTAAAAACGCAGTCCGGTTTCGATGATAAGAAGGTAAGAAACATCGTTTTCAGGCTGTGTAAGGAAGGCGCCATCAAGAGGATCGGAAGGGGCATCTATGCGATCGGGTATTGATGGTTGTCAAAAGCGCTCCGGAGTTTTCCAAGATATTGCGATTTTGCCCGGCGGCTAAACGGGCGATCCGTTCCATGACAATAGCCTTTATAAAGCTGTTCGGGCGGACGGCGACGTTGGTTTCGGTTTTGATGATCAGGTGGTTCTACGCCGAACGAACATCCCAGGGTCCGTTTTTCAGGCAGCCGTCCGATCGGCGGTTTTTACGGCAACAAACACAGGTTGCGCCCGGAAAGCTTTTGTATCAGGCGTATAGCGATACGGCCCGTGAAAAACGCCCTGCGCTCGCCCCTTCTTCCCACCACCACGGTTCCGTATTCGACCCGCCGCGCTTCGTCCAGAATGGCCGTGGAGACATCGTAACTTTTGGTATTGGTCCTTTGTGAGATCCGCGCTTTGTCGATGCCCGCGTTTTCCAACCGCTCATAGGCCTGTCGGTAAAAGGCCTCCATGCGTTTTGCGTCCGCCTCGTGCAGCACGGCCTGCATGTTGGGGCATCTTTTTTCGAAGTCAAGCGAGTAATAGTGTCTCAGATGGGGAAGGACATGGAACAACGTGAGCCTGAATTCGGGATTTGGTCCAACCATCCGGGTGATATGATCCACGTCTCTTAAGGAATTTTCCGATCCGTCGACGGCCAGCAGGAAATTCATGGCGATGGATGGATCGTCGACGATCCACACCGGAATATCGAGAGCGTGTTCCACGATCTTTTCAGCCACAGTGCCGATAAAAAAGTCTCTGCGCGGGGTAAGACCCGTTCGTGCCAAGACGATTGCGTCGTAGTTTCGGTCTTCGGCGTGGGTAAGGATATCTTTGGCCAGACCTTTTTTTATCCGTTGAACGACCGTGTCGATCCTGTCTTCAGGAACCCCCTCTTCTTGAAGCAGCTTTTGTAAGGTATGGGTAACGTACTCTTTCACCGCGGCCTTGTTTTTGATCGTTTCTTCCAGCTCCGCCTTGACGGCGGCATTCTCCTTTGCTGCGGCGGCAAAGATTTCCGGCACGAAAGGCTCTACGTGAAACAGGGTAAAACGCACATCCCCGGCAGCGGCGCAGACTCGGGCCGCATATTTCACCGCCCGTTTCGACGGTGCGGATTCGTCCACTGCCAACAAAACTTTCTTTGTCATGTCTTATACTCTCCTCTACAGCGCGTTGCGCCTCAAGAAACCACGTGTTTGCGATTGTGTCGCAATATCAGTTTTGGTGCTTGTATGTGTAGAAAGGGGGTTTATCCACTCCCCTCCCGGAATAACAGAGTCCTTGTTTCGGTGGGTGAGGCATGGAAGTGATCGGCGACAACATCTTGTTCCGACCCATGTCTGATAGCAAAAAAACCTTGGTGTGTCAACGGCGCGCGGGAAAAGAAAACAGCGGATGATTTGAAATGCCCGCTTTTCCGGCATCGACGTCAGGACACGAGTTCTTTCAGGTCCTGCACGATCGGTTCCATGCGTTGCCGGTGCTCGGGCGGTATGAGCAGGACCGGGATAGGCTGGTTGGAAGACAGGCGCCGCCGGCCGGTCATGCCTGCCTGCGCCCCTGGTTGCTTGTCTGACGTCAGAAAGGCGAGGACATCATCCAGGTTGCCGAAAAACCCGTCTTGATCCATGTGCTCGATGAATTGCAGGAAGACCGTATTGACGGTGAGCAGAAAAGGCTCTATTACCGCGCATCCTTCTTTTTCACACGGTTGGGTGGAAAAGAAGCAGCGGCAGCCGAACGGACGGGCATCGTAAATCGTGCATTCATCGTCTGACAGGAATCTGCACGGCATGCCGGCGCGCGGGTTCTGTTCGTTTTGATGTGCAGAAGGGTCTTGCCCTTGAAAACAAAAAAAGGCGAATGCATTCGTGGTCATTGGGGGATTATCCCGGTTGGTCTGTGAGGCGGCCGGGGCGGCTGCATGACGACCTTTGCGAACCGTTCCGGCCAAATCCTCTATGATGAGGCGTCCCTCCAGGGTCGTCATTGTTACATGTTGCGTGCAGCACAGGGCGCACCCCCGTTTACAGGCCATGGGCAGGCGACTTGAAAACGCCGCGTACAAATCATAAACGGCCCTTAGTGCGTTTAATCGACAGGTATGCATGGAAAAATCCGAAAGGTGTTGCCGTGGTGACGGTCGTTTCTGTTGTGCTTATCACAAAGGGCGGGGGCTGCCAAGTTGCAGGAATGTGAAACAGCCCTGCCGTTCATCCGGTTTGCCCGTTGCAAGAGGCCGGTTGTCGTGAGTCACGCAACACGACCGGTCTTTACGCGAGCATGTCCGTTTTCGTGGTTTGTTTGGCGGTTGATATGTCGGGCAAGGTTTGTGCGGGGGCCGGTTTTTCAGACGTCCAAAAACGGCAGATAGCCATTCAGTGGTTTGCCGGGCCCCACCAGTTGTCCCAAATCCTCGAAACAGG
Source organism: uncultured Desulfobacterales bacterium (assembly GCA_964430705.1). GTDB lineage: Bacteria > Desulfobacterota > Desulfobacteria > Desulfobacterales. The sequence continues at coordinate 1,388 of CAYSGJ010000126.1, read as the reverse complement.
CCTCTTCAGCCCAGTTCGGGATGTGCAGTCGGGTTTCGCCGCTGATCAGGTCCGTGCGAATGGTCCCGCCGTATTTTTCTACGGCGAAACGGATCACAGCCAAAAAAAATGCATGAAAACGGGCCAGGTCATCGTTTTGTGTCTTCGACACGTTCCGGTTTTTTTGATGGATGTCCATGATGGATGTTCCTGACTTGGTTGGAGTTTGGGTTGCTCATTTTCTCGGCAGCCTTTACTCCTGCGTATCGACCGTTTGAGAAAAAACTTGAAGGGCAACAAAAAAGACTTGGCCCCCAAACGAGCTGCCCGGTTTAGTTATTGCAGCTCCAGACGATGACCTTGCCGTCGCGGAGCGCAAGGAGAGACGCGTGCATATAATCCCGAATGATGGCAAGCCGTTGTCCTATCTCTTCGAGACAGATCTCCCGTTGTTCTTTGGGAACGATGATGGCGACTTTGTCGGTCGTCATTTCTCTCAATATCGTTCCACCATGTTGTTCCGCCACCGACCGCATGACGTGGGTGGACAGGGTCAGTATCCTGTTTTCTTCGCTGTTGACCCGTTCCATGAGAAAGCGCTCCTTTCTTGGAACCATGTGGCGCGTAACAGGTTGTGACCTATGAGCAATGAAAAGGTCGTGCCAGAATATGCTGGGAAACATTTGCGGTATAAATACAATAAGTTACAGTTTTTTTGCCGAGAAGGTTTTGAAATAAAAGGACAATTTAAGTAACATAAAGAGAAAAGAGATGCCGTTTTTGGGAAATTAAATGGACAGGCCGGAACGCCCCTTGCTACTGCGAAAAACCGTCATTCCGGGGTTGGAAGTCGCGGTTGTTTCCCCCGCACTCATTCGTTATTCGCGGTTTGTCGGCATAGGTCGGCGGCTGATTTTTTTGCCCCTTGCCTCCAGCCTCATTATCCAACTGACAACCCGCAACCGGTAACTGGCAACTGGTATCTGGCAACCGGCAGCTGACAACTGGTAACCGGCAACTGGTATCCGGCAACTGGCAACTGACAACTGGTATCCGGTAACTGGCAGCTGACAACTGGTAACCGGCAGCTGGCAACTGTCCGTGTGTGTCTGCGGCTAAAATACTTTTTTTTCTTTCGTGTTTTCGTGCGTTGCGCCTGGCGGCTTGAGAACATTACGTGGTGGTTTTTTTTATTCTTTTTCTTTGCGCCTTTGCGGCTTGGCGCGAGAATGGATTTCATTTGTCAGCATTTTGTTGGGTCTCGCAAGCTCGACCCAACCTACTATGAAAGCGTGTGCGTGAGGCGTGGACGTGTACGCAAACCGCACCAACCGGCGGGCATAAAGCCCGACCCTACATTGGGATTGGTTCTTCGGCGTAGGGTGCGGGGTTTATCCCCGCCCGAAAAG
>CAYSGJ010000125.1:0-5716 GCA_964430705.1 uncultured Desulfobacterales bacterium | reverse complement strand
CTAATTCGCTCAGACAGTTTGCCGGTTGACACCAAAACACCCGACTTCGTGGAGGATTGAAGAAGTACGCTTTAACCGGATGAAACTTTTTTACGATTGAATCCGGGATTGCCACCGACATTGACTTCACCGGACAATACTATATCATCGTGACTAACCGTGGAGGGGAAAAAGGGATGCGTGACCGGCAAAACAGTGGCGATAATGCCGTCGACAATGCGTTGGAAAAAATAGAAAAAGCGGTCGAAGCCCTGGAATTGTGTCAGGGCAAGTTAACACCAGGCGGGTACAAAGTCCTGCGCACACGATTGGGGCATCTGATGGATACCCTATTCAAGGTCGGCGACACTTTAAGTAAATCCACGTGACATACAACCGGTGTGGACGGTTGTCCCGACGACAGAGACTAATTCGTAAAGACTGCAGCAAAAAAACCCGTTGAGACCCTTTTTCATTCCGCCGCAAGAAGGCGCACCCTCCGGACCCGGATGTTTACTTCGGACTGTGATTACTCTAAGTAAAGGGCGAGAACGCCTTTCTGCGATCCTGTCCGCTTCTGCGATCTTGTCCGCTTCTCCTGTCGTCGCTTCTGCGCCTTTCCGGGATGTGGGTGCTGTAGGAAAACTGTCTCCGATTAAGACCCGAACGCCTTCCACCGTTGTCTCGCAGTTGCCTTGTCTGGTCCACAGGAGCACCTCCCAAGAAGCTGGCGTAATCCATACAAAAAAGCGTACATGGTTCTTGCGGAGCCAAATGGATGGGCCGTGCTTGTAAAGCCCTATCAGCATTTTGTTTTTTTGCCTTATCACATGTGCGGGAAAATGCAAACAGGTGCGTACTTCCAGATCCACCGGATCGCCAACGATGAGCACCCTGGTTTGCAAAAAAACGTCCGGTACGGGCACTATTTTGCTTGTAGGGCGTCCGACTCCGCCTTGACCAGTATTTTATCTACATGCGGGCCGTCCATATCGACCACCTCGAACCGATATCCCTCCCAAAAAAAACTTTCGCCGCTGATGGGAATATGCCCCATTTGGCTTACAACCCATTCTGTCAGGTTTTTGTAGCTTCCTTGTTTTTTCTCGGGAATTTTGGAAACCTTTAAGGCGTTTTTTATTTTTCGCACCGGCAAGCGTCCATCCAGGAGCAAAGAGCCGTCATCCCGGTGGATGATTCCGGGCTCTTCGAACCATTCGGGATAAGGCAATTCGCCGATGATCGCCTCGAGGATATCATTGATGGTGACCAGGCCTTGAACGATTTCCGATTCGTTGACCACGAGAATCATATGGGCTTTGGAATATTGAAATCGATCCAGGATTTGCAGACTGTTCAAATAGGTCGGGGCATACACCGCGGGTTTGATGATGGTTTTCAGATCCGGTTCGTTCTTGCAACTCGCTGCCAGAAGGTCTTTTACCCAAACGACGCCGACAACATGATCCGGGCTTTTCCGCATGACGGGAAAACAACTGTGCCCCGTATCTCTGACCTTTTCCATGCATTTTCTGAAAGGTTCGTTTTCTTCAAACCAAACGACATCCTGAAGAGGGGTCATCAAGCTAACCAAGGCACGGTCATCCAGCTTAAGCACCCTTTCGACCAGTTTAATCTCCGATGGATGAAAAACGCCGGTTCTGGCACCTTGTCGAAAAAGCTGTTTGATTTCCTCCTCGGACATCGATTCTTCCTCACGGTGTGCTCCAATCCCGAAAAGTTTCAGGATTGTGTCGGAAGTCAGGCTGATGATGTAAACCGCCGGCGCCGCAATGCGCGACAGAAAATACATGGGCCGGGCGAAAAACGCGGAAATACTTTCCGGACGCAGCATTGCCATGCGTTTTGGGATGATTTCTCCTACCACCAGAAAAAGGAACGTGATGGTCAGAACCACGGCGGAAAGGCTCAGACTTCGGGCGATTGGAGCTAGAAAGGAAACCGTTTCCAGAAGAGCCTGCAGGTACCGCGCGACAACAGCCCCTCCGTAGACACCGCTCAGGATGCCCATCAGGGATATGCCGATTTGAATGGTGGATAAAAAACGGGTTGGATTGCTGCATAACTGCAGAGCGTATCGGGCGCCACGGTTTCCTTTGTCCGACATCCGACGGAGTCTAAACTTGCGGGCGGCAATCAGTGCGATTTCCGACATGGCAAACAGCCCGTTGAGAACAACCAGACTGAGGACGACGAAGATTTCGATCAAAAAAGCGGTAATTTCCATATCGGGAACTTTCTCCTGACTAATAATCAAGACATATTCGAGGCAAGTATTTAAGCCTCAACAATTGGCGTATGTGTTCATTCAGTGGTTTGACGGTTGCGATGTGAATTACATTTGCCCGGGCTCTTTCCCGCGGCGGTTTATGGCGTAACTGCCTGGGTCTTCTACAAACGGCAGTACCAGCAAGCGCCAAAGGGTCAGTTTCGATGCATCTCGGAACTGAGACAGCCCGATCGTCATTTTTTCATGTCCGGCGACCGGTTGGGCCCGATACGTTCCGAATAACCGATCCCACCAAGGAAGATTGAAGCCGAAATTACTGTTCGTTTCACGGATGGTGACCGAATGGTGAACACGGTGCATATCCGGTGTCACGACCAAGAGGCGAAGGTATGTATCGATTTGGATCGGAACATAAATGTTGCTGTGGTTGAACATGGAGGTGGCGTTCAGAAGGATCTCGAAGACCAACACGGCCACGACGGGGGGACCGAGCAAGGCAACCGCGGCCAGCTTAATCCCTAAAGAAATCATGATCTCCAGCGGATGAAATCGGAGTCCGGTGGTCACATCGATATCCAGATCCGCATGATGCATCATATGCAGTCGCCAGAGCACCGGAAGGGTGTGAAGCATAACATGCTGAACATAAATAACCAGATCAAGGACAATGACCGCGATCAGCACTTTTGTCCACAGGGGCATTGTTACATTGTTCATCAGCCCCCAGGCTCTTTCTTCCGCCAACACGGCCATGCCGATGGGCAGTAAAGGGGACACCAAGCGCACGGAAGCCGGATTTAAAAAAGTGATAGCAAGATTTGCCGTCCATCGTGATCGTTTAGATGTGGTCAGACGCCGACGGGCGGCCAATCTTTCCCAGATTGCCAGCAAAGCGAAGATGATGAAGAAAGATGTAACACGAATAATGACTTCGTCGGTCATGACCCAACCCGGTTGAACAGGTTCAATAAACGTATGCGGGTATCCGGAAAGCTCAAGTTCATATGAAAAGGAGGCCCAATGGGTATCGATCCGCCGGCCGGCCGAAACACGACTTGAACTTTTTAGATAACCGCACAAACGTATTTTCTTTTGATTACTGGAAGCTGATTATTCATGGCCGAACAGCTCCATTCACAAATACCGCCTTGCCTGTCCGCAGAAGCCGGCCCTCGGTTCCGGTTGGAACAAAAAAAAAGACCCGGCCTTTCCGTGTCTATATTGCAGAGCCGGGCAAAATGCAAATAATGTCAGGAATCAAGCCTTATGGACCGCTTGCGCAAGGCCTGGGGGAGATAACGTGAAAAAGCCCTTGTGACTTCGGACAAAGGCGTCCGGTCGGTCCGCATCGTGGCTGTTTTTTCGGTTCCGGGCCGGAACCTGGTCACGATAGTGGAAGGTTGAATCCTGTCTCCAATAAGACGGCACCGGATCTTCCAGCGAAGGGCCAGGACCCGGATTGCCATGCGCTTCAGCCGTTCTTGCACCTCTGGTCCGCCGAAAAGCCCGGTTATCCGACGATCCAGGGTTGTTGCCCGTTGACGTTCAGTTTCATTTACGGCATATCCGGCGACCAGGGGCAAGATGGTGGCGTATTGCAATGTTCTGCGTCTGAACTGCTTTCTTCTTGCCTCCAGACAGGCATCGCGGTTCGGCAGTGCCGACAGGTAACCGTAGCCGCGAAACACGGTCTCCGTCACGCGGTACATGGAGCTTGAATTGACCTCATAGTCCTGACGAAAGCCGGCCATGAGATACTTCTCGGCCGTGTCATCCGGAAATTCGGGATGGTGGTATGCAAGGCACTTCTGCCCGTGCCATTCCTCAAAGGGCAGGTCTTGTCGAAGCAATCCCCGCCTCTCGTGGTCCCGGTAAAGTGCTGTGACCGGCAAGGGCGTCAATAACATGAACTGGACCAAATCCGCTTCCAGTGCCACCAGAAAATCAATGTCCGTTTGAATATTTTCCCGCGTATGATGTTCCTGGCACAAGATTCCCGAGGCTAAGACAATGATGCCCCTGTCCCGCAAGGCCCGCGTGAGACTCTTGGGGTCGATGCCCTCGTTCTTTTCAAAATTGCCCTTGCTGCCGGAAGCTTCGAAACCAACCCAGACAAAGTTGACGCCCAGGCGGACCAGGTTGTCTACGCCGAAGGCCACGATTGCTTCAGCGGATGAAAAAATGTGAAAAGTAAAATAACGGTTATGTCTTTCCATTTCACCGAGCAAATCCAGAGCGCGCCGGCGATCTTTCAGAAAATTCTCATCCATCACGAAAAACTCATCAACGCCCCTTTCATCAGCAATTCTTTGCGCGGTTTCAAAGAGTTCCTTGCCCGTGGGAATGAAGGCCGTGTACTTTCGGTCAAAAAAATGCGTGGTGCTGCAGAACTTGCAGCCGTTGACGCATCCCACGCCCGGCACCAGCAGATTGGCGCCGACTCCGGGGAAGGGAATCCCAAAAGCCGCCTGCCGCTCTGAAATGGACAACGTGGGGTGAAAAAAGGGGGCATCGGGATTTTCCCCCAGGAAGGATCTCATCCATCGAATCCCTTCACCTTTGACTACGTGATCACAGTCCAGCAGATTCTCCACGCCGTCAATTGCCGCGCCGTGGCCGCCGATCACGATAGTTGACTTTGGAGATATTTGCCTGGTGAGTCCCGTCATTTCCTTGGCCTTGATAAAATTGGGCGTTATGAATGAAATGCCGACCACGTCGTAGCCTTTTTTCAGCTCTTGCATAAATCTTTGTCGGCTGGGAAAATCCAGAACGGTCACATCCGCGTTGATGTTGGCAGCCAGGAAGTACAGCCCGAAGGATCGATGTTCGAATCGCCATGAGCCGATCCCCTGGGCCTTGGTAATCTGATTGTGGAAAAGCTCCATGATGTTTTCTTTTCGCCCGTAGGCATCGTCCACACCAAACGGGCCGAATACGCTGGAAAGCAGCACCCGCTGTGGGCCTTTATCCTGCACTGTAAATTCGGACATTGCCACTCCTTAAAAAAAACTCCCGTTCGCATACAGGTGCCTGAGCCAACATAAGCAAACAGGAGGTTATGGTGAACAATCGGGAAATACAGTTCTCTATAAAGCTCAAGTAATACCGTTTTCCGGCCTATGGGCATCGGTCCTCCAGGCGGCCAAAACTCGCCGCAAAGGCCGCGTAAGGACTGCCGTCGACGGGTAACCGCGCATCATGGGAGAGGTTATGATGGTTTGTAAGCCCTCCGGAAAGGCTGAGTAGCGGCACTCCCAACTCGGCCTAGACGCCTTAAACACTTGCCCGGCTTGCGGCCCCATACCCATTCTGGAACTTGAGCTTTTTGGATAACCGCTTCAGGAAATTATCAGCCCGGAGAGAAGTTGTCAAATATGGATCAGCTCCAAAAGAGTTGTAGAGATCCTGAGGGTTCAAGGGTTCAAGGGTTCGAGTGAAATGCGAAAGAATTACAAAGAGTTGAAGGTTTGGCAAAAGTCATAC
>CAYSGJ010000124.1:0-21938 GCA_964430705.1 uncultured Desulfobacterales bacterium | reverse complement strand
AGGCCCCGGGTTAATTGCGGTTCGTTCCAGATTTTGGTCATTGTTGTTTTGATATTGTTTCGGTTTTCGGATTTCGTGCTTCGAATTTACAGAATTCTCACTTCCACCGGCATAGCCAATTGTCTCTGACCTGGCCCAGAGGACCAGGGTTGCTAAACCTTACTCAATCCGTCATACGCAGCATGCTACCGGCAATAAGAAAATGCGGCCGCCTGTATGGATTAAACCTTGGTGTTCTTGGCGGCTTGGCGCAAGAAAAAAACCGGCGCAGCCCATCCATCATGGCACCACAACCACGTCTCCGGTTTCCAGGAAAATGTTCTGCTCGAGATCTTTTCCCTTCTTTATAGCTTTGTAGTTAAAGGGAATCTTGATTTGGCCTTTTTCTCCCGTGCGCAAAATCAGAATACTGTCTTCATCGGCGAATTTGGCGAGTCCGCCAGCGATAGATAGCGCCTGCAACACATTGATATTTCGCCCGCTTTTAAACGCACCGGGACGCATGACATTTCCGATCACATAGATCCACTTGCTGTTCACCTCTACCACGTTGACCGATACAACAGGTTCGGGTACATACTCAAGAATCCGTTTCTCAATCTCCGCCTGTAACCATTCCACTGTCACGCCGCCGGCCATCACCTCCCCGATAAGGGGAAAAGAAATCCTTCCATCAGGCCTGACCACAATGATTTTGGTAAGTTCCGGATCCTTCCACAGAGCGATCTCCAGGACGTCTTCCGGCCCAATGACATACCAATCGTTTGGTTTGGCGGACTCAACGGATTCCTTTGGCGTATCTGCCGCCACACCTTTCGTGGGAAACCCTATCAAGATAACGAAAGCCAAAACCAAAAGACATGTTCGCCGGATATTCATCATTTCCTTAAAAGGTGACATAAAACATAAAACTTGTGCATCGCACAGCTCCGCTCCTTCGGTTACAAGAAAAATACCCTTGTTCCGAAACCTCTAACAATTTGAATTCTTTACCAGAACGGCCACGGTATTGGTTTGGAGTGTGTCCCCCAGATATCCAGCCCGAAACATCCGCTTCGTGCAAGCCCGGAAGAAGCCGGCGGGCCCTACCCCTGTTGTTAAAAGCTTATACTTAGTGACGCCATGTGTCATTTTGGTGTCATATCCTTAACAATCCCAGTGAGGAACCAGGCCTGGGGCCAGAGGAATAGTGAACAGTGAGCAGTGATTAGTGAGGAATAAGGGGGTGAACCGCATCAGGGCACAGGGTTCGGGGCGGCGAGCAAAGAGCGTAGAGCAAAAAATCGGCGGCCACGAGCAGACCCGTGGCTTTCGAAGGGCTTGAGACCATAGGAGAATCGACGAATTCAGACCAACGGGAAAGATTTACCCATTTCAGCTCAAAGCACTTTTGGGTAATTTTTGAGCCAACAAAGGAAGACGCCTCGGCCATGACGATTGTGCATTATCCTTCTAATATGCCTAATCTGCTGATAATTCTGTATTTCTGTGTCCGTTTTGTCAAAACTGTTGTTTCTCAAGTGCGGGAAAAAGAGGGGTGATGCCGCTCTTTTACCCATTTTTGCTCAAAGCACTTTTGGGTAAATGTAAGTTTGGGGATTGGGGACTTAGGGATTTACGGGTTGGAAAATTCAGGGATTTGAAAACTTGAGGACTTGAGAGTGCCGCAGTTTGCGGTTCGCGGTTTACCGACAAAACCCAAAACGGCACACCAGCGGCCATTCACCGCCCACTGTTGAATCCCGTCCGATCCCGTCAAAAACTTTGGCCACTTTGCGTCTTCTCATCTTATCTTGGCGCGAGAAAACCACCCGTCCTTGGTGAAACGTTTACAATAACCCCGGTTCCTTGACAATAAAAAGTGACCATGGTAGCATGACCCCGGTTATTATAGGTTTCTGTTACGTCGAAAGGAGATTCTATGGAAAGGGTCATGTCCAAGTCAAAATTTAAGCCGAAAGCCCTGTATTATTTCCGAAAAGTGGAACAAACAGGCAAAGCCTTGATTATCACGGATCGGGGAAAACCTGTTCTGAAGATCGAACCTTATACGGAAGATCCTTTGGAGGCGGTGAAGAAGCTGCGCAATACGGTGCTCAGGTACGATGATCCCACCGCTCCTGTTGGCGAGGATTCCTGGGAGGCTTTAAATTGATCCTTTTGGACACCCATGTTTGGGTTTGGTGGATGAGCAACCCTGATATTTTGTCTGAGCCGGCGAAAAAAGCCGTTGATGAAGCCTTGGAAAACGGACCGGCGCTTGTCTCTTCCATCAGCGTTTGGGAAGTTGCATTACTCGTTGCCAAGAATCGTCTCCAGTTGACGATGGACGTAACCGATTGGATAGCAAAAGCGGAAAGGGTGCCATTTGTCCGTTTCATACCTGTTGATAATACGATTGCTCTCAGATCGGTTACATTGCGGGGCCTCCTGCACGACGATCCGGCAGATCGCATGATCATTGCAACGGCTCTCAATAAAGACGCTGCGATTGTGACCAAAGACAAACGGATACTGCGGTATCCTCATGTAGAGACCATTTGGTAGACGGATGCCTCCGACCTCAATCTCTACAAGAACGATAATTCTCGCGCCAAGCCCCAAGAAAAGACAACCGCATTATAGCGAACCAGGTCCCGGTTGGCGGTTTCCAGTTGCTAGATACGTGCAAAACCACCCGCGAAGAGGCCAACTTCCGGTTCACTGTTCGCGGTCCAACCCCCGTTGCCCCTCGCCTTTTGCCCCTTGCCTCTAGCCTCACAACTGACTGTTCACTTTTCACCGTTCACTGCTCACTGTTTACTGCTCACCGTTCACAAGCTTTTGCGCCGCGCCGGCGGAAATGTGACATTTTCACCGGTACCGTCAAGGTCCCCCCATCCCCGGCCGATAAGATCGTTATCGGAGAACCGGATTTTTATAAAAAAAGGGGGGGATATGTCTAACATAATGAAATCCACGGCGTTGGGTCTGGTCGTTACCGTTATAGCCGCCTGCAGTGCGCACCAAAACCAAGGGGTGTCCAGCGGCATGCATGCCGGGGAATTTGAAAGGGAATTTGGATATTGGAGCAACCCGGACACGACCATGAAGCTTCCCAACGGCAATGTCCTCTATGTCTTCGGCCAGGGCCAATCCCAGGCGGTTTGGACCCCGGCCGGCTCTGTGCCCGGGCAACACTTTTACACAGTTACCGAAGAGGCGAAGCCCGCTCGAGCCGTTTCTCGCAGAGATGACGACCACTTGGCCAAACGCGGCCCCACCCGTAGCCCCATCGTGTGGATTGAGGTGACTGCTGCGGGAACCATCCTTTTGGCCGGCTGTGACGGTTGCACCGAAAAAGAGCGCCTGGCTTTGGCTGCACTTCAGGAAGGTGGCGGGGTTCATCTCCGGGCCTCCACCACTCCTACGGACCGGCCTTAGAAAAAAACAAGACCCCATCAGGCAGAAACGGGGCTTCAGCCTTGAGGTTTTAGAATCGCTTCGCTTGAGGGCAGGGCATATAGAATATTTCAGATAGGATTTCCAGGATGAACAGGATTAAAAACACCTTGCCAATTCTGTCAGACATTTTAGCGCCTTTGCATCCTTGCGCGAGAAAAAGATTTTACCCATTTTTGCTCAAAGCACTTTTGGGTAATTCTTGAGCCAACAAAGCAAAACGCCTCGCCCATGACGATCGTGCATTATCCTTCTAATCTTCCTAATCTCTTGATAATTCTCTCTTTCTGTGTACGTTTTGTCAAAACTGTTGTTTCTCAAGTGCGGAAAAAAGAGGGGTGGTGATGCTCTTTTACCCATTTTTGCTCAAAGCACTTTTGGGTAAAATTAGATTTAACCGCAGATCGACGCGGGCTGACAAAGACAACATGGTCCACATCCACGCCATATCTGGGTAAAGCTGCGTAACCTGCGGATGGAAATCTTCAAAAGACTATTTTGAATATTGACTTTCAATCTATCCATGCTATTTTTTAAACCATGTTTAAAAGATGGCTGCAACTACCGGAAAAACGCAGTTGCCTCGTGATCGGTCCACGGCGTTCGGGCAAAACCACCTTGCTGAAAAACCGTTTCCCGAGTCTGCCGTGTGCCACATTGGACGACCTGGATGACCTGGAATGGGCCAAACGGGACCCGAAAGGCTTCGTCAGCCGGTTGGGCAAGATGGCCATTATCGACGAAATCCAACGCCTTCCGATCCTCACGGTGGCGGTGAAGTACGCTGTCGACAACGAAGGTGCCCGGTTTTATATGACAGGATCGAGCACCGTCGGGTTGCTCGATGCCGCTGCCGATTCCTTGGCAGGGCGGATCGCGTTGATCTCACTCCCGACCGCATGCTGGGGGGAGAGCGAAGGGCCTCCCACCCATTCCATATTCCACGAAAAGGCGGATTTTCGCCAGATCAAAGAGGCCCATCGGAGACTGGCCGATGCGTTGACCTACGGTCAATTTCCGGAAGTGACCGCGCAGCAAACCGGTGAGGAAAAACAAAGTGTCCTGACGAACTACAAGAATACCTATTTCACCATGGATTTGATGCAGCTTTCCAATATCGAAAACCTCGGCGGCCTAATGGCCGTATTTCACCACCTCATTCGGTCGCTCGGCTCTCATCTTGAGGTTTCCAATTTTGCCAGAGAGGCAGGTATCAGCCATCCCACAGCTAAAAAGTATCTCAATGCTTTGCATCAAGCCCAGATGACGTTCAAATTGTACGGCTTTCAATTCGGTCCGGCCAAGCGATACGTCAAAGCAAGCAAAACCTATTTTTGCGACAACGGCGTTATTCACAGCTTTCGAACCGATGTCGCCGAGGGCCAAATTTTGGAAAACTTTGTTATCGGCGAACTGGAAAAACGCAGAAAGCTTGGGTTTATTGAGACCGACCAGTTCTATTACTACCAGAGTGCAGCCGGGAGCGAGGTAGATCTCGTCTTTGAAACCGAAGACGGCGTCTATGCTGTGGAGGTCAAATCCACGAAGCGACCCGGCCCCAAAGACTTAAGAGGTTTGACTGCTTTCGAGGATCGTCGAAACCGCCAGGTCAAACGTATTCTATTCTACTTGGGAGACGAATACAAAACTCTCGGAAATGTCTACATGCTTCCTGTGGGAGCGCTATTTCGAGGAAAGTAGTCAGAGCTTATTGGCCACGGACACACACAGACAGCCACAAAAAAACTGGCAAAGAAAACCGCAGAATGTCCAATATCGAATAGCGAATGTCGAAGTGTCGGCTGCCAGTTTCCGGCTGTCGGTTTCCGGTTGTCAGACAAGTGATGCTCGTCAAATACGCCCACGTAACACGCACCACGGTTCCAACCCCGTTGCCACGAGGTCGAGCAAGACGGGTTTTCTTAGGACGACAGCCGCAATGAACAATAATTCTCGCACCAAGGACTTACTCTCTGCTCTTTGCCCTATGCCCTTTGCTGCGCCGACGGCGCTCCGTTCACTGTTTACTGCTCACTTATTGCTGCTCACTGTTGCTGCTGCGATTCGATTTGGTGGGTTTCGATCTTGTCCTGGTATTCTTGGATGAGGTGTTCCATTTCCACCTTCTTTAAGCCGGTAAACGGCTCCTTTTCCATGGCGCTGCCCAATACCCCTTTGTTCTGGTATTTGTCCAGGAGTTCATTAGTGATGGTAACCAACTGCCCGTTGTGAGTCCGGCACCGTTCCAATTTCTGGGTCTGACTCCTGACACCAAACTGGAGTGTGTTTTTCTCGGCCGTCAATTCGGTCACCTGTTGATCGTATTCCTTGACGGCGCTGTCATGCTCAGCTCGGAGCTCCTTGTGCTTGGATGTGAGCGCAGCGAGTTTCTCGGTAAGATTCTTTTTGTCTTTTTCCAGGGCTTCATTTTTTCTTTCACACTCGGCCTGCAACGTGCCGTGGTCAGAAGAAAGTGCGTCCTTTTCTTTTTCTAGCCGATCGATATCCGCACGCAGCGCCCGGGTTTCGCCTTCCAGGGTTGCCTTGGTGCGAAGGAGGCCTGACGCCCGCGCCTTTTCTTCCGAATATTTCTGCCGAAGCAAAGAAAAACGCTGATTGAGATTCTCTATCTCTTGCTGAAAAGCAGTTCTTTCCGATCGGAGCTTGAAGTACACCGGCCCGCCGCCCAGGAACACTCCAACCATAACTAGCAAGATAATTCGAAACATTTTCATTAGTAGACATTCACTGCCAAGCGTTTACGCTTCACTGTTCACTGTTTACCGTTTACTGTTTACTCGCCGCTTTGCCTACAACTTAAAACCTGAAACATAAAACGCTGCAATAGCGGTCATTCACCGTTCACCGGCTTGTGCCCCTAGCCTCGAGGCTCTCGCCTCAGGACGCACCCCCACCGGCAACTGGAAGCTGGCAACCGGTATCTGAAATCACTGTTCACAGTTCACTACTTACTATTTTCTGCTCACCCTTTCCTCCTCACTTCTCACTCTCATCGCTTTTACCTAAAACCTAAAACACCGAGCCAACGGCTCTTCACTCCTCACTCCTTACTCCTCACAGGTTCCTGCTCACTACTTGCCTCGCCCCTTGCCTCTCGCCTCAGGACTCATCCCTTACTGTTCACTGTTTACCAGATCAAAACTTCGCATTCACATCCACCTGCAGGGTGTCGATTGCCAATGGTGGCCCTTCAACCTCATCTGTGGTCAACCATCGGGCCCGTAGCCACAGATCCTTATACAGTCCGTATTGGCCTCCCAGTATCCATCCCTTCGCGTTGGTTCCTCCGAGATGGAAGTCCGAATCCGTAAAAGCGTCCAACACAGCATCGCCCTCAATATATTTATAGGCCAGGGAAAAGTTCCATTCCCCAAAGGCCCGGGTTTCAGGATAACCGATATCAAGCTTTACCTGATACCCGGTGTCCAGATCTTCGGGAATCTCCGCACCGGGACCAATTCGAGCTGCCGTTTCCTCACGATCAAAGCCCAAGTTCTTCACAAAATCGGCCGTCAGCATGCAATGAATGGGAAACCAATAGCTGTAATCCAGTCGGCCCATGATATTCAGTAGTTCGAAGTCGGAAGCCAGGGCATACAACTCGCCTCCCGTGGGATCGATGTCCATCAAAGAGTTCCCCTTTTGCTGTGAAAGAGGAGCTGTGTAGTCTTGCTCATTTGGTATCGAAACGGTGTTTCTCTCTCCCGTCATTTTTTCGTACCTGTAATAAGCCAGCCCCAATTTGCCACTCAGCCCCATAGGCTTGGTGTGTTCAACTCCAATCTGGCCGGCATACAGCCACTTATCGTCGCTGGACAGTTCCACCTCTTGAATGGAAAACGCACCTGCTGTCAAAAAGCCGACCCACGGGTTGCCCAAGAGTGTGTCTGTTTTGAGCTTGAACGCCATACCCTCAAAATTCAGATCATCGTCCCACAGGAGATCACTACTCCACCACGGATTGGGCATCCTGCCGCCGATCAGCGAAACTTGTGGAATCTTACCTCCCCAGACGGTATCCTCTGGAGAAAATGACCATTTCAAATAAGCCTGGTCAAACACGATAGAATCCTTGTTCTGGTAATCTCCCATGGTATCGTTCGTGGAGACTGGATCGCTTTCGTTCCCAGTACTCAATCTTACGCCCACCTCGACCTTACCCACGTTGGTTTCCCGAGGGTCTATGACATCAGCTTTTAGAGCAAGACGTACCCTGTACCGCATTCGATGACGGTCGTTCTTCGTATTCAGAAGTTCAGCAGGATCCTCCGGGCTCAACAGATCAGCATTATTCTCGTCAAAGAAATCCCCCTGATATCGGAGTCGGATATCTCCACCGAAACGGATTCTTTGTGCCCAGGAAGCCTTGTAAATCTTATTTTTCAGATCGTCGCCCACTTCGGTTTCCAACCTCTGCAAATCTCTTCTATTTTCCATGGTGCGTCTGAACAGATCTTCAGTTTTTGTATCATATCTCTTTTCCAGCGTTTCCACTTCCTGTTTTATCTTTCCGGCAAAATCGTCTGTGACCTTTTCTACCACCCTGGTTTCCTGCTCCTCAGGAATGATCATGATGACGTTCTTGCTTTCCTTTCTAGGAATAGTGGTCTTCTTGTATCGCTGGACGAAGGCCCGAGCTTCCTCTTCGCTCATCACACCCTTGTCTTCCAAGATCTGGATGAGCGCTTCGATCCCGTCAAAATCCTCGGTCTGGGCGTTTTCCTCTTGCCCCAACACCCGCATTGGAAAGCTCAAAAACAAAACGCAAAGCATCACCACCAAGGCACGCTTGCTCAATTCAAAAAGGTTTTTAACAATTCCTACCATTTCCATTTATCCTTATTTTTAAATTCGCTATTCGAAATTCGTTATTGGTTGTTCGTTTCTTACTCCACTCCTCAAAGATTACGCCTATCTCCTCACTCCTCACTCTTTACGCCTATCTCCTCACTCCTAACGCCTTACTTTCCCCTCACTCCTCACAACTTACTCCTCACTATTCACCTTTCACGATACGCTATGCCCTTTGCTCCATGCTCTTTGCTCATACGCCTCAAGCCTATCTCTTCACTCCTCACTATTCCCGGTGCCCAATGCCCCTTGCCTCACCGTTCATTGCTTACCGTTCATTTCTTACCGTTCACCGCTCACTTCGCTGCTTTTACCTAAAACATAAAACCTGAAACTTAAAACGCCGCGCCAGCGGCTACGACATAATTCTAAACCGCATCCCTCGCACCATTCCATATGGCGGCGGTTCGCTGAGAGCTGCCGTCGCAAGAGCCTGTCTGACCGCGTTGTCCACATCTTCGCTTCCCGAAGAGGCCAGGATGGCAGAATCAACAATATTGCCCACGTCGTCCAGCTCGACCCTGACAAGGGTTTTCAAGCTCCCTTTCGGCAAGCCGCCGTTTTCCCTGAGAATCTTATTAACTCTTTTTTCCAGTTCGTGTCTCACCATGGTGGTGTACCAGGAAAACCGATTGCCTTGTCCGTTTCCGCTCCCTATAAGCGCCCGACCGCCTTTGTTGGCTTTCAATCCAAAGGCATCCGAGCCCGCCACCCCGTCGGCATCCAGGCCCAGATCTTCCCCTGGAGGCGCATCGTTTTCACTGGAATCGTCCATCTCGTCAGGCGGCGCCTCCTCAAGCTCCACAACCTCTTCTTTTTTCAGCTCCGGAGGCGGTATTTCCTCCCTGATCTTCGGAGGCGGTGGGGGCTTCATGAGCGTCACCATCTGAATCTGTCTTTGCCGCTTTTCCCCGTCATCCGTAATCAGCAGTTTTGCGATCACAATCCCCACACAGAGAAACACCAGGGCGATTCCCCCGGAAATGACCCAAATAGATCTCGACGATCTGCTTTTTTTTGATTTCATAATTTACAATCCCGAAATTAGTATACCGCCGCCTTGTTCAAAGCATGGCGCAAAGAGCAGGGAGCAAAGAGATGATACATGCCAAGCACATTGCGCCAGCCCAATCTTCGGTTACCCAGCCCCATGCTCTGTGCCCTTGGCCCTATGCGCGGGGCGAAGCTCCCTGTCACTTAACAAGTGCCTGGGTTACAAGCCCTAACTGATTGATCTCCAATCGATTCAACAAATCGAGCACCTCGACGATGCTCTTGTAATACGCATTCTCGTCCCCCTTGACCACAACCGGAAGCTCCGGATCCACAGCCCTGTATTGGCGCAGGGTGGACTCCAGTTCCGGCATGGTCACCGGATAGGCATCCAGATACAACTGACCGTTCGCATGGATCGTAATGGCCTTGGTCCTAGGTTTGGCCAGACTGGGCGCCGCACTCGCTTTCGGCAGATTCACCTTGATCCCCTGCACCGCCGCTGTCACCGAGATGATAAACACCACCAACAACGTCCACGCCAGGTCGAGTAGGGGGGTAACGTTTATTTCATCGAATGCTTGTTGGGTATACAACTGTCGTCTCATAGCAAAACTCCGTTTTGTGTAAACAGTGAACTGTGAACTGTTGCCGAGGTCGCATGAACTGCTCAGGTCTTTACCGTCGTTGTGGGAGGGGATAAATCCTCCCTTTGCCCTATGCTCTTAGCTCTATGCCCTTCGCTCGTCACTCCTAACGCCTCACCTCTTTCACGCGCTCTGCCCCTTGCCTCTAGCCCCACCCCTGACTCCTTACTCTTCACGCCTTACTCCTCACTATTCCCTAGCTCCTAATTGTTCCAACCTCACCGTAAACTCATCAATAAACACGCCCAGGTCCGCCGTAATCGCCTTAACTTTGGTCGCCAGATAGTTGTACCCGAACAATGCGGGGATGGCGACGATTAGACCAAAGACCGTGGTGGACAAGGCCGAGGCCACGCCGGGCGCAATGGCCATAATGTTGGCTTCCCCGGCTTCCGCCATGGCGGCAAAGGTGTTCATAACGCCCCAGACCGTCCCCAGAAGTCCTAAAAACGGTCCGCCGGTGATCGCCATGGTCAACAGCACCATCCAGGCGTTCAGTTGCTGCGTCTCCCGGACGTATCCTTTTTCCAGGGCTGCAGTGATCGATTTCATCGCCTTGGGAGATAGCCCCTCCGGTTTGGGGTGAGGATTGCCGATCCATTTCCCGGCCTCCTTCATGCCGACGTGATAAATGCGATACAGCGACGAGTACGGATAATCGTCTTCATCTGCTTTGAATTCCACCGGCGAAGGCGCCTGCTCGAAGGCCTCGAGAAATGTCTCGTTTTCGCGATTGATGAAGCGCAACGACATCGCCTTGCTGAAAAAAACCGCCCAACTGGCGCCGGCGATGAGCATTAGAATGCCGATGACCATCCAGCCATCAAGAGTGATGTTCTTGGCCACGGTACCCAGATAAAAGGTAGGCAGCCCGCCGGTGTCGTTCAGCTCTTCCGGGCCGAAGTTGAACAGAAGGCCCTCAGGACCCTGGCTCGCATAAAGCGTCCTTATCCAGGGTGCCGTGCGTGCGATATTGGAAATCCGAACCTCATCCAGCTCACCTCCGAAAAAGTGTTCTCCTTCAGGAGATCCCCCGATCATGATCTCACCGGTCGCCTCAGGCAAACTTGTTGAAAGTTCCACCCAGGTCAGCTCCTGGCCGTCCACATAGATGGTCAGCCGTCCATTGGGAGCCGCTGTCACGGTGAGTTTTTGCCAGCTATTAAGCGGCAGATCGACGCTCTTTTCGGTAACTGATGTCTCGCCGTTGGATGTCACCATGACATATGCCGTGGTTTCCTCCACGCCAATGATGAGCTTTCGTTCCCGACTGCGTGCCCAAAAAAGATAACTCTCTCCGACCGGACCGGCCAGGCGGAGCCAGGTGGAAAACGTAAACCCATTGGTAAAATCAAAGGGTGCCGCAGGCGCAATGGTAATCTGGTCGCCGGCACCGTTTAAGGCGATCCCGTTTCCGATGACCGACGGGAGCGCCTGGCCCCCGGTAAACGCGGTCGCGTTGTTCCCATACGCCGTGCTGTCCTGAGGCATCCCCTCGGTTTCACCCAGGTGATAAACCACGAGCTGATTGACATCGTAGGTGCCGGCAGCGTCTTGGCCTCCCACGGCAGACTCGTTTCCGTAATACATCCACACAAACTCGGCATTGGATCCCGCAGAGATCCTCGGAACTTTGACCCAGATAAGGGCGATTTCGTCCAATGAGTCAAATCGTTCTATGTGGAATTTAAGCGGAACCTTGTCGTCGGAGCTTACAAACCGGATGTCCGAGCCGTCGGTCTTTGTATTCCCAAAATTAAAGTTTCCCGTGTGGAGGCGAATCAGGAGGGAGACATCCTGCAGGTTCCCCTTGATATCCGCGCCTGCCGGCGTGGCATCCAGGCCGATCTTTTTGCGATACTGCCAATCCTCATGCCACCAGGCATTGGCAGTGCCGCACAGGCAGAGCCATGCCAGACTCGCCAAAACAATTATCTGTACCCGTTTCACACCCATCATTCCTTATACCCGTGACCCGTTTATTTACTATTCACTCCTAACTCCTCACATCTCACTATTCCGTATGCCCTTTGCTCTCTGCCCTTCTCACCGGCATCTGGAAGCTGGCAACCGGTATCTGGAATCACTGTTCACTGTCCCTAATCGTTGTTTCCTCTTCAAACCCCACGAACTCCACCCTCAGCCATGTCGGCGTAAATGCCTTTGCCATGGCATCGGCATCTTGGGCCATCCGTTCTCGTGCTTCATTCATAGCGGCTGCATTTTCCGTCAGGCTGCTCGTTTCCGTAATATTCCCTACGCCTGCCAATGCGCCGAGGCTCGGACCTGCGTCCGCAGTCGAAGGCACACCCACGGAAACACCGGATACGTCGATATTTTGAACATTCAAAACTTCCGTCGCCCCGAGTATCACGTTCTTCGCTGCAATACCCGCTTCTCCTGCGTCTATGATGCCTTGCGGCGCGAAAAGATAGGCGTCGCCGGCCTCAGGAGCCGTCAACGGCCCCAAAGCACCATCGGGATCATACGTAAGGGTTCGAATGCCGCTTCCAACCGCAGGCGGTTCCCACTCGATTTTTTTGGAGATTACGTTGCCATCATCATCCTTGACGGCGATCACCTTGGGATTCCCGGTGTTGATGGCTGTCTTGGATCCCCGACCCGCATTGATGTCTCCTTGGTCAATCCACGAAACAATATCTCCGCTCCGAAAGGTCATCACACGGGATTCGTTGACGTTCAAATCCCCTACAGAAAAAATATTGATACCGCCCCCTTTGGCAGTAAAAATACCGGTCTCTTGCGCTATCGCTTGTTCGGAACCGGATTTAGAGGGGTCCGGCAGGGTCGTCAATCCCACGTTTATGTTTCCGGCAGCAACAATGTAGATATCCGAAGACTCGGCACTGGTGTTGATGCTGGAACTGGTCATGTCGATGTTTCCGGTACTTAGCACACCCTCGTGTAAGAAAGGCTCGATAAGGGTCTCCTGCGTTTCCTGTACGATCGCGGCGGCGCCTTCGGTATCTCCGTTCGCGAGCGATTCACTGTACTGCACACCGTAATCTTTGAGATCTTCAAAAAAGGCCGCTATTTCGCCTGCCTTTATGTCTTTGTAGATACCCGCCATAACGGTCAGTGTGCTGTCTTGTTCACTCAGCGCGGTGTAAAAAGCATTCCCCACGGTCTGAATGCCCTGTGTGGTCCCCAAGTCCACAGATTCACCTGCTTGCACGAGAAATTGCCCCGCCCCTCCCAGCCTGTAACCGGTTTTTGACAGGATCGGCAGTGTGACCGAATTCAATCGAATGTCACCCTTGGCACGAATAGCAGTCACATCGGTCGGATGTAAATTTTGACCGAAAAAGTAAAGCCCGGTGATGTCGCCGCCGGCCTCCACGACAGTCCTTTCCGGAGTGATAAGGACCAATTCGCGGATATCGTTCCCAGCCGTTAATGTGGACGGTATCGGATCGTTTAGATGGATAGGTGTTGTCGCATGGCCGACCTCCCGCGATTCGTCGACCCACAGTGCATTCAGCACATCATAATTAATCATTTTACGCCCGTAGATGTTTTCAGGTCGAAGGTCGGAGAGCCGAAGGACCGCCCGTTTCGGGTTTCGTACCGAATCCGCATACAGACCGCTGACCGTACCCCCGGCATTAATTTGCAGGTTGCCCGTGCTTGACGGTGCGAGGAGAAAATCGCCTCCTCGAACAGAGCCCAAATGAATATCGCCCTGGGCCGACAACGTCACAATCGGCGGGAGCACACGACGAGCCTTGTCATCGTTTGCTTCCACTCCCCGCAGAAACCGCTCTTTCCAGAAAGCGCCTGACAGCGCAAGGTCGCCTCCCACGCTCGTCAGCGCCACCGACGACTTCTCGCTGTAGTCGAGGTTACTCAGCGGCGTCATCTGCTGATGGTACTCGGCGATGTTTCTCTGAAACGTGGGATTAAAGATCGTACCGAAATCCATGTGTCCGTAAGCCGTTACAGCGACACGGGCGTCAAAAAGCGCCAAGCTTGTATCGAAGGTATCGGGATCAACGCTATGGATGTTGCCCATGGCCGTTATGGTTCCTTCGCCATTTGCCACCTGGAAATAACCGCTGATATCGCCATTGGCAAATACCTTCAGGTTGCCTTCCTTAAACGTTCCGATTTGGCAGAAGAGATCCCTCCCGGTCTGGACGGTCACCGAGCCACCACCCATGGTGGCCACGCCGGACGTCAATGTGACGTTGCCCGCAAAGAAAGTACCGTAGTCGGCGGACCATCGCATGTCATCGTTGCCGTTTCCGGCAGGATACACGTTATCCCAATACAGGAGGTGAGGCGTCGATAGATTCTGAGACAAGAAAAATGGCAGCTGGTCAACCGCCAACTCCCCGCCTACGTCAAGCGCGATATCACCGCCGTCGTGGGCCTCAGAGTAACGCCAATCCAGTCCGAAGTATTGTAGGTCCGGAGGGGCGTTGCCGGTAGTGCGAATGGCGCTTCCGCTGAAAGGACCCAGTTCCATGCTGAGATTGCGGCCCACAGAGACAATGATGTCCCCGGTGGCCGATTGGATGGCGCCGTTTGCGTCAAATGTCAGATCCCGACCGACGGTTCCTTCCACACTCCCGGTGAACGTCGCCATGCTGTAGGTCATATTCCAGTTGACCATGTACTTGTGCATGAGAAAGCCGGGAGGGCTTCCAATCGTGGTATCCCTTCCCGATGCAAACCGCAAAGCGCCGTTTTCCGTGTACGCAAGTTGCCCGTCGGAGATGGTAAAATCTCCGGTTCCGGAACAGGTGGCCATGATGTCCGCACTTTGCAGATCGGATCCGGCCACGAGATTCAATCCCCATGAACCGGGCCTTTCCACCAGCGTGTCATTGAGCAGGGTGATATCCGTGGGATGATCTACGAGTGACCGGTTCAGCGTCAAATCCCTTGCAGCCCTCAGAGTGAGAAATCCGGCCGCTTTGCCGTCACCGTAGCGTTCATTCGTCAGATCCCAGTCTGTCGCGAGCACAAGATCACCGGTGCTTCTTACCTCCACACCAGGGGCCACGCGAAAGCCTCCAGCACCTGTTTCATCCAGGACCAGATTCATACGAAGGCGTTCTTCAATATCGGCGGCATGGTCCATGAAGACATCCGAATCGTCATTGTAATTGCCGATGTGGGAACCTTGGATAAAGACATCGCCTTCATACTCATAATACTTCACCCCTTCGACGACCAGCTCAGATCCTCCCCGAATGGTGCCGGCCATGGTCACGGCAATATCATCATTGGATGCCGTGCGCGGGGCCCTCAGATGTACCTGACCACCTTGGCCGGACGCTCCGCCGGACACGTCGATAACGGACCCTGGGGCAAGGAAGATCGTCTTTGCCGCCGTGCTGAGAAAGACGTTTCCCCCGTTCTTGTCCGCATCTGTTGCTGAGGCGACGATCGATGCCCCTTGATAAACCCGAAGGCTGTTGGCGGCGGCAAGCTCCACAGAGCCCCCTTCCTTACCGGCGGCATCGATGGTGCCCAGGATGTTGAGGTTGCCGTTGTCGCCTCCGGTATTTTCTACATCGTCGGCGGTTATCTCTACGTGACGAGCCCTGATGGTGTCTGTTTCAGCAATGGTTACGTTTCCATTTCGGACGCGGAAATCCAGAGATTCGTCAAAACCGCCGGAAGCTGCGCGGGCAATTACACCGGAAAAATCGTTGATGTTTCCCGCATCGAGCTGCAGTGTGCCACCGGAACCGTGATTCGCACGGCCATCGATAGTGCCGTGCAAAGCGATATTCGCCATGGGCGCATATAGGGTGATCTTCCCGGCATCTCCTTGTTCCCCGGCGGACACGTCTATGTGGGAACCATCTTCTACTTGGATGGTTCCCTGTTCGGTGCGCAGATTGACTCGCCCGCCCGGTGTAAACGCCGTGCCGGATGCCAGAACGGCGGCCTCATCGTTGAACCTGATCCCGTAACCATCGATCGCCGCACCCATTGCCTCCAGACCAATCCAACCGGCGGGGATCTCGATGATGGTGCCCACTTCGATATCACGCCCCCTGATGTCGAGGCTTCCTCCCGGATATACTTTTTCTCCCGGGATGCCGCCGTTCTTTGCTATAACAATATCGTGGTATCCCCGATCCGCATCGCCGGCCTGAACGACAAATCGTGCCGTTTCGTACCCGTTTTCCGGGTCCGGATAAGGTGACATCGTCACGCGGGCGGCTGACAATTCAAGATCTCCGCCGGTCATTAGGGAGCCCTCGCCCGAAAAGATAATGTCATTTTCGGCCGACAGGCCGACATCGGAAAAGCCTACAACGACAATGTCGCCGTGCCCGACGGTCATGTCTTCACAGGAAAACGTCAATCGGCTTTTTTCGACAAGCAGCTCTCCCATACCGGTGGCAGCCTCTCCCGTATTGAAAAGCCGCATGGCTCCCGATTGGACCTTGACGATACCCTGTCCGGTGATTTGCGGGGTGTTAAGGGTTAACGTTTTTTCGACTATGAGATGGATATCTCCCGTGAAGTTCAGCGACGTGTCTGCCGCCAAGGTTATGTCGGTGAAACCTTCCAGGCCTTTCAGGGTTTCCGTCAAATGATAACCATCGGGATCGGGGCCTCCGTCGTCATTTTCAACAATAAACACCTTGTCCGTTTTGACGTTCAATATACTGTCCCGGCCCTGAAATTTTCCGTGGAGCCCAAGGCTCTTTGATACGATCGACAGGGTATCGGAGACTTCCACCCGTGCTCCTTCTTCCACGGTGACCATTCCTTCCGTGGCAAGCAGGGAGACCGATCCTTCCGGGCCCAGCGCCTGGATGTTGCTATTTCTTTCAAGGGTAACGGCATTTCTTCCCGCAAGAGTCAGCCCGCGGGCCTTGAGAGTTGCACCCTCCTCGAAGGTTACCGTTTCCGTAATATCGAGGGTGCCGATATGTAACTCGGTCACGCCCAGACCGGAAAGCCCATCTGCCTTGATAATGGCCTTGTTGAAGAATTGCTCGGGAACGGTGTCCTGAAAAGAAAATTCAGCCGGGAGCGATGTGCGGGCTCGCACGACGGCGCTTTGGGCGCCGGTTATGGCTGCAAAACCTCCTTCAAAGCCGGACAATGCGTTTGCCTTGATCTTACCGTCCAATATGGTGGTGGTTCCGCGAACGACCAACCTTCCCGGCGCACCGGAGTCCAGTCTTCCGACATTGAAATCTCCTTCTTTGAATACCTCCTGGGCCTTTCTAACGGCGTATCCGTGGGGCTCGGTATTTCGAAAGCCGGTATCCATAATCGAAGCGTAGCCCGTGACGACGGAGTAACCCTCTTTGGATGCAGCCGCCTCTTCCGGCCTGAGAAGGGGTCCCAAGTCCTCGATGACATAGGCGCCCGGTAGAAACGCGTACTGCTCCGGCAGCAGGGCATAGGTACCTGCGGGCAGCCCCGCCCCCCCGTTCAGGTAGACGGCTTCCCCGGGCACACTGTATTTCGGTACCACCACGGAACGTCCGTCCATTTGAAAGGGGTTCGCAAGACCTGCTATCCCCGGCCGGAACTCGTAACCGAAGATAGAGCCGCCTCCGGAAATGTTAATATGTGCTCCGTCTTGGATGATGACCGCATCGCCGGCTATTTCCAAGAGGCTCTCAGGTAGGCCTTCCACCGCAATGGCCTGGACTTCCAGCTTTGAAGTAAGGTCCTTGGGTTTCTCGGAGATATTCCAGTAGATATCTTCCAGGTTGCCGTATTGGACCACCGCATTGCAGGCAACCGACGTCACGCTGTCCGGGCCTAATTGTATGCGTCTCGCCGGTGCTCCCGTTTCCTTGTCCGACAGCAGGAATAGCCGCCCCATGGGTGCCGCCAGATACCCTTGATGATCGATTTCGGAAGCCTCGATCGTCAAGGAACCGCCCGCGGAATAAATGGATGCCCCGGCACTTTTTTCGCCCGGCAGAATGGTGATCCTGCCCCCATCGGACGCGAGTGTGAAGTCCGATAGGGTCGTCGGATAGATACGGGACGCACGGGCAATGAGGTCACCGGGCGTTCTTAACTTACCGCTCCAGGCCACGGTCCCACCAACGCCATAGTAGGGCTGATCGGTAAGGGTCATGTCCCTTGTGGCACTCAAAGAAATGTCGCCAAAACCAGACAGTCCGATGCTACCGACGATATCGATCCAACCGCCGGAAAGGGATAAATGCGCCGCTCCCGGTTCCAGCGCCTGCTCATCCTTTACGAGCAAGCGGTACGAGATTTCTTCGTTTTCACTTCCGTATTTCGATCGCGTATTGCCAAGCGTAATCCAGGGGGCCTGCAAACGGATGTCTGCGTGTTCCGATCCATCGGCCAGGTTGATCAACGGGGCGTCCAGCGTCAGGCTCCTGTTCAGCCGAACATCCATCGAATCTGCAAAGGTCAATTCTTTCAGACTCCGCAACGTCAGGGCATCGAATCCGCTTTCCTGGTAATCCCGCAGGGCTGCCGCACCGATGACGAGTCCGGACCAATCGCTTAGCTTTGTGATAGACAGAGACGCACCGTGCACGTTCGGCAGAGAGGACTTTCCGTTGATAACTCCATCCAGATTCAGACCTCCAAAATATGTCAGGTTCAAACCTCCGGCAGCGCCTGCGGTGGCAATGGTGGAGATCCGGTTCGTTGAGGTCCGCATGAAGTTCTTCGCCAAAGCCGAACCGGAGACATCAATGACAGCCCCCGGCTCCACATCAATATTTCCGTCTTTTGCTGTAAGTGAAACCGTGCCGCCATCCAGAACACGGTATCCGACCGGAAGGCCTTTCGCGAGGGAGGTCCTTTCCGGCAGGGTCCATCCGGGTGCGAGAATACGGGCAGTGCCTCGAACGGTCAGATCTCGGTCGATACCACGAGCGGTTAATGTTATGTTTCCGGCAGGCGCTTTCAGCGTTCCTGCAAGATCCAGCACCAGTCCGGAAAGCTCAATACCGCCCCCCGGCGCTACCTCCAAAGCAGAGGCTTCAGAAACTTTCACGGCATAGGTGTCGACCAATCTATCGATCGATTGAGACCCGGTCAGCGCCTCTCCCGCCTTTGCTGTGATGGAAGACGACCCAATGTAGTCAGCCGGTACGGTCGCAAACCCGCTATCGTCCTCGATCCCTGTCAGGGTATACCTTTTTCCCGGGCTGACCGCTCCGGAGCTTTTCTCTTTGCTGGGAATCATCATTTTTATATAGGAAGGGGTCAAAGTCACCCCGTCCTGAATCGTAAGATCTCGATAGCTTTTCAGCGTGATATGGGTAAAACCGGTTTGTTCGAGTTGATCATCACCGAGGATCAGCGCACTTTGAAGGACAGGGGGCAATTCCGTGTCGAAAGCAACACCCGTTGGAAAATCCGGGGTGCCGTTTTGAATTGTTAATTCAGTGGCATGGAAACTGATATGACCCCCCGGGTTATCGGGAAGGGCATAGCCTCGCAGATCGGCCCCGACCAGAAGGGTGGACCCTTCCAGGCGGAGGGTTCCCGCTTCGCCGGCCGTCACCACCCCATCAGGCGCCAGGACATAACCGGCGCTCACATCCAGGATAGCCCCCGGGGAGAGAATCGTTTCGGCCCCTGCTCCGGTACTGTCCATTATTTGGATCTTTCCGCCGTCGATATGTCCCTGGTAATATTCAGTCAATACCCCGACCAACGAGTTGTCTATTTTGTCACCGGCTGCGCTCACACTGCTGCCTTCTGCAAGATAGGCCCGTTGGTTTATCGGTACGATCCTGGCAGCCGGGTTGTTCATCTTCGGCGAGGCAACCGTGTCTCTGAGCATCAACAGGAATTCACCGGAGGGGACGCTGATCCGGCCGCGGTGGTCCAGGGCCTGTGCCCTGATTGTAAAAGTCGCCGTGGCGATCGGATGGAGATACTGCAGGGGCATACCTGCCAGGTATTCAACGGTCTCGTCTATGCGCAATCCGCCGGGGTGCAATGCCAGGACCGCGTTTTCCTCTATGGTTACTTTGGTGTTGACGTTGATGGACAGGTCGCTCAGCTTGGCCCTGTTGAGCATCTGGGAAGAGAGCACCGTTCGGTAGAGCGGGCCTTGCCCATCGGAATATTCCGAAACATAGGGTCGTTCACCGTTTATCTGTAAGGTTTTGAGGCTATCGTCCGGCCCAAAATCATCCGGCAGGCGGGGCGCATCAGATGCGACCACAACTTCCTCAGCCACAAAATCGGACTTCTGTCCTGCCACCGGGACAGGCTTTTCCACCCCTACGATGAGACTTCCCCCTCTGGGCTGTTTGCGGCCGCTATCGGTCTGGACGGCGAAACCATCAAACATTTCCTCCGAGACCGTGATGTCCGTTTGCAGTATTCCACGGGTTGCCCACCCATAGATCCTGCCGTCGAGGACAATACCTTTTGCCTCCAGAATGAGGGCGCCGGCGTCATCACCCTGCATATGGCTGTCGATGTAGTTTCTTGCCGGCGAGGCCCCACCATAATATAGCCCTTCGAAGGTCTCGCTGATACCGTATCGCTCATGCAGCTTGGTATAATCGTTCAGGATACTGTCGTAGGAAACCCACTGGAGCGCTTCGGCGATGTCATAAACCTTTCCTGTAGTGGTTACCAAGCGGGTTGTTTCGATGGTTTCCCCCGCATTGTGTGTGCCTCCCCCTGAAAAGTCGATTTCCGCTCCCTCCCTGACAATGATGTCGCCCGCCGGTGCCGACAGTTTGACCGTTCCACCTTTTGTAGACATCTCGCGGGCGGTGAGAAACTCAAAATTCAAGGCGCCGGAAATATCTCCAACGGCCGACCCTTCATACGGGTTTACCTCGACGGTCTCGCCCTGAAGGATATTCCTTGCCTGTCCATAATCATTTTTGAGTTCCATGCTGTTGAGCTGTACGGATACGATTTGGGGATCCACGCTGTCCGTCCATAAACCGGCTACATCGATTCTGCTTTTCCGTCCCAGATAGATGCGCTCCTTTGCGTTCATGATAACCGTACCCGAAGGGGCCGTCATGTCTCCGTAGTGTTCGATCCGTTCGGTGGCGGTGGTATTGTTCCCGTATGTATTATTAATGAGAACTTTTTCATCCAGGCCTGCCGTATGGATCTCTCCGCCCTGGATCTGGAAGCTTTTATGCACCCGCTCGGTGTCGTTCGAGACAGGAGTCGCCGTTTGGCTCTCGGGTCCGGTCGTCACTTTCTGGGAGGCATGCAATTCGATTCTGCCGCTGTTGGAAATCGCCGTCACGGATCGGATCAACCCCTCTTGACGGACAATCCTGCCGTAAAGGCCTGCTAAACCGGCATCGGCGATCATTTGCCCGCCCTGGAAGTTTGTAGCTGTGGCGTCGTCGCCAGGGGTCACATATATGAAAGGGTACAACCTGGATGCCGTTTCCAGCGTGGTGAGTTCGATGTCATCCCCGGCTGCCAGGGCGATTTGACCGCCCGGCGCCTCAATGGTGCCGCTGTTCTCTACGGTTGGGGCTAGAAGAAATACGGATCCCGTCTTGTCCGTTCGTATCAGGCCGTGATTTGCGACCACCCCTGCGGGCATGTCTTCTGTGCTGAATTTCAACCTGTCTCTCAAAAAATCGTCCTGAGTCATATTTAATGACGAAGCCACCAGGGAATGGACGTTCACTCTGGAATTGGGGCCAAAGAGAATGCCGTTCTGGTTGATCAGATAGATCCTGCCGTCGGCCGAGAGTTTGCCCAAAATCTGGCTGGGGTTTTTGTCATAGATGCGGTTGAGGGCCGCCCAGTTGGTATTCTTCTGCTGGTCGAAATGGGTGGATGCCTGCTCGCCGATGTTGAAAGAGTGCCAATCGATAATGGCCTTCTCCCGGTTTTGATGGATAATAAGCTGATTGTCCGAAAGTTTATCAACAGAAGAGACCCCCTGGACAATGCCCTTCACCGAAGGCAGGGCGTTGGGGGCAACTTTCGGAAGGTTGGGAACCTTACCATAGAAACCCGGAATCTGAGGTCCGCCAAGGCCGG
>CAYSGJ010000123.1:0-18611 GCA_964430705.1 uncultured Desulfobacterales bacterium | reverse complement strand
CCGTTGAAAAAGGCCAACTATATCCACAGCGTCCGTGGACCCAAGGGTGGACACCTGCTTTCGAAACCGCCTGATGAAATTACAGTCGGAGAGATTGTTGAGCTGCTTGAAGGGGGGATCAATCTGGCCGACTGTATCGCAAACCCGGACCTGTGTGAAAGACATGAAGAATGTGTCACGCGCGCCATCTGGGAAGAGGCTACCGATGCCATGCATGACAGGCTGCATTCCATTACCCTCTTGGAGATGACCCAAAAGATCCGAGGCAAAGATTTAAAGAAAAGAACAGGAAAACAAAAAACCCATCCCCAAAAGGATACAACCTAAAAACCCCCGTATTTCCGGGTGGCTTGCCATGCTGAATAACATCGAAAAAACGGTCTCGATGGGAGCCGGGTGTATAAAAAACACTGAATCCGAATCACTCGGATTAAAAAGGGCTGGAGGCGGCCTTGTCTACTGAACATCTCATCTTGGGTGAACTGACAGACTTCATCACAGGCCGTACTATCGCCGACACCCATGATGAACGGGTTAGACAAAAGATTGCTCGGTTTCTCGTTGAACAAAAAGGTTATTCTACGGGTGACATTGAAACGGGACGGCGTCTTTCATTGGCGTTGGATGGTCAGAATGGTGTGGTGACCGTTGATTTTGTTATTACCGTAAATCAAAAAACGTTTGCCATTGTTGTGTTCGGTCCTGGTTCTGTGGTAACCCGTGAACGGTCCACTCTGGCGGCGGCCCGCCTGATAGAAAAAGAATACGCGGTTCCATTTTCTGTGGTGACCAACGGACAAGAGGCTTCGGTCCTGGAAACGAAATCCGGCGCGGTGGCGGCAAGGGCGCTGGACGGTATCCCGTCTAAGGTGGAGGCAACGACAATGATCCGAACCATTGCGTTTCAAAAAATGGCAGAAGACAGGCTGGAAAAGGAAAAAAGGATTTTATTTGCCTTTGAGGTCCTGGCGGCGCGGGAATGTGACGCGTTTACCTGCAGCCTTTAATGGCTTTGCAGAAAGACTCATTTTTATGTTTGGCTGCACCTTTCGTAACTCCTTTCGGAAGCCACCGGCACAGCCGGTGAGAATTGAAAAGGTTTTACCGTTACAGCGAGGATTGTGTGTTTTTTTAGGCTAAACTTGCTATTTGATGCCGATGGCTTTCGAAAGGAGTGAATGCTGCGGCCTTTGGGTTCGAAGCTTTTGGGTGCCATGGTATCAGATGTCAAAAATAACGATGTGGACTTTGGTGGCGATTGTACGGAAACCCATCAGGTCCTGCACTGCAAGAGAGAAGATTGTCAATTTTTTGAGGAAAGCCTGATAGGAGAAGAACCCCTGGCCATACGCGTTGAAGGCCGGCCCTATGCGGTGGTAATGCGCACCCCGGGGCAGGAGCGTTTTTTTGTGGCGGGATTCTGTCTGACGGAAGGTCTGGTGGACCGGCGAGAGGATATCTTAACCATTAAATATTGTGATGAAAAGTCTGCCAATGTGGCTACAGTGACCCTTCATCCGGACAGACAACAGAAAATTCAAGCTTTGCTGGAACGCCGCGGCTTTATGAGTCAAACCAGTTGCGGACTTTGTGGAAAGGAATTGATTGCGGATCTCTGCCAGACCTTGGTCGCGAGTGCGGATACGTCGACGATCAGTTTCGATCAGCTTGTCGAATGCGCGATAGAGCTTCCGCGCCGTCAAAGACTGTATAGCCGCACAGGGGGGTCCCATGCAGCCATGATATTGGATAGAAATTTTCAATTGTTGGCCGTTTCAGAGGACGTGGGGCGCCACAACGCTCTGGACAAAACTATCGGCAAGATTTTCCTGGAGGGTGTCCTTCATGATGGCTTTTTGGGGGTTCTTACTTCTCGAATCAGTTACGAGTTGGTCCAAAAGGCTGCTCGAGCCCGGCTGCCTATATTGGTCGGCATGTCCCGGCCGACAACCTTGGCGGTGGCGTTGGGCCAGACATTGAATATGACATTGGCCTGCTTGGGCAAGGAAGACGAGATCTTGGTTTTTTGTGGAGAACAACGCCTGACCGGCTTATAGTGTCAAATATGTTGTTTTCTCAATCGGCATCATCACGAAAATCTTAATAAGACAAAACCATGGCATTCAAGGGATCGAAAAAAGGATCAGAAAAAGAAGCCGGTTGGCGTCTGTGGTGGCCCCATGTGCTTGCCGGGTTGGTCGGGCTTGTCCTGTTGGCGGCAGCGTTGACCAAATGTGCGGACATGGAGCTTTTTGTCCGGCAAATTAAAGCCTACGGTATTGTCTCCAATCGGGCCATGCTTATTGCTGCTGCGTGGGGCATGGTCGTTCTGGAATTTGTCCTTGGGGTGGCGCTGATCATAGCCTATCGTATTCAGCTGGTTTTGTTGGCGACAGTGTTGCTATTGTTGCTGTTCCTGGGCATTACGGTGTGGGCTTGGTCCACAGGGGCTACGGAGGCCTGTGGCTGTTTTGGCGCCTGGCTTGAACGCACGCCGAAAGAGGCCGCTGTGGAAGATCTGGTTCTAATAGCTTTTACCGGTCTGGCCTGGGCTGGATTTCGTGGTCGGCAAATACGACAGGCTCGCTGGAAATCCTGGTCTGTTTTGGCCGCCTGCGTTTTTGGATTGGCGTTGCCCGCCATCTTTGGGTTTCCTTTCTCTGGAATTCACCGGTCTTCCTCCGGAACCGTGGAAACAGAACTTGGCCAATTCCCGATTCAGGGACTGGGGGGCATCGATGTGAATGTCGGCAGTTTCCTGCTTGTTGTTATGGACACCGGCTGCGCTCATTGCCTGGATGTCATTCCAGAGATCAACATTTTGGCTGAAAGGCCGGACCTGCCACCTGTTGTCGGCCTTTGTGTGAGTAGCGAATCCGAACGCGTGGCCTTTGAAAATCATTTCCAGCCCGCTTTTCCTGTTGGGCAGATCGACGACGACGTCTTCTGGCGTTTGCTCGGAGACGGCGATATGCCAAGGACTATTTTGGTGCGGGATGGATACGTGAAGCGGGTATGGGATGTAGACCCTCCAACGGCCGCCGCCATCACGACCGTGTCCTTTCACGATGTAGGTCAACCTGGTAAATAGCCCCTTTTTTGCTGTGTGTTTTTCTGCTTGGTGTCTCTTTGTTTCAACCGGTAAGGCTCTTGTCCGGGGCTTTGTGTCCAAGAATCCTGACGTCATTGCTTGCTGAGACCGGTTGTCTTTGTTATCCCCAAAAAAAAACACCCCTTTTGATCTAAGTCAAAGCGCTATTGGTTAAGGTTTCCTATACTTTTCGAAAAACCAGGGATCATTCATCCAAACGCCATCCTTTGTGGGCGTTTTCCATGACGGTAACGATACCTGTAAAGGGGCCTTGAAAAAAAGGAGGGAGACCATGTTCTGTTATCAATGTGAACAAACAGCCAAAGGAGAGGGGTGTATCCAGATCGGGGTCTGTGGAAAACAGCCCGACGTGGCGGCACTCCAGGATCTGTTGCTTTATGCTTTAAAGGGGTTGGCGCTCTGTGCGGTCGCAGGGCGAAAAATCGGAGCAGATGACCATGATGTCCATGTATTCACCTGTGAGGCCACCTTTTCCACCCTGACCAACGTGGATTTTGATGCAAAGCGCTTTGTCTCGCTGATCAATCGATGCGTCGAGCTGAGGGAGCAACTCAAAGAAAGGGTGAAGGCTGCTGGAGGAGCAACGGATTTTTCAGATGGCCCCGCCACGTTTCAGCCGGGAGCTTCTTTACAGGAGCTTGTGAAACAGGGTGAGACCGTGGGGTTGAAATCCGACCCCGGCATTGATCCGGACATCCTGTCTTTGCAACACATCCTGACTTTCGGCCTCAAGGGCGTGGCCGCGTATGCAGACCACGCCCGGATTCTGGGACACGAAGATGATGCGGTCTATGCCTTTATTTACGAAGGCCTGACCGCCACTTTGAATAAGGACCTTACGCTTGACGATTGGGTGGGGCTGGTTCTTAAGTGCGGCGAGATAAACCTCAGGGCCATAGAGCTTCTTGATACGGGGAACACCGGGGCCTACGGCCATCCCGTGCCCACCAAGGTGCCTCTAGGGGCCAAGAAAGGAAAGGCCATCTTGGTATCCGGTCATGATCTCAAAGATCTGGAAGCAATACTCAAACAGAGTGAAGGCACGGGAATCAATGTCTACACCCATGGCGAGATGCTGCCGTGTCACGGCTATCCGGAATTAAAAAAATATCCGCACTTTTACGGCCATTACGGTACTGCCTGGCAGAACCAGGCCCGGGAATTCGCTGCTTTTCCCGGTGCTATTGTGATGACGACCAACTGTATCCAGAAACCAAAAGACTCGTACAAAGATAACATTTTTACGACCGGCCTGGTGGGTTGGCCCGGTGTCACGCACATTGCAGACAAGGATTTTTCACCCGTCATTGAAAGGGCTCTGGCCATGCCCGGTTTTGCGGAAAACACCAATGGCAAAGAAGTCCTGTGCGGTTTCGGCCGAAACGCCGTTATGGATGTGGCAAATACGGTGATCGATGCGGTCAAAAAAGGGGCCCTGCGTCATTTTTTCCTGGTGGCAGGGTGCGATGGCGCGAAACCGGGGCGGAATTACTACACGGAATTTGTGGAAAAGGTGCCGAACGATTGTGTTGTCCTGACCCTTGCCTGCGGCAAATTCCGCTTTTTTGACAAAGACCTGGGAGATATCGGTGGAATCCCCCGGCTTCTGGACATCGGTCAGTGCAATGATGCGTATTCGGCCATCCAGATCGCGGTGGCCCTGTCAAAGGCTTTTGAGGTGGGGGTCAACGACCTTCCACTTTCCATGATTCTGTCCTGGTATGAGCAAAAAGCCGTGGCGATCCTGCTCACCCTTTTTTATCTGGGGATCAAAAATATCCGGCTGGGGCCCACCCTGCCGGCTTTCATGACGCCCAACGTGCTCGATGTGCTGGTAAAAAACTTCAACATTATGCCCATCAGCACACCGGAGGAAGATCTCAAGGCTATACTGGGATAAAATCACCGGAGGCGGTTTTATTGAGCGGGCCTGCAGCTTTGTAGAACCGTGTGAGGAAAAAAGCCATGAAATGTCCAGGACAGGATACGCGTTATTGGAGGCCCGGGGCCATATTTGAGGCTCCGTGCCCTCAGTGCGGCAACGAGGTGGAATTTTTCCGGGACGATGCCACAAGGAAATGTGCCCGCTGCGGCCACAAGTTCGTCAACCCCGGGATGGATTTCGGGTGTGCGGTCTACTGCCCTCATGCCGACCAGTGTCTGGGCGATCTGCCGCCGGCGCTGCTTGGACAAAAAGAAGATTTTTTGAAAGATCGGGTGGCGGTGGAAATGAAGCGTTATTTCGGCCGTGACTTTAGGCGGATCGGCCATGCCGCCAATGTGGCCCGATACGCTGAACAGATAGTAAAAGATGAAGGG
Source organism: uncultured Desulfobacterales bacterium (assembly GCA_964430705.1). Lineage (GTDB taxonomy): Bacteria > Desulfobacterota > Desulfobacteria > Desulfobacterales. The sequence goes on along the minus strand of CAYSGJ010000123.1, from coordinate 13,180 downwards.
GGCAATCCTGCCGTGATTTTGTGTGCCGCCTATCTGCACGATATCGGCATTCATGAAGCCGAGCGGAAATACCACAGCACTGCCGCCAAGTATCAGCATGCCGAGGGGCCGCCCATTGCCAGAGCAATCATGACCGGCTTGGGGGCAAGAGAGGATCTTGTAGAGGAGGTTTGCGACATCATCGGTCATCACCATCACCCCCGGGATGAAGAGACGTTGAATTTCAAGGTTGTCTATGATGCCGACTTCATCGTGAATCTCAAAGAAAAGCAAGAAGAGAAAAAAACAAAACGAGACAGACTGGTCAGGATGATCGATACAACAATGTTTACAGCAGGCGGAAAGCAATTGGCTCGGGAGGCTCTGTTGGATTGACGATTCTGAGGGGGTTTTTGAGGGGTGCTATTGTGGTCTCTTAACCGTGGTGGAGAAAAACGGAGAGAAGAACAATGAAAGTAAATAGAAAAATCATCGAAATAGACGAAGAACTTTGCGACGGATGTGGGCAGTGCGTGCCCTCCTGTGCCGAAGGGGCCATTGAGGTTGTTGACGGCAAAGCCAAGTTGGTTGCAGACAAATTCTGTGACGGATTGGGCGCCTGTCTGGGTGAATGTCCCACAGGCGCCCTTTCTGTGGTTGAGCGGAAAGCGGAGGCATTTGACGAAAAGGCCGTTGAGGCTTTTTTACAAGATAGGGAAAAAAGGGGGACTGTACAAGAGGTGCCCCTGGCCTGTGGGTGTCCGTCAACGCATCTCCAATCCTTTATCCCGTCGCCGTTATCGGCTGGTGACAAAGCATCGTTGTGCGGAGCGCCCGGGGTCTCTGCTCTGACCCATTGGCCCGTTCAGATCATGCTGGTTCCACCAGAGGCGCCTTTCTTGAGAGGGGCTGATCTGCTGGTCGCGGCCGACTGTACGCCCTTTGCTTATGCCCATTTTCACAGAGATTTTCTGCAAGGACGGGTGGTTCTTGTGGGTTGTCCGAAGTTTGATGATGCGAAGGCGTATGTCCAGAAATTCGCGCACATTTTCAATACGGCCGGCATCAAGAGCGTCACCATTGTCGCCATGGAAGTGCCTTGCTGTCAGGGTTTGTCAATGATCGTGGAAAAGGGGATGCAAATAGCCAAGGAGCAAGTGCCGTTGGAAAAGGTGGTTATCAGCGCCAGGGGCCATCTTGTAAAGGCGCAGGATGCCGCTGCATAGCATCCCGGCAGGAAATACTCTGATATCTTTCATCCGGACTTTTTCCAACAGTCCAGTGCTTTGAAATAGTCCGGTTGTATCTTTTTCGGGGCGCCACCAGGATTTTCAAGGGGCTGATGTCTTGCGACGTTTCATTTTGGATCGCGGAACCGGTTTCTTTGTCGATTTGACGACGGCGTGACACTGATCTATATTGGGTCGGCAAAACCTGGTCTTTGTCCGACCGTGGCGCAGACCAACACCGAGCGGCTTGTGTTTTTGGTGGTCGGGGGATAGCCCGAGGGTTGAAAATAGATAACCATTCTTTTAACTGGAGACCGCAGATGCCCCGATTTACCGGTATCAACCATTTGGCAATGGCCACCAAAGATATGGATACAACCATTCGATTCTGGAGGGATTTGTTGGGCATGCGCCTGGTGGCCGGTCTCGGAAGGCCCGGGTACAGGCACTATTTTTTTGAGATATCGGATTATGATATGATTGCCTTTTTCGAATGGCCCGACGTGGAGAAGATCTCCGAAAAGGATCACGGGGTTCCTGTGAAAGGGCCTTTTGTTTTTGACCATGTCTCATTCGGGGTGGAATCAGAAGATGATCTGTGGGAGCTCAAAGACAGGCTTGATGCGGCGGATATCTGGGTGTCGGAGGTGATCGACCATGGATTCATTCATTCCATCTATGCCTTTGATCCCAACAACATCCCCATTGAGTTCAGTGCACCGGTGCCCGGCGTCGACATCAGGCGCAAACCGAAAATGAGAGATTCGGCGCCATCGGCTGTAGCGCAAGAGGGTCCTGAAGTGCAGCATGGCCATTGGCCGGCATGTGAGAACCCTACGCCGGAAAACGAGCGTACGGTCTATCCGGGGGAGGGAACGGTGCTGGCGGCTCAAGGGGATGAAGAACCTCGCCCGCCTTACTGAATCTTTACAAACCTTGGCGCTTTAAAGCCCCGGGGTTTTCAAGAAGCTGAGGTCTTACGAACACGTATTTCTGGAAGGACGGGGAGGCGGGAAATATCGGCAATGGCGAGACGCGGTTTCCGGCTGGACGGTTTTACGATTCCGGGATCGTAAAAATTTCCGGGAAACGGTCGCCGTGCCTTGGCGATTCTCAAGGGTTGCTCTGTAATGGCTTCCGGTCGGCGGCCAAGGCCTGTTCGGCCCATTTCTTGACGGGCCGGCTCAGGAGTTTTGCGTCAACATATATGGATATCTCGGCTGTATCATGCAGCAACGCCTCAAGGTATGGTACGGCCGTCTTTGACCGGTAAGGACCCAGCGCCCAGGCAGCCAAACCTCTCAGATAAGCATCCGGTGAACCAAGAAAAGGGATCAGGTAAGGCTCAGCATCTTGCATCAGACGGGTTCTTGCCCGTGCCGCCCGGCCGACACCCCAGACGGCGCCCCGTTGCAACATGTCATATTCCAAATAATTTCCCTCTTCCCAGATGTAGGAGATCAATACTTTGGCGTATTCGTTTGCCAAACCCTCGTGTCGGGCAATGATCTCGCCCATAGCCTCAGGCGCCCCCCAGCCGATTCCCCCGGATTCATCATTGAGACTCCACATGAGCCGACGCACGATCACGCGGGCGGATTCCATATTCGTGTCGGCAAGACGAGAAACCACTTCACCCATGGCGGTCACGGCTCGCCATTTTGTGAGTTCATCGTTGTTCAAAAGGAAGGAAAACAGAGGGTTGATCGCCTGGCGGGCGGGAACCCGGCAGAGTTCATCAAGCCTTTCTGCAAAATCTTCTGACTGAAGAATGGAAAGAACCCTGCGCTTGAGATCCCTCATGTTCTCCTTTGACAACAACCCATGCACTGCCGCACGGAGGTCGTTGGAAAAAGCTCCTGGCTACTTTTGCCTGATAATATATTCGTAGGCGGATAAGGCCGCTTTGGCGCCCTCGCCGGCGGCCACGATGACCTGCTTGTATGGGACGTCGGTGACATCGCCGCAGGCAAAGATTCCTGGAACGCCGGTTTGGCACCTGGAATCGACGATAATTTCTCCGGTACGATTGGTTTGCAGGGTATCTATGACCAGCTCGGAGTTTGGTAGAAGACCGATTTCCACAATGGCGCCGGCAACGGCCAAAGTGCGGTTTTCCGTTGAACCCAACGGTTGGACCTCTATGGCTTCAACCGTGGATTCTCCAATAATGCGAAGGATTTTGTGTTCGGTCAATATCTCCACGTTGGGAGACCGTGCCGCCTTTTCTTGAAGAAAAGGGTCTCCGGTCAGGGCCGTCAATGATACCAAATAAACTTTTGCAGCTACTTTTGTAAGATCAATGACGGCTTCAAGGGCGGAGTTGCCGCCTCCCGCCACGGCCACATTAAGGTCGGCGAACAGGGGGGCGTCACAGGTGGAACAGTAGGTTATCCCCCTGCCGACCAGCGCTTTTTCGCCAGGCACATTAAGCGACTTCGGACGTTTGCCGGTGGCAAAGATGACGGTTTTGGCCAGATAGGTTTTGCCTTCATCGGTAGAAATTGTTTTTGTTTTTCCCGTCAGGTTCAACGCGGTTACTTCTATTCCTATCTTCTGTTCCAGGCCGTAGCTTTCCACATGGTCTTCGAATTTGCTGATCAGATCCGCCGCCTCCACTTGGCTGAAACCGAGATAGTTGTCGACGTCGTAGGTCCAGGTCACCTGACCGCCCAGGTCTTTGCTGATCAAAAGGGTTTTGAGTATCTTTCTGCACGCGTAGACCCCGGCACTCAAGCCGGCCGGTCCCCCACCGACGATGACCACATCATACAAGGGCTGCAATGCACCTTTGGTGTCAAGTCCCAACTTTAAGTCCAACTCGCCCGTTGCGTGGAGATTGACCAGGTCGGTGTATCCGCCGATCGGTTCATCGCCTATGAGAATTTGCGGCAGTGTCCCGCTGCCGGTCCTTTCCCGAATCTCCCGCCAATCCGTGGCTCCGGGGCCTGTCGGTATATTTTCAAAGGGGATGCCTATTTCCTCTAAAAACGATTTTGCCTTCGAGCAAAAAGGACATCCCTCTTTTGAGTAAAGCGTTACCTGTGCCATGACAGTCAATTACGCGCCTGTTTCCAGTTCGGTGCTGTGATCCAGACAGCTCAAGGCCAGTTCCAAACGGTTTTTGTCAAATCCCACCAACACTTCGTTGCACACGGAAATAACGGGCACCCTGAGCGCACCGCCGGAAATGCTGCGCATCTCCTCGAGTGCGGCCTTGTCCTTCATCACATTGAAATCCTGAAAAGGCACCCCTCTTTTGGAAAGGAACTCCTTTGCCATTTTGCAATGCGGTCAGGTCGGGCTGGAGTAGAGCTTCACTTCTTGACTCATGGCAGATACCTCCTTACAAAGTGATCGCCGGAGCGTCACGGAAAAAGATTGTACTACGCTTCTTTTTCAAAATCGTCCTTAGGTGCGCCGCACACCGGGCAGGTCCAATCATCAGGCAGATCCTCGAACTTGGTGCCCGGGTCAATGCCGTTGTCCGGATCTCCCTCTGCCGGGTCATAGACATAGCCACAAACTGTACATACATAACGGTCCATTGCATTACTCCTTTCTGCCTAAGCATTTGTCGGAAAATCTGTTTTCCGGGTTATCGCGAACACGCCGACCAACTGTGCCGTCACACAGGGGTAACGGATGGTACGGGAGTTAATACGGCAGCCTTTCCGGGGGCCGCCTTTCCGGAACAGGGACCTTGGCGCGGTTTCCCTCGTTCCAGTCCTTTGAAACATAGAGATTGCAATAGCAACTGCCGTATTCTTTGACATCATCCGTCCTGTATTCACAAGGACAAAGAATATCTTTGTCCGATTCCCTGTTGCCGGATGCGAGCCTGCACGGGCAGGCCATGTAGCCATAACGATTCTTGTTAATCAGAAGCGACTTAAGGAGTTCCAAAACCCGAGCCTTGTCTTTGTTGAAAAAATACCCTTTCGGTTCCTGCGCCTTTTTCAACATTTCGTACAGCTGTTCCACGTCGCTCATAGTCCTAACGCCTCCCTGATTTCTTCTTCCCTAAAACCAACAATAACCTTATCCCCAATGAGGATGGTAGGAAAGGAACATCGCGGGTTCCATCGTTTAAGGTCTTCAATGATGGTATGTCGTTCCTCTCCGTCCAGCAGGTCCACGTCGGTGAATTCATACTGAACGGCACAGGCATCCAAAAACTTTTTCGTAGATTTACAGTGGCTGCAAGTGCTAAGGGAATACATGATTACGGGTTCCGTCATCGATAAATTCCTTTCTTTTCTACACTGTCGGGCCCTTTGGAAACCCGTACAATGAATGCCTATGTGGCATAATACCACGGCGATGGCAATAGCCTTTGCCGAAAAATCCATTCTGTTTGCAGCTTATGACGTTATCCGTTATTATCCCGGTATTCAACGATACTCAGCTGCTGTCCCGGACATTGGCGACTCTGCGCAACCACGCCGGCGACGTTGAAATCATTGTGGTGGACGGAGGCAGCACGGATGGTTCAGTTGAGACCGCTCGGAATTATACGCCCCTGGTTGTCACATCGTCCCGGGGGCGGGGTCTTCAGCAGGATGCCGGAGCCCGTTGCGCCCGCGCGGACATTTTGGTTTTTCTCCATGCCGACACCTGTCTTCCGAATGGATTCGATCGCCTGATCCATCGTGCCCTTGCCGATCCGTCGGTGGTGTTCGGCGCCTTTTTGTTGGCCATCCGTCCATCCACGCCCATCTTAAGAGCGATAGCCTTCGGCGCCAATGTACGTTCCATCTTGTTTAGACTGCCTTACGGCGATCAAGCCATTTTTGTCCGGCGATCGGCCTATTTTGAAATAGGCGGTTTTCGGCCGTGGCCTGTCATGGAAGACGTGGACTTGGCCCGGCGGCTTCACCGTGCAGGCGCCTTCAAGCTGATACGCACGCCGGTCAAAACCTCTTCTCGCCGTTGGCGCAAAGAGCATCCCGTATATACGACATTGAGAAACTGGTGGTTGCTTACCCGATATTTCCAGGGCGCGTCCCCGAAGGTCTTGGCGCGGCACTATCCTGATGCCAGATGACAATATCTGCGTCCGGATTCAAAAAGCCCCGAAGGAAAAATGCTTATTCGGATCCATGCAGCTTGTCGAGCCCTCGTGGTGTGGTTACATAAACTGTTCCCTCCTTTTGGATAAGGCCTTCCTTTTCCAGTCCCCGAACGGCGCTTCTCGCCCTGAACAGTGGGAGCCCGGAAGCCTGCGCAATGGCCTCAATGGGCGCCGGTTTTTGCGCGGCGCCCACAATCAGAATCCCGATGCGGGAAAGTGTTCCGTCCGATTGCAGACAGGGCATGGCCTATGATTTCTTTTTTGGGGTCGTGGCCCGCATCGTTTTGGCAAGTTCCTTGATGTGGTCCAAGTCCTTTACCATCATCGCCCAACCGTACCAGTAGGCGTAATCGGGGTTCACATGAAAAAAGGCCTGATAGGTTCGCATTCGGTGTTTCATATACATTTGAAAGAGGACCTGGTCTATGTAGGAACCGCCGGTCTGCATGAAGTAGAGAAAGTCCGGATAAGCAAATGTATAATGATCCGGCTTTTTAATGATTTCGTCTTTGTAAAGGGCCGCGACGACCTGGATGGCTTGCGCCAAGAGGCGGTCGGCCTTTTGCATGATGGCGTCGCCCATAGCGAGTTGCTCGCGGGCGTACTGCTCGGCGTGGCACTGCTTGCAGCGCACGATCATCTTTTCTCTTTCTGTACGCCACGCCTCTTCGGTGAGGCGTACCATGTCTACGGACTTGACGACTTCCAGACGGGGGGTCGGCTCGCCGGTCTCCGGATTCAATACGCCCAGGGCTTTGAGGATGGTGACTCTGTCAGCCGCCCATTGCTTGTCTTCGGGAAGGGGGAGCCTCACCCCCAAAAACCCCCATGCCGTGCGATTTTCATGGCTGCCGTCGTGCATGTGGCAGTCTTGACATGAGGGCGCGGCGGCGGTTTCCGGCAGTTTTCCTTTCTCTTTGATCGCGTATCGCGTGCCGTGTTTGGAGCTGCTCCACATTTCCCACTGGGGGTGGTCATAACCCATATGACACTGCCGGCATGCTTTCGGGTCCAGGGCCTCCTTGACGGAGAAGCTGTGCCTGGTGTGACATTCATCGCAGGAATTGTTCTGGTAGCGGTACCCCTTGTCGCGCTGTTCTTTTTTTTGGGCTTCCGTCTTGATGCCCATGTTGTGACAGCCGCCGCAGCCTCTACCGCCTTCCATTAATTCATCGGGTTCTACGTGGGTAATCGGCAGGGCGTTCAAGGCGGTCCATCCGAAATTGTGTTTGCCCTTCGCAAATTGGTCAAACTGTGTTTCATGGCATTCAGCGCACACATGCTCATCCGGCAACTGGGCGAGGTGCGCATCTTTGGCTCCTTTGTGGGCTTTGCCGTGGCAGGTAGAACAGGTCACATCCACTCGGCTGTGTTTTCCTGACTCCCAGTCCATCACCTGGCCAGGAGAGATGTCCCTGTGACAGGTGATGCAGGCTTCTTCCTGGGTCCATCCTGCACCGGGGAAACACATCGTTGCGGCCATCCATGCCAACACCATCAACCATGTCCTTTTCATATTGCTTTCTCCTTTTTTCTCCTGCAATTTGTTTGGGGTTACTGTCAACTTGTTGTTATCACGAGAAAACGGGTATCAATATCACCTCCTCGATTTGCCTGGATGAGGCCACGGGACATTGTGGCGCTCTTCAACGAAGTAACAGAATCGGTCCCATTCGAATTCTTTTCCGGTGACGGGGCATCTCAGAATCATCTTGCGCTCTTGGACGGCGACAACCTGCCAGTCACCGTTTCGGGGACCTCCGTCGATGGTAATCTTCTGTCCGGCCTGAAAGGGAAAAGGCCTGAATACCGAGACTGTGTTTTGCGCCATGTTTTAAACCCCTAATAGGGATCTTGCTGGAGAAAGGCTTTTTGGTTTCCGGTCCGTCGGAACCGGCGGCCATGGAAAATTGCATTTGTTATGGCGTGCATTCTACAGGATTTTTTTGAAAGACAAAATAGGGTAAATCCCCCATTTTGGACTCATAAACACCCTATTTCGGCCTGCTTTTCCCAAAAAAAGCTCCCCGCCTCTTCAGGCCGGGGAGCTTTCATTGCGTTGCTTGGCGGAATCATGAGACTCCTTGGGTCAAAGACTAGTCCAGCTTTTCGAAAAACTCCTTTTCAGCGCCACATTTCGGGCACACCCAGTCATCAGGTAAATCCTCAAAGGCCGTGTCTGCGGCAATGTTGTTTTCCGGGTCGCCTTCGGCAGGATCATAGATATACCCACAGGGACATTCGTACTTACTCATGGTTTTTACCCTCCTATGATAATATTTGGTTTTGAGATAAAATCATTTTTTCGGGCGAATGGTCATCCCAAATCTTTCGGTATCTTTCTTTGGTTAAGTGTGGTGAGCCGTGTTTTTATCCCTCCTTTTTGCCCGCTGTTTTTAAACGTTCACGCGTTCCGCCCGCTGACGAACCGATTGGGGTGGGAAGCGTCACGGTTGTCAAAAGGTGATAATGTCAAAGCCGTTTTCGCGATACCGTGCCATACCGGGATGGCCATGCATATCATCCAAAAGTTTGATGCCTTCGGCCTGAATGGCCTCGATCGCCCCCGTCTTCTTCGAGCAGGCCTTACATGCCCCGGCGATAAGACCCAGTTTTCCGGCCTTATTAAACAAGGTGTACAAGGGATTGTCTGCTTCGCATAGCGCGGGAACCAACTTGGTTGCAGAACCTTCAATGACAATGGTCACTGTGTGTTCCTTCTCGTGCATGTCTATGGCGGTCAACAACACATGGACAAAACACATCGGGTCGCCATTAAAGGCAAACAAAGCGGCTTTCAAAACGTTACCTCCTTTCAATCCTCTTCCCATTCAATGCAATCGCCCGGACAGTTCCTGATGATGTCGTCCACCTCTTGTTCGGGATAGTTGAAAAGGTCAACGACCTCAATGCGGCCAAGGTCGTTTCGCCGAAATACTGTCGGGCATAGTTCAATACAGGCTTCACAATCCGAACATGCCTCCAAGTCCACCACCGGCACTCTCATGGCTTCCCCTTTATTTTTTGGGAAGGGCTTGGGCAACCTTTTTGCCCAGTTGATGACACGCTTCAAGGCCCTGACCGTCCGGCACGTATTGAATTTTCAACCCGGGATCCACCACCGAGAACTTCATCGCCTCCAGTTCCTTGTTGATTAAGCCGACCGATTCGCCGCTCCAGCCGTAAGAGCCAAAGGCCGCCCCGATCTTGTTTTGGGGTTTCAGGCCTTTGATGTAGGTCAAAAAGTCGCTGACTGTGGGAAACAACCCGTTGTTGATGGTGGGTGAACCTATGATCACGGCGCCGGCGTCCAGGACCTCAGTCATGATGTCACTCCGGTGCCGGCTTCTCAGGTGCATGGGTTGGGCGTCCACACCCTCACGGCCCAAGGCCTCCACGACGGCTTCAGCCATGCGCTCGGTGCTGTGCCACATGGTGTCGTAGATTACCAGGGCCTTTCTTGCGGGTTCCTGCGTGCTCCATTGAACATACGCATTGATGATCTTTGCCGGGTCTTTCCGCCACATGATCCCGTGATCCGGGCAGATCATATCCAGGGCCAGCCCCATCTTTGTGACTTGCTCAACGAGCTTGAGAACCAACGAGGAATAGGGAAGCAAGATGTTGGCAAAGTACTTTTTGGCATGAGGCATAATGGCCTCTCCAATCTCGTCGTCAAAACGTTCCAGTCCGGCATAATGTTGTCCAAAGGCATCGCTGGAAAAAAGGATTCTATCTTCCTTGAGATACGAGAACATGCTGTCAGGCCAATGGAGCATTCTGGTCTCCAAAAAAGTCAGGGTCCTTTTCCCAAGGCTCAGTTCTTCCCCGCTTTCTACGGGATTGTAGTTCCATTTGTGGGCGAAATGTTTCCTCAGGTTCTTGTGGCCCATTTTGGAGCAAAAAAGCGGTTTATCTTCTCCGACTCTGTGCATTACCCTTGCGAGACCGCCGGAATGATCCATCTCAGTGTGGTTGCTCACCACATAGGCGATCTTTTTAGGATCCACAATTTTTCCGATTCTCTCAATGAGTTGATCGGCAAATTCTTTTTTCACCGCATCGATCAGGGTGATTTTGTCGTCCACTATCAAATATGCATTGTATGTGGTCCCTTGATAGGTTGAATACCCGTGGAAATCTCGGATATTCCAGTCAATGGCTCCAACCCAATACACATCCCTGGCAATCTCTAACGGCTCCATGTCTAGATTCCTTTCTTACGGCGCAATATTTGCCGCAGCATACCGACGGCCTTTTCCCGTGGTCGATACCTGCCATACAATCCCGTCCAACACCTTCTTTGAACCCCTCCGGGAGCAACCACCAGCCCAAAACCTTTTTTAGAGCAAAACATCCGCACAGGCAAGTCTTGTCTGCGGTTATGCGGTTTTAAGCGCCGGGGGGTCTTCGTATAGATTTTTTTCCAGCCAGGCCTTCAGTTCCTCATTTACCGGGTAAACTCCCTTGAGGTGATATACCGAGTCCATAAAACGCCGTCTTATGGCGTCAGGCAAGTCAATTTCAGCCAGTTCAACGGCCTCGTCGGAATTTCGTCGAATCAAATACACTCTGGCAGGATCTTCCCAGGTGTTGACAATAAAATATAAGGAAGTATCGTTTTTGGATCTAACCCGTCTGTTGCCGTTTGCCGGGTTATTACCCCACTCCAGATACAAAGTGACCGCCTCTTCAGGGGTCATGTCCCAATCAATGACGCTCGTCAAATCGTCGTGATTCCGGAGTTCTTCTAATGTCATCATAGCCGTCACCTCCTGTGTTCCTTTTGCCACCAACCCTTGTTGATGTGCGCTTGTTTTTCCGCTTCCGCCAACTTTCTGATTTTAAACGCCGAGTCCTTAATCACGCTGTATAGTACGCCGCACCCTGTGTCCTCCCTCACGGCGTCTCCTTTATCGGCCAGTGCGAGCATCTGGTCCACCAGTTCAAACGTTTTAAGAATGCCTTGATCGCATAGTTTCATCGCTGTCTTGTTTCTGAAATCATAGTCGTCAAATATTCATTAACACTATACACTACAAGATATATGCCAGATATTTTTATGTCCGTTCTGGCGCACAGATAGCTAGGATTATTCAATGGTTATTGTAAATTTGGCGTCCCGGGCCGTGTGATGCCGGCGGCATGAACCCGAGACACCAATGAGACACCCTGCTTCTTTTAAGCCGGTATTGTTTTAACATAATGATTTATAACACATTTCTCGAATACTGATGTTTTTTTCCGACGTATCCAAATTTTCGTCTATGGCATTCTTAATAGTAATTCATAATAGAGGCTCCAATGGGAAGTTCAGATAAAACCATAGAAAAACAAACAGTTGTAATTTTCCTTCGCGGTTTTAGGTGGAGGGCGGGATTTAGATCGGTCTTCGTTTCAGAGAAGATATGTATCAAGATCTAATATGATACAAAGATGTATCATGAAACGCTTTATCTGTCGGCCAGGAAGCGATACAAGGTAGCCCTTCCCACGCCCAGCAATCTTGCCGCTTTGGCCTTGTTGCCCCCTGTTTGGGCCAGGGCGTTTTGGACCCCCTCCGTATCCAGTTTTCGGGTTGGCCCGGGCGTGGGCCTTTCTTGTCCCCATTGTTTTAATTCCATCGGCAGGTCTTCAGGCCGGATGACCCGCCCCCGGGTTTTCACCAGGGCAAATCGAACGGCACTCTGGAGTTCTCGCACATTTCCGGGCCACGGATAGCGAATTATCAAGGCCAATGCTTCTTTGGACACCCCTGTGGATCGCTGTCCTTCCTGCCGGGCTTGTTTGAGGAAGTGATCCAGGAGAAGAGGAATATCCTTTTTTCGTTTCCTCATGGGGGGCATTTCAATGGGGACCACGTTGATGCGATAGTAAAGATCATCCCGAAAACGGCCTTTTTCCACTTCTTGTTTCAGATTCCGATTGGACGCACTAATAATGCGAACATCTACAGAGGTGACCTTGTCGTCGCCTACCCGTTCGAAGGTCCCTTCTTGGAGAACCCGCAACAGCTTTGCCTGCACGACCTTGGGAAGATCCGCCACCTCATCAAGAAACAAGGAGCCCTTGTGTGCCAACTCGAACCTGCCTTTTTTATCCCGAAGGGCGCCTGTGAAGGCGCCTTTCACATGGCCGAAAAGTTCGCTTTCAAGGACTCCTTCCGGCAGGGCTGCGCAATTGACGGGAACGAAAGGGCCCCCGCCCCGCCGGCTGTCATTATGAATGGCGGTGGCCACCAGTTCCTTGCCCGTTCCGGTTTCTCCAAAGATATGAACAGGGTAGTCATTGGTGCCCAGCTCTTGGATCTGCCGGTAGACTTGAAGCATTTTCGCATCACGACCTACAATGCCGGCAAAGCTGTCGAGGTCTCCCACCTGAATCTTCAACCCTGTAATGTCTGTCACATCCCGAAAGGAAGCAATGACGCCCAAAAGGTTGCCGTCAGGATCCTGTCGACCGGTTAAGGCCATTTCAATGCGCCGGGGTTCGCCGTTTTTCGTCAGAATATTAAGCGGATAGTAGAGCGAATCGAAGCAGTCCGGGCATCCGTGTTCAAAAGCGCATCGGCCTCCGCAAAAAGGCTGCCCAAAGGCCTCGTGGCAGTCCTTTCCCACGACCTCCTGCTTGGCGTAGCCGGTTATTGCTTCTGCAGCTTTATTGAAAAACTGAATGCGCCTTTGGGTGTCGTGAACGATGATGCCTTCGGTGAGGCTGTCGAGGATGGTTTCCAGGCGACGCTCTTCAGCGAACTCCTTGTAAATGATGGTTAGCTGGGCCTCGACGGCGGCCCTGAAGCTTTCCAAAAGCCTTTCGAGTGGGTTATCAAATTGGTTTTCCTTGGAATCCAGAACACAGATGGTGCCAAAGACTTCTTTGTCCGGCCAAAAAAGAGGCA
>CAYSGJ010000122.1:0-4545 GCA_964430705.1 uncultured Desulfobacterales bacterium | reverse complement strand
TATCATGGCGGAAGCGGTCAAAGTCACGGCATCCACGTCGAAGGCCCCTCTGAAGAGCAAAAGAGTGGTAATCGTCTTTCCAAAAAGAATGAGAAGCATGGACGCGGGCATCGTCACAAAAAAGACAAGCCCGGTCATTTTATGAAAAAGTCGCCTGATGCGGTCGAAATCTCCAGAGGCGCCAGCCTTGCTTAAGACCGGCATGGCTGCATGTCCAAATGAACTGGTAAACAGAACCACAGAAATCAGCACCACTCTATCCGCGTAGCTCAGCGCGGCAATATATCCACCGCCCAGGGCTGAAGCAAAAACCCTGTCCACCATGACGTTTATCCGGTTGGCGACCAGCGTCAAAAGCCTGGGGACAGACAATCGTATCGTCTCAAAAAACCCTGAACACTGAAAACGAAATGTCGGTCTGAGCCATCGTTTTGTCTTTCCTAAAACCACTATCGTGACACCGGCTTGGGCAGTCGCCCCGCCGACAACCCCCAAAGGAATAGCGTAAATACCCATCGTATCGGCAAAAAACCAAATAGCGATGATAATGCCTAGGGGAAACAACACCGAAGCAATGGCTGGAATCGTGAAGTTGTGATAGGCATTAAAAATGGATGCCGCCATGCTCGAAGCACCGGCAAGCACAATGACTGGAGACATCATCCTTATCAGGGAAACGCCAAGGGCTAGGGTGTCATCAGGCAACCCCGGGGCAAGCGCAAAGGTCAAGCCGGGGGCAAAGAAAACCACACAAGCTACAAGGGCGGTCAGGACAAGGAGCAGAAAACTAAACACCGAATCAGCCAAAAGCCAGGCCTGGTTTTCACCTTCTTTGACCCCGTAGTTGATGAATACAGGCAAAAAACTGGTCACAAACAGGGCGTCGCCTATGATGAAAAATAACATGGGCACGGATTTTGCGACCATGTAGGCATCGACGATGAGACCCGCCCCAAAATGCCGGGCGATAAAAAGGATGACAAGAAGCTTCAAAAAGCCTGAAAGGGCTCGCGCAGCGCCGTTTATGACGGTCGCTTTGCCGACGCCCTGTGCCGACAAGGGCTTCATGTCAGTTCAGCTTCCCCTTTCTGCAGCTTTATCCCAAACAGCACTCGGCAACCGAAAGCCCAAGCCGCGGAACGGGAAACAACGCTGAATCCGCCGTCGATCACAAGGCATTCATTTACCGAGCATTCGAGCTTGCGCCTTTCATGTCGCGCAACGTCCCTATCCACGCCCAGACGACGCGGCCTTCTCCCGGAGAAATAGAAAGGCGGCCCTACTGCACGGCAATCCCAGGCGTTTTTTCAGTGCGCTGTCGTGGTTTGCGCTCATGCGGACATATCGGGAACCGTACACAGGACGTCCAAGTCCAGCTTCTGCTCAATATCCTGCGGGGACTTGAGGGATTCGTCCCAATACTCAATGAAAAAAACCAGGCCAAAACTGAACAACAAACTGCCGAGAAAACCCAGGGGAAGCAGCAATGGCCAATCAGGACGGTCAGGACGTGCATCTTCGGGGACATAGGCCCTGTCAACGACTTTGAGATCATGGCCAAGGATCTCAAATGCCTGTTGTACTTCAAGCTGGGAAAACTTTCCCAAAAGACTTTCATAAATCGCGTTCTTAGCCGCCCTGCGCGCAATCAGGTTTGTTAACTCCATCTCAAGTTCAGCCAGATCAAAGGCGACCTTCCTGAGTCCGCTTATCTGCGACTCCAGTATCGCCCGTTTGGTTCGGAGCCCTTCGGTTGTCACAACAAGCCTGACATATTCCTCGGCCATATCCGGATGAACGGACTGAAGCACAGCCGTCTCACTGTTCAACAGCGCCGTCAGTTCTTTCTCGATCCTGTCCTTGCTTTCGGATGCCTGGGCTTTCAGGGTCTTCACATCTTCGCTCAACCCGGTAAACCTCTCCATCGCCCCGGCAAGCTTGATTTCTTGAATGTTTAAAGCGCTGACCAACTCTTTTACAACAGGGTTGTCGGAAAAGACCGGGGCATCCCTAAGTAGTGTTTTTTGGGCTGCTATCGTTTTGTGTATTTCGGCCAGCTTTCCCTCATTCTCTCCGATCTGCACTTCGAGGGCCCTGGACTCGTCTTCTGCATCGGTCAGGTTCTTCAGTTTCGTCATTTTCTGTTCGCTGAAATTAATCACGCCATGTTGCTTTGTAAACGCGAACAGTGTTTCTTCAGCTTTTTTCAGTTCCAACTCCGCCTCTGCGATTTTGTCTCTGGTAAACACATACGCCTGTCTGGCATTTTCGTGTTCCAATTCCCTTGCTCTTTCGACGAGCCGCTGAGCCATGAAATTGGCAATACCGGAAGACAGCGTCGGCGTCTCCTCCCATATGGTCAGATTGATGACGTCGCTCTCCTCCTCCAGACGCACATCTTGTGCCTTCTTGATCAATCGATCAACGGCCCTTGAGAAGTAATCCGGGTCGGTTCCCAGCCCGATGATGCGTTTCAAGGCGGACTGAACAGAATCGAAAAAACGAAAAACCGCTTTTACGATGTCATGTCTGGAATTTTCAGATTCATGCGCCCTTTTGCGCGCCCGCTCGCCGAGCCCGAATTTCTCCACCACCTCTCTGGCCATCTGCTTGCCCGTGAGAATCTGTATGAGGTTACGACCCGGATTGACGGCCAGATTCTCTTTGCCCGGCGTGGCCAGATTCTTAAAAAGGATGAGTTGCTGTTGCGGATTTGGACGAACCAGGATTTTTGTGGTCCCTTTGAAAGTGGGTGTTGTCAACAAGGCGAAAAACACGACAAGGCCGAACGACAGACCGAACAATAATGCAAGCCGCACCTTCCTGCGAAATAATACGTAAAGCAAATCATACAGAAACCTGTTTTTCTCCGATCTCGCTTCCAAGGTTCGCAGCCTTTCTACCCGAAAAATTTTTCAAAAACGAAGGCTGGAATACGAAATTTCCGCCTGTTCAGAACCGCCCCCAGGATGGGAATGTCCCGGTCCTGCAACATTTGCTTCGCCCACCGCAATTCGTGAAGCTGTGTTGTTTCGGCTTGAATGACGATGATGACGCCGTCCACATGGGAACCTAAGACGATGGAATCATAGTACCGCCCAATGGGACTCGAATCAAACAGCACAAAATGGAACCGTTTCTTCGCTTCCTCCATGAATTTGGCAAAACGCGCGTGATCAAATACCTGTGACGGGGAATGCGCGGACTTGCCGCTCGCAATGATGGTCAAGGTCGAATCCGGAGACGGCTCGGGCATGGCGAAGCTCTCTCCCTGTCCTTCAAAAAGATCGGAAAAAGTGCACACGCCGTTTTCGCGATCTCCGCTTTTGTCCGTCATCAAGGCAGGGTTGCGGGTGTTGGCGTCAATAAGCAAGGTTTTGTATATTTTATCTTCAGCCATGGTCCGAGCAAAATTTTTTGCCACCGTCGTGGTCCCTTCCCCTGCATTATAGCTTAAAAAAAGAATGGATCGCACCTTTTTCTTGGCCGCCAGAAGCACCAGACCTGATTTCAGCTTTTCGAGCTGAAATCTCACCGGGGGAAGAAGTTGTGAAAAAGCCGGCACTTTGGATCTTTTCATGGTTTATGTTTGCCTTGCCGCTTTCTATTGTTGGTTTTTTTCTCGATCTCAATCCGGAAAGCTCAGCGCAATTCCCGGCGATAACGCCAATGCGCCCTATGGCCGGTTCGCATCGCCGGGATGCAACGCACTTTTCTTGCAACCACAAAGGCTTCACTCTCACGCGGACGGCCTAAAAAATCATGCAAACCACGAGCCAAAAAACGCCAAAAACCGGCTATTTCAATAGAAATCACCATCTCCCATAGTGACGTACCACTTCGAACCATCGCTCACCTGGTCATCAGCAACTATTTCCGGGAAATATGAACGAACGATAAGATCATGAGGCGTTTTTCTCTCAACAAAGCCCCTGTCTCTCAATGCATACCAAACAGGCCGGCGTTCAGGGATCCAGCAGGTCACGGCATCCACCTCTTGATCCACGAAATAGTTCAAGGCTACGGCCACGAGACAGTCTGCCAGGTCTTTTCTTTCATCTTCCAGAACCATATCCACGATGCGTCCTCTGACAACGTCCTCTTTGTAACATGCCAGAACAACAAACCCCTTGATGGAATCTTTCGATTCGAGACCAAAAACCCTGTACTTTTTGGGTGCGTCCACATAACGCCAATTAAGATAGCCGCTGCTCCTGACGACGGCTATGTTGAATTTTTCAGCTTCTTTTTCCCACAATCGATCAAATCTATTATCGAACCGATCTATGTCGACAATGTCAAGGCCGTCAGGCGGCGCCGGTGTTTTTTTGTTCCATTGCCTGATAGCCCCTTTAGCAACACCGCCCAACATATCCGTCAGTAACCCCGCGGCGACGCGTTTCCGAAGATAGGGTTTTGGATTGATGACCTTGGACAAATTTAAAATCGGACGAACACCGTAGAATCCACGTGCGGTGGTAAACAGACGATAGGTCTCCTTGATCGTGAAGGCGTATCTGAAAACGAGGCCGCGTGCGATCATCT
>CAYSGJ010000121.1:0-17165 GCA_964430705.1 uncultured Desulfobacterales bacterium | reverse complement strand
GAGTTACGGCCGCTCAAACGCGGTCTAAACGGCTCAGACAGTTGCCCGGCTTTTGTATCGATCTCCATTGGCCTTGTTGTACCATGAACTTAAGTATTCCGGATAACCGCAATTCCTAATAACCATCTAATAACTTGTCGTAGATATATTAGATATTTTTATGCAGGATGCTAGAAAAGGCTCTGGGGGTTATGATTGGAATCCCGCGGAACTCATTCAGTACCAGGAGGTCCTTGTCGCCAGTTACAATAAAATCTGCATTCGCAGAAACGGCCAAGCCTAATATCTTGACATCATCCGGATCCCGGCAGAGGTCTAACGGAAAGGACGCCGGTTCAAACATACTTGAATGTTCTCTAAGAAATTCGCCGATTTCACTAACGACACTGGCTGGCAGTCTGATCTTCTGCCTGAGATTGAGCAATATTTCGTCAAGGACTCCCTCGCTCAACACAATCTCGTGACCGTGCAGACAAAGCTCCAAAACGGATTCGCAAAGCCCGCGAGCAGCAAATGCCGCAATGACGACGTTCGCATCAAGGATTACCTTCATGAAATAGCCTTGAAAACGTCCTCGTCGGTCAAAAGTCCTTGGGCCTCGGCAAAAGGAAGAACCTTTCGCCTCAGACCTCGGAACCTTTCAACCGCGACATAACGCCTGATCGATTCTCGTACGACATCGCTCACAGGCTTTTTTTGCTGCTGGCTGATTCTCTGAAGGTCAGCTTTTAATTCGTCGGGTATTCTGATAGTGAGTGTATCCATGTAAGACAAAGTAACACGAACCTGCATACGAGTCAACAGCATAAAGTTTCTACTATAAAATGACAAAATCCAAACAACGTAAAAAAAGTCTGATTGCGCGTGGTGGTGTAAACCGAAATTGTGCCCGTCGAAGTCGCCCTGTTTCCTGAAAATCTTAGGCCCTTTTAAGGCCCTGACCCTTATAACCACTTGATATTATTTCGACGCTGTGTTCCTGTTGGGACTATCAGAAGACTTCATTTTTTGTTATCATAACAAATACCCACTTTTTGAGGGGGTTCGTCTTTGTTGGCATCAATTTCGGGCCCCTAAGGGTTTGGAATTCCTCTCCACTTTTGCATTTACGTTTCCTCTTAGATAACCAAATTGTCTATTCCCTGAAAATCGGTCGCTATGCGCCTTTCTTTATCGATGTATGTGAAGCTGTGGACTTCTTCGTTACTCTCATGATATAGAGAGGTTATTATGAGATAGTTGGTTATTTTTGTTTTTGGAGATGATCATGGCTGTCGAAACAAATCTCAATATCCCCAGATAAAAAATTTCCAAATTCTGCGAAAAAAACCAGATTCGGAAATTGTCTATTTTTGGATCTGCGCTCCGCAAAGATTTTCGCTTGGAAAGTGATGTAGATGTGCTGGTTGAATTTGAACCAAATGCACGAGTGGGGCTTATTCGTTTGGCGGGAATTGAGATGGAATTGAGTGAGATTCTCGGGAGACAAGTGGACCTGAATACCCCCGGATTCCTCAGCAAATATTTCCGCGATCAAGTTCTTTCCGAGGCAGTGGTTCAATATGACGCAACATGATGATCGCGTGGGGCTGCGGCATATGGCGGATTACGCACGAGAAGCTGTCGGCATGATCGAGGGCAAAAAGCGGGCTGATTTACCTGAGGACAGGATGCTGGAATTATCGCTTGTTCGCCTGATCGAAGTGATTGGAGAAGCCGCTGCTCGGGTGACCTCCGAAGGACGCGAAAAATATGGAAGCATTCCCCGGCCTCAGGTCGTTGGGATGCGTAATCGACTCATACACGGCTACGATCAAGTGGAACTAGACGTCCTTTGGGATACAATCGAATATGATCTGCCACCATACAGCAGGTTTCGGACTTCACCGACAGATTCGGCGGCTCCTTGTTGTGTTTTTATTCGGAAATCCCATTTTAATATATCTTGACACCCCCACCCCTTAGTTCGTATACAAAAAGTATATAATTATATACAAAAAGTATACGGTGCAGTATGGCGATCCTCCAAGCCCTGATATCTTCGAAAATTCGTATCGAAATTCTTAGAATTCTCACGCTCAATACTGAAAGCGCATTGCACGTAAACGAGCTGATACGGCAAACTGGTTTCTCTCCAAGGGGCGTAGAAAAAGAATTGAAGAACCTGCTTTCTGCCGGCATCCTGAAAAAAGCAATATCCGGGAATCAACATCGCTATGAGCTCGACTCCACATGCCCTGTATACCCTGAAATAAAAGGTCTCGTTTTGAAGACCGTGGGACTTCATGAGGTGCTGAAACGCGCTTTAGCGCCGGCCGAGGAGCAAATTGAGTTTGCTTGTGTCTTTGGTTCTTTTGCTAAGGGAGACTATGGAAATGAGAGCGATATAGATGTTCTTGTGGTAAGCGATCTTCCCGGTATCGAACTGTCCAAACTCACAGGACCAGTACAAAACGAGATCGGCAGAGCCGTTAATGTTTCTCATTTTTCTGTTGCAGAATTCCAGAAACGAAAACAAAAAAAAGATCATTTTGTCACCACAATCCTGGGAAATAATCAAATCGTGATCATCGAAAAATCAAATGACGCTTGAAGCGTGGGTAAAAAACGGCTGGCTCCGTGAATATGAAACCAGCAGGAAAGAAGTGCGGGGCGTTCTGGAACTCGTTGACAGAGATTTATTGGATGCAGCCAGAGATGAGATATCTACGGATTGGCAATTTGATATTGCTTATAACGCTGCTTTGCAACTGGCTACGATAGTGCTTTACGCCGGCGGGTATCGTACCGGAAGAGGCGAAAGCAAGCATTACCGTATCATCCAAGCGCTTCCTCTAGTCATGGGAGCAAAATATACTGCCACCTGCACCTATTTGGATAACTGCCGTAGGAAACGAAATCTGAGCGAGTATGACGCGGTCGGGACGATATCGGAAACAGAAGCTAAAGATCTTCTCGCCTTTGCACATGACCTCAAAAAAGAAGTATTGGAGTGGTTGACGAACGAACATCCTTCACTTTTATCGGGTTGATGTCAGGATTTCTGCCTTTCCTTGGATCGTAAATCTTAGGCCCTTTTAGGGCCCTGACATTTGTAACTATTTGATATTATTGCGATGCTGTGTTCCCGTTGGGACTACCATAAGGCCTAATTGTCTGTTATTATTCCGTTTTGAGGGGTTCGTTTTTGTAGCACCAATTCCAGACCCTCATCTTCCCGAGTCCCTGCTCTTGCTCCCCACATATTGATCTTGACATTCGCGACGACGGTGTGTATTACTACACACCATAGATAGCCGAGAAATTATCAAGGTTTTGAAACAGAACGGATGGATGGAAGTGGCAACAGTCGGGTCCCATGTTCAGTTTCGGCATCCGGACCAAAAGGGACGCGTAACCGTTCCTCACCCCAAAAAGGACATACCGATTGGCACTCTGAAAAGTATCGAAAGGCAATCAGGAATTAAACTGAGTTGAGGTGACCATGGCAAACTACATCGCGATCGTACACAAAGACCCCAAGACCGATTTTGGCGTATCGTTTCCTGACTTTCCGGGTTGCATCACCGCCGGCAGGGACATCGACGAAGCTAAGGACATGGCTCAAGAAGCGTTGACCCTGCATATTCAAGGCATGATTGAAGACGGGGAGCAATTACCGGCCCCTTTAAAGCTTGAGGAAATCATGGCCGATCCTGATTTCGCAGATGCTGCTGCTTATTTGGTGTTTGATGTTCCTGACAGCAAACCCCGGACGGTCAGGGTCAATATCACCGTTCCCGAGATGACGCTCAAGCAGATCGATGCCGCAGCTAAAAAACGCGGGATGTCAAGGTCGTCCTTTCTTGTCCATGCGGCTCAAAATACGATCTCATAGGTTTTCGCATGACTTATGTTGATATTGCCCCCTTTTTCAGCTGGATTGTGGCTCTAAGAGGGAGCAACATGGATAGATTTTCACTCCGATATTTGGATCGGTGGATTCAGTCTCGGCGCCGAAAGCCCCTTGTCTTAAGGGGTGCAAGACAGGTCGGAAAGTCAACGCTCGTCAGGCTTTTTGCCGATCAGCACAAGTTAACGCTGAACGAAGTTAATCTAGAAGGTTCTTCTCCAATATAGTTGGAGAAGAACCTCAATTTAAAACAAGCTTATCTTGACAAGAACCTTACTCAGAAGGAGATAGCAAAACGCCTTAGGACGATCAAGTCTGTCGTTTCTCGCACGGAATGATGTGCGACAACTAGAAATCCCGGGCCCGGGAAAAACAGTTGACGTTGATTACCCTGATGAATATCGGCCACCAGGCTTTTCCGGCCCTGTTTATCTGAAGCTCATGATGATCGCGTGCAGCCGAATAGTTTTGCTAATCTAAAATTGACCCCATGATATGAAAGAAACAAACATCATTGACCTTCACATCGGAGTGCAAGCGTATGATTTCGATTGCGGCGCGCAGGCCCTGCAGGTTGTACTGGCCTACTATGGCACGGAGGTCCGGGGCGATGAGTTGATGAAAGCCCTGGGGACCGACCTGGAAGGAACCCGCGTTGAAAACATGATGGCTTTCGGCAGAGATCGCGGATTCCAGGTGGAAGCCGGGCCGGGTTGGACATTGAAAAAATTAAGGCGTTTCGTGGATGAGGGACACCCCGTGATCGTCCTGCTCCAAGCTTGGGCGGATCGTTTTATGACCCTCGAGGACTGGCGGAACAACAACAACGACGGCCATTACGCGGTTGTTATCGGATATGCGAAAGGCGTCCTCTTATTCGAAGACCCGGCATCTTTCCGCAGGACCTGGCTGAGGGAAAGGGAATTCCTTGCTCGTTGGCACGACCGGGATTCAAAAACGGGCGAAAGGATCGAACGCTTTGGAATGGCGCTTTTGGGCAAAGAGCCCGTGGACAGGACGTTTGAACGGATGCGATGAAAGAACCCGGTGGCCAATCCCTTGATGCGCGTGCCCGTATACCGGCGGATCAATGTCTTAAACGACCGACCCGAAACCCGCTTCACGGACTCTTCCATCGAAAACATGCCGAACAAGAATATCCCAAGACCGGCAAGGAATTTCCATTCGTCAAACAAACTCATGGTTGCTTATGAATCCTGCATCATGCGGCAATCTTTGCGCCTGCCTCTTGAAACGTCGTTGCATTCCAACAGCGCGACGCCGGCGCATTTCCATTTGCTCTGCTGCGATCAAGCGCATCCCGTTTGCAGGACGCACTTTTCCCACCTGTTGCATGCTCCGAATACGCTTTCTTTGGGGTGAAGGCAATGACCGGTTATGCCGATAGTACAAAGCATGACACCTCAACAGCGTCCAACAAACAAACCGGGCTACAGGCATGTATCTTGCGAATTCTACGTTGATTGTATGATCATCGCCTTTAATCACCAATGGGTACACTGGACATGCTCCGAATGTCCTTCCAGGACGAACTCAAAAATACAAACCAATGCCGCCTGCCGCCGGAAGGCTTTCAATCGCCTATCCCCTTCTGATCCGCCATAGACGAATGGCACCGAAGATATGCCGAGCCTTCGGGCCTGGCTGCAGCGATCATGTTTCAAGCTCCCATCCATGCGCGCGGCCTAAAGTTGCGTTCGAAAACCCGGAATGCTTGAAGTGGCGGCTTTTGTCATCACAGATGGTGGAAATGCACAACGCCTGCCGGCAATGTGTTTTTTGCCAATGAGACAAGGTGCTGATGGTGAGTAAAAAATATGATTTGGGTCTTTTCGGCGAGTTCGCCCATTGTCTCCAGAGCCGCAGCCGAACGCTCATCGTCAAAATGTACCAGCACATCATCCACAATGAACGGCATGGGACCGTTGTTTTGAATATACTTCACCAGCCCACCCAGCCTTAATGCCAGGAAAAGCTGATCCCGGCTGCCGTCACTCATTTCCTGTACATTCAGCACGGTCCCGTCCGGCCTCGAGGCCTTAATCACGGGATCGCCCTTATCATCAAAATCAGCCCGCAATCCTGCAAATGAATCCCTTGTCATATTTTTGAAATATTGACTGGCCGCCGACAGCACAGGACTTTGATTGGCTTGGCGATAGCGCTCCATGGCCCTGGTCAAAATAGCTGAAGCGGACCTGAGCTTGACATAGTGTTCAACATTGGATTGAATTTGTGTGATAAGGCCCTCGGCTTCTTCAGCAATGGCTGTTGCAAGGGATTCGCCGCCGATGGTTTCCAGTTCTTTTTCGGCCAGGGCGATCTCTCGCACAACGGATTTTTGTTTGTTGACAACCTCTTGTTTCTCGGTTTCCAACCGATTCATTTTGGCGACCAGTTCGTCCGAGTCGTGCGCCTTGACCTGCCGAACAAAATCCTGCAAGTCCCGGCCCGAGGCCAACTCAATAAGTCTTTGATTGATCGTATCGAGTTTATCCAAAAGCTTCGTTTTATGCGCAGCCTGCCGTTCAATCTCGGGCAGTCGATCGGCCCTATCCGCATGCGCATCCTTGCACAATAGACGAAACGTCTCCTCAAGCGCAGCCAATTTTTCTCTCTCTTTTAAAAAGGCCGAATGCTTTTCACGTTTTGCCTCTTCCAACAACCGGTGCGCCTGGCGACGCTCTTTGTCTTGTGCAAGCCGTGCGTTCAGTTCAATGGCCGCCGCTTCGGGTCCAAGATCCTTGAGGTCCGCCCCGAGCTTTACCACCGCCTCGGCCACCCGTTGGGCATATGCATCGCGATTGCGTTGTATGGCATCAACGCGCTGTTGCTTTTCTTTTGCCTTATCTAATTCTGAAAAAACATCGTCTAGGGCCAGGATGAAATCATTGACGTCCTCGGGCCGGGCGTCCTTGGGCAAGCCCAACTTGGAAACGGCCCGACCCCACTGTGCCGACCAGCCCTTCAGACTATGCTCGGCATCCTCTTTTCGCTGCGCGCCGGCATCGATTTCTTCTTCAAGCACTGTAACGCGACGCTCAAGGGCCAGGCGGTTTTGCCGCAATGCGTCATGGCGCTGAACGGTCCGGCCGGCCAATTCCATGAGGCCGGTATAGCCGATATTTTCCGGGACATTGACTGTTATGTGCTCAAGGGCTGTCATCATGTCCGACTTGATGCGATCAATGTCCTCACGTAATCGATTTGCGGCGGCCTGTCGTTCTTTCAGATCCGCCGCCTTTCGCCTCAGATCTCCGGCTTTGTCGGCCCACACGATCATCTCCCGAGGCGTTAAGGTTTCTATGCCGAGCACCGACCACAGGGTCGACCATTCGTTCCACAGATTTGCTCGTTTATTCCCCAGAGCCTTTTTTTGAACCCGCACTTCATCAAGGATTTCTTTTTGGTTCCCGATTTCGAGCCTGAGTGCGTCGGCTCGGGCAACTGCTTCCGCATCGTCGCACAAAGCATCGGCCGTCTCGTCTGCGCTGACAACGCTTTGCTCATAGGCCTGTGCAAGATTGCCGCTGCCCGGAAAAGCCGCCACAAAATCTTCATCTGCATCCGCGCCCTCCAGCCATACCGCACGAACCGATCGCCAGCCCCTGTCGCGCAAGTTCCGACGCAACATGAGATCCTGAATCGAAGGCAACTCGCGTGTTTGCGTCAATTCAGAAAGCGCCCATTCTTTCGTTCTGAGTTGCTCTCGAATCCGCACCATTTCATTTTCCGCATGGGCCAGTGCTTGGTTTACATCAGCCAAATCAGCCTCAAACCTTCGCATGGTCTCTTCGGTGGGCATGGCCAGTCGTTCCAACTCCGAAATATTTCCGTTCCACAAACCCAGAGCCGAAAGGTCTGTATCCACCTGCGCTTTTAATGAAGCCACCTGAGCCTCAGCGTCGGAAACACGTTCTTCGAGTTTGCCGTATTCGGCCGCCCGGGCCAGACAATCGGCCAGAGCCGAAGTATCTTTCGGCTTTTCCAGACAATCGCGTTCTGTTTGTGCCTTTTTCAGATTGGCCTTGGATGAACGCACCCCCTTGTGGGCACTATTGACCGCTTCTTCAAGTTTTGCCCCTTTGGCCCCAAGCCTTTGAATCTTGCCCTTTTCAGGCTTGGACAACCGAAGCTCTTGGACGGAATTCAAGTCAAGGCCGGGTTTTAAGAGGTCCAGGGCCTGCTGGGCCGATTCGTTGTGCTGATAGATCTTCGCCCTCAGCACCTTGCCGTCCACGGCGGCCTGGATGTGTATATTGGCTGCATCCGCCAATCCCTTAATGAATTCGTCATTGGCAATGATTTTCTCATCATAGGTAAGTTTTCCCAGCTTGCTGTCGATGTCGGCCAACTGACCGGTCAAATGCTTTTCGACCTCACGGGACTGTGTGATAGCCACCTGCGTTTTGACCCTGCGCTGTGCAAAATCATCCGGCAGGTCCGGAACCCGGTCCAATCCGCGAATATCTTTTTCCAACTGATCTCGAGAAGCTACAAATTTCAAGGCATCACGGTAACGGGATAACAGACTTATTTCCGATGTCAGACCTTCCAGATGTTCGATCTCTTCTATTTCGCATCGCTGGAGATCATCTAAACGTTTTTTCATTTTTTTCCATTGATGATGGCCGGCGGATGCATCGCGTTGTTGCTTTCTCAACTTGTTGAGTTCCGCGATCCCGGCGTTAATATGGGCCTTTTTGGCACGGGGTGAAAACAACCCGCTTTGTTGTTCATCAAGCTTGGCCATCACCTTTTTTAAAGTGTTCAGTCCGGAGGTGGCCGCAAAAAGCGCATGCCCCAAATCACCCCCGGCTGCCAACACGCTTTCCACGCCCAGGCGCAATGAGTCATGCGAAATTCCGAAAGCGTGTCTGAAAGCCTCTCGGCCCATCCTGCCCAAAATCACGTCCAACGCCGTTTGATCGACAGGCTCACGGGTATCCTCGTTGATCAGGTCGTTTTTGCGGCGTTTGTAGCGCGTCAGATTCAGTAACCCGCCATCGGCCAAAGCCAACACACCACCTACGGTCAACGCGTTGTAATCGTGGAGCCAAGCGTCTTCAACTTTATGTTCAAACCCGAATAGAAGCCCCTCCAGCGCTCTCAGTGCCGTGCTCTTACCCGCCTCGTTGGTCCCGAACACTACATGCAGCCCATATCCGTTCCCGTAAAAATCAAGGACCTTCCCGGTAAAAGGGCCAAAGGCCACCAGCTTGAGCGCATCGATTTTCATGGTGTCTTGTCCTTGCTCTCCATATCAGCCAACATGGCCAACAAAATATCTCTGGCGCCCATCAGTATTCGGTCCATATCATCTTCAGGCACGACAACACCGCTTCCGGACAATTTTGATTTCAATGGCGTTAGATCCACACCCAGGTCTTGGTATGCTTGTTGGTCTGATGAAAGTGCGTTCAGGTAACGAAGCAGCTCGCCTTGGGCAGTATCGCTTTGAACCAGCTCTTCAATATCAAAATCCGGCGAGGTATTCAGTTCAACCTTTTCAACCCATGCACTGCCCCGGGAAACATCCGTAGCCACAGCCCGGATATTCGCGGATAACGCCTCAGGATCGACGGATAAACGACCGTGAATCGGACAACGCCCCTGTAACGCCACCCGAACGCAACACGGCCGGCCGTCTTGATCGGCCATTTGTTTTTCCAGCGCTTCCCCAAAGACGGTGGCCACCTGTTCAATGCTATTTGCGCCGCCGGCATCCACGACAACCTTTGTCCAACGAAATACGTCCAGCGGCACGAACTCTGTTTTTAACGCACCGTTTTGAGCCTCTACGAGCACGCATCCCTTTTGACCACCCTCCTTGATATGCCTGCCTTGGCTGCAGCCCGAATAAACGATCAACGGTTGTTCCCTCAAAACGCCAAACTCGTGAACGTGGCCCAATGCCCAATAGTCATATCCTTTGGCCGCCAGATCGTCCAATGTACACGGGGCGTAGGGCAGGTGGCCTTTTGCACCGGAAATCAAGCAGTGCAACACACCGATATTCAGCATCCCTGCAATAGGATCCGGGTAGGCAACCGCCAGGTTTCGACTTTCCTCCCGGGTTCCATAGCTTTGACCATGAACGGCAACACCCAGATCATCGAGTTCCCATGTTTCCGGTTTCCGCGTCCCAAAGATTTTGACGTTGTCGGGCATGATCAAGCTGTTGGTCATCGTATTTGCGGCATCATGGTTTCCCCGGACAACGGCAACGCGCACCCCGGCTTCGCCCAAACGCTGCATTTGTTTTGAAAAATAGAGGCCCGTGTTGAAATCCTGCCAATCGCCGTCATAGAGATCACCGGCAATGATCAACAGGGGAGCTTTCTCAGAAAGGACTAAACCGACCAGATTATCCAGGGCCTGCCTTGTTGCTCCCCGGATTTCGTCAACATCCGGCGCCCCTTCATACCGAAACAGGCCTTTAAGGGGTGAATCCAGATGAATGTCGGCGGCATGAACAAAGGCGAGCACGCACAAATCTCCTTTTTGATAAGTATATCGTAAGACTTTAGGCCCTTGAAAATCTTAGGGCTTCAGAACTGTCGGTCCAGGTGACCCCCTGTTGCCTTGAGCATGGGAGGGGTTCACCTCCCGGTTATGATGTCCCGGCCATCCATTCGAGGAATTTTATCCGTAGAGTTATCAAGAACCTTCCGGAATGCGGTTTACTCAATAGCGATCACAACCTTCTCGTTCTTTTTGTGTCTGTCTATTTCAACCAGTGTGCCGTGAACATCTTTTTGCTGGGACAACTCGACAATCTGGTTCAGATCTATACCGTATTCCTCTATAGCCGAAACCGCTTGCTTCGGCATAAGCCTTGTTGCGAAACGAAGAATTACCAGGGGAATGGTAATCGTCGTCTCGGGTTCGCCGGCGCCGTCTTTAAAAATCCTAATTTTTAGACCTCCCATACAGGTTCTCCTTTTGGTTATTTGGGATTGTACCTCGATGCGCCTTTGCCGCAAAAACGTCTTCTCCCCTGCCGGGATGTCCCGGCACAAGGAAAGATCTCAAAAGGCATTCAAGATCATTCCGCAGGGGTTCTTGAAGCGATTGTACTGATGCGATCCTCGGATTCATCCGGCTCTATGGTTGTAACTTCCTGATTTCTTCCCGCGCCGCGTCAGCCAGGGGTGAGTTCGGTTGGAGGGCAATAACCTTCTTAAGCGCAGCCAGGGCGTTTTCGGGCTCATACAACGCCGCATAGGCCCTACCCAGGTCGTACTGCGCGGCCACGAAGTCCGGAGCACACTCAACGGCTTTTTTCAAAGCAGAGACAGCAGCCTCGGGGTCGCCCATTGCCAAAAAGGTGAGCCCCAGCCCCCGATGGGCATAGGCGTATCGAGGATTTTCTTCAAGGGCTCTTTTGTAAAATTCAACAGCCCGACCATAATCCTTTTTTTCGCGATATGCCTCACCAAGATTGTTCAGTGGAATAAAGGGGGTGGCATATAATAGATTGGAGCGGGCCTTTTCAAAATTCATGATAGCCTTGTCCCATTTCTCCAGCCGGAGATAAACCGTGCCCAGGGCATTGACCGCCTCGGAATAATCGGGTTTCAGACTAACGGCTTTCTCTAAATGAACAATGGCCAATTCAAATTCCTGTTTTGCAAAATAAGCCAGCCCCAGATCATATTGTAAAAAAGGGTCGTTGTCGTTGAGTTTTTCGGCTTTCAAAAATTCCGTGAGGGCGGCAGTCACGTTGCCCTCCCCCAGATATCCTTCCCCAAGATCCCTGAAAATGCTGGATTGTTCTTGACGCAAGGCCTTATCAGACGCACACGACACCACAGCCGTAACAACGACCAATAGCAGCACCAACCACGGTACGGACAACCTCGGACTATTCATCACAACAACTCCCTGACGTGCCAAAACAGCATCGCCTTCATGAGCGTGTTGTCTTCACCTGAAAGATGTCGATCTGCTGTGTGTGCAGGAATGCAACCATCTTCGGGTGAAGTTTTTTGCTGGGCAACAGCGCCTTTTTCCCTCTGCCGTATGAAATCAGATAACCCGGAACAGCCAGAGAAACCGTTTTCGATAACTCCCGATCCGCGGCTTGCAACACAGGATCCTTGGTATACACGGAATCGAGAGCATTCAGAACACTCTCGGCAATGGCAAGCGGTCCGGCCTCGGAATCGATGGACACAACGGTCATCCCACCGGCCCCAATGGCGGCCTTGGCATCTCCATAAAAAGTTCCGTAGTCCACCACGACATCCATACCCTCCGGGCCGTATATGATGTTAGCCGTTGTCTGAACCTGAAACCCGGCATACTCAAAAGACAGCGGCACCTGTGTTTCGTACCAATAACCCAAGGCTTTGACAAACCCGGCAACGAAAGTCTCAGCACTCGATCCGTCCAAAAACAACGGGACAGCTTGTAGGGGCCGCCCACGAAGCAATGACTTGTCCCGGGGTTCCTGCTGCTTTTCGCTATTCATGATGTCAACGATGTGAATCTTGTACGGCGCCAAATATTCGATGACAGCAGGAAACGTAGATTCCTCAGGACTATCCATCAATGTAATGCAGTAATACGGCGAATGCTCGGCCCGAATTCGCCCGTCATGAAACACCCAATCGCCTCTCAGACCAACCTGAATCCCGTCATCCAAAGGAAGCAGGACCCTGTCCTTTCGAATATGTTCGCCGTATATCGCCCGAAATACCTTTTCCAGTACCTCACGGCCGGATTCGGCCATGCCCGCGCGAACCACCAGAAGGCCTTTCCAGGATGCCCGTATGGTTTTTTCAGTATTTTCGGGCAGTCTTACCGTTTTTTCCAACAACACATGTTGCCCCCGCGGCAATTCGATAACCGGAAAGGCCGCAAGGTCCAAAGCCACGTCCCGTTGTTCTTTTCCCGGAAAATAACAATGCCCCGAAGACAGCAGCGTGCCTCCGATTCGGGTTGCCGCAATGGAGACCATACGCTGCCATGGCGGCACATCCGTGGTTTGCTCCGAGGTGATAATATCCACCCCGTCTTTGAAAAGGACCTTTGCAGGGCTTACAGCCTTTTGCGTTTCGCTCCCCAACGCATCGGATGCGGTTAGAGCACCGGATTCGGGCCTGTCGGCCCGGGCGGGAAGGTCGGCGCCAAGGACCCCGGAGGTTCCTTTGTCTGAAAGGATAATAGGTTCCAATTCCCGGGGCAATGGTTTTTCGGCCTCAACAACCAATTCCTCGGCCGGCGACTCTGTTCCCACGACTTTGGGATCCGGGTCCTGACTTTGTTCATCGTCTCGGGCTGCCACCAAAGTCGCATCCGTATCGGGCGGCTCCAAAGCAGCTAACTCGGGAATACGAACGGTCTGGCCCGGATAGATCAGATCCAGATCCGAAATCCGGGGATTTAACCGCTTAAAGGTTTCGAGGTAGGCACTGCTAAGCTGACTCCACCGGACCTGCAAGTGGGCGGCAATAATTTTGGAAAGACACTCGCCGGCATGAACCTCGTGATTCCGATACAGCACATCGGGAATCATGGGGATCGTGACGTATCTGGGCCCCGCTTCGGCGCGGAGCCCCCTGGCCGGCATCTCTTTTAAGGGGATCAAGATCCTTTGCCTGGGATAGATCTTGTTCACATCCCGTATGCCCGGATTCATATCGCGGAGCATCTTGACAAATTTGGGAAAATCCTCCTCGGCGATACTCCCCTTGCGACGCAGGATATCCCAAATATGGTCGTTTTCCTTAACCGTATAGCTGTCGCATACAATGTCATAGGCGCCATACCTGTTGATGACGTAGATCTTATGGGCCTGCGCCCCGAAAGCGGTTGCAGGCCACAGAAAAAGCCATGCCAGCACCACGACAACGCTGTTTTTTATCCATCTCACGACGTTTTCCAACAAGGCGGCTGTCAACAAAGATTACAGATTTCCTCCAGATCCATGCACAAAAACATTTTACAGTTCTCTATAAAGCTCAAGTAGCACCGTCTTCCGGCCTATGGGCATCGGTCCTCCAGGCGGCCAAAAATCGCCGCAAAGGCCGCGTAAGGACTGCCGTCGACGGGTAACTGCGCATCATGGGAGAGGTTGTGATGGTTTGTAAGCCCTCCGCAAAGGCTGAGCAGCGGCACCGCCAACTCGGCCTAAGCGGCTCAGACAGTTGCCTGGCCTTGCGGCCCGATGCCCACAGGCCTCTGGAACTTGAGCTTTTTGGATAAACGCTAAACGTTTTTTTAACTAGCACAATGAAATGGGTTAGAAAAGGGAAAAGGGGGAACCCGGATCCACCGGATGCCGGGTTGGCCGGAAATGCAGGGGGCCGTATTTGGGAAAAAACGGCCGGCGAACCAAACACATCCGCCCGAGGCGCTGCGCTGTGTGTGGCGCCTCGGGCGGGAAAAAGGAATCTTTCACCGATTCTTTCTAATTGGACGTCTCGATCCAGCTCAATGGTCGGCTTTTGTAATCGCCGGGCAGATTCTGCTGCTGAATTTCAACAATTTCCCCGGTACTGGTCTGAATAATAACCTTGGCGCCCTTGGTCTTTCCCAGATGAAGACTCGGAGAGGAGGCCACGCCGTATCCCAGGGAAATACGTCGCTGGACTTTTTCCTTTGTTTCCGACCCTTCGACAATGGTCACTGTATCATCCGTGCCGATGACGCTTCGCCAACTGGCCGTGCCGGTCTTATAGTAAAGAGCATTGAGGAAACTCTCTCCTTCGTACTTGCATACGTCATCGACCTCGGGCAAATAGGTGGTAAAGGTGACAAGCCCTCCCAAAACGGTCGGTTTGGTAATGCACCGCTCCCCCCCTGTAAGGTCGATAATCCAGCCGTCATACTCGGCATCGCCAAGGGCCTGCTCAATATCGTTTTCGACCCCCCAAAACGTGCTTTCCGTGCCGTTGGCCAGCGTACCGTCGGTGTCTACCGCCCCGCCTTCAAACACCGTGTAGTCGGTTGTATTCAACAGGTTCGCCGCCGACACCTCGCCATAGGTGAAATTCGGCCTGGCAATGCTGAAATCCGTGGGCTCCTTGACGCCCACCAGCGCCTGGGCGTCGGTGTTTGTCTTGTCGCCTTCCGCAAGCATCTTGCCCGTACCGAAATAGAGCCACAAACGCTCATTGTCGTCCTGGGAGACGGAAATACCGGAGGTGATGGGTTTCGTTCCACCGCCCAGATCCAGAACCAGCGACTGGGTGCCTGCCCACCAAAGGCCGATATCCTTGATGCGATATACCTGGCCGGCGGAATTTCCGATGTAAAAGAGATCGGGCGTATATGTGCAGGTCCCGCCGCTGCATTGCGAGGAGGCAATATTGATATCCACCGAGGTCGGGTTTCCCATGAATGTGGCCGCACCACCTGTGGTAATCGGCGAGTTGTTAAGCTGCTCCGCCGTCGCAAGCTTGACCACATAGGTTTTTCCGGTCAGACTGCTGGTGCCGTCATACGCATCCGGTCCGGATCCAAAGGCCAGCGCCCAAAAGCCGTTTGCTTCATCCACCCGCACGATGGTGGGATACGACGTGGTAAAACCCAGGTCCGAATCCGTAAATTCCCACAGCAATTGCGGATCCAACGGATCGGTGATGTCAAAGGCAAAGTAGGCGGACCGAAAGGTCCTGGACACGCCGGCGTCGATGCTGGAATCGCCGTTCCAATCGTAGTTGACGTCGGCCTCGCTCAGGGAAATGGGTCCGCCGCCCAGGCGCATGCCTCCGATCAACACGGTGCCCCATCCCCCCGGATGGACGGCGTCCGGGGTGAAGATCTTGGCGTCCACCACTTTGGGCTTGAGATCCACGTAAAAGACGTGCAAATAGTCTTCCAGGGCAAGCCACTGCAGGTGCGGCAACAGGTTATAGGGGATATACGCCCACAATTCCTCGCCCAGGGAACGTCCCGTGCCGTCGGAAAAGGTGCTGGCGGCCCTATCGTAAAAACCGCCGTTAAAGGCGTGGAGCTTGCCGTCATTGGCGCCCACGTAGACGACCTGACGTCGGTTTTTATACGTCGTCTTAAACGTCGCATAGCTGACATCGTCATAAATCAGGTCATACCGCTCGTTGGGAGCACCCACCACGGTGGGCGTGGAATACACGATATCGCCCAACCGCCAGACCCGATCCGTGCCGTCGACATCAATGGTCCTGCTCCGATAACCGGTCTGCTCTTCTCCCCGGATATAATTGATAAGCTTCTGGGCATCCGCCAGTGCGGTCTGCCCCAGATAGGGGCGCAGGGCGGCGGCATTGTCCGTATGGAAATCGATCACCTCGCCGGAATCCACGACCCCGTCATCATCCGCGTCCACCCAGGTCTTGATATCGCGGGGGCTGGAAACAAGGTCCCTTTCGGCCAACGATGTTCCCGCCGACCATATGGGATTTACGTCATCCACTTCCACAATCGTTTCCGAACCTGTATCCGCGACGCCGTCGCCGTCGGTGTCGGTGTATCTTTTGATCCGGGTTCGGGCGTTGTTTTCATCAAAGAAGTACGAAACGATCCTGTCCGAAGATAGATTCAGGGTGCCGAAGGTGTCGGTATCTTCGCGAATATTGCCGTATTCGTCCAGCCACAGGGCCTTCACGTCGCCGGTCCACGACACTTCATTGCCGTTGATATCGGTCAGTTGGGGGTAGAAAATGGCCTGGTATACGGCCCCCACGCCGGATTGCGAATCGGCCACAACGGCGGCCGCGGTGCCGGAAGACATCCGCTCCAGGATCGCGGCAAAGGCCTCGCCGAGCTGGGCTTCCAGTTCCAGCGGGTTGGTCACATAAAAATACGTATCCGGCGTGCCGTCGTTTGCCTTGTCCCATTCGGCATCCAGGTCCGGCATGTCGTTGTTGTTTTTGTCGTCAAAGCCCCCCCACTTGGCGGCGTACCACAAAGGATTTTTGAGCAGCGATGCGCTGCCGGTCCCCGCCGTATGGGTCTTTTCGCCGCACCAGAAGTCCTGCGTACAGGCATCGTCATAGCGTCCCACCGCATCGCCGTCATTGCACGTCTCCGCAGCGTTGCACGATCGATTGTAGAGAAAGTCGCCGTTGTTGTTTGCGATCAAGTGAACGCCGTCATCGGTGGTGCCGCTCACCACATAGCCGAGATCCAACACATAGTTCGTGGACGAGTTCGTCAGTTCCACGCGGAACGTGATCTGATCGCCGCTGATCTCGTAATGCAGGATGCAGTCCGAATCCATATCGTAGTCGCCGCCCTGTTCCGAGTCTTCCCAATTGACGTA
>CAYSGJ010000120.1:0-5488 GCA_964430705.1 uncultured Desulfobacterales bacterium | reverse complement strand
TACCCTTACGCCGGAAGACTGCGAAAGCATCCAGCAGATGGCCGAAACCATAGAGTTTATTATCGAGATGCTCAATGACAAGGACGTTCAGCTCAAGCGGCTGCTCAAGCAAATTCTTGGCATTAAATCCGAAAAATCCAAAAAGATATTCGACCCCTCCAAAAACCCGGCGGACAAGCCGAAAAATCCGGACCAACCGGATACGGAGCCCAATACCGACACAGTCGATGAAAAAACAGAGGCAAAACCGGATAACAAACGCAAAGGCCATGGTCGAAACGGTGTTGAGTGTTATACCGGCGCCGAGCGCATAAAGATTTCTCATCCCACGCTTTCAAACGGCAGCTCGTGCCCTGAATGCCCAAAAGGTAAGGTTTACAAAGAGAAAAAGCCGGGCATCTTTATTTATATTGAAGGTCAGCCACCGATTGGGGCAACCGTTTATGAACTGGAGAAATTGCGCTGTAATCTTTGCGGAGCAATCTTCCAGGCCCCATTACCGGAGACCATCGGCGGTGAGGATCACGGGACCAGGCACTATGACGAAACCGCCAAAAGCATGATGGCCGTTTTACGATATGGCTATGGTTTTCCCCTGAACCGGCTCTCTAATCTTCAAGCCGATTTAGGGATTCCATTGCCCGTATCAACCGGCTGGGATAAGAGCGAGGAGGCCGCCGACAAGATCTACCCTGCTTTTGAAGAGCTCAAACGCCAGGGTGCTCAAGGCGATATCCTCCACAATGATGATACGGGAATGAAAATCCTGGAGGTTATGGAGGAAATTGAACAAGAGGTCAAAGACGCGAACGGCAAAAAAGTGCGAACCGGCATTTTTACAACCGGCATCGTTTCGATCTCGGAAGACCGGAAGATCGCTCTTTTTTTTACCGGCCGAAAGCATGCCGGTGAGAATTTCAGCGATCTGCTGGAAAAAAGAGACTCGGACCGAAGTCCGCCCATCCAGATGTGCGATGCCAAAAACGGGAATTCCGGACAAGGCACGAAAGTTATTGCCAGTCATTGCAACACACATGCAAGACGTTATTTTGTTGATGTGTCTGAAAACTTTCCGGACGCGTGTTCTTATGTGATCATCGATGTCTATAAAGAGATCTATAAAAATGATGCGATTGCCAGAGAAAAACACATGTCACCGGATGAGCGGCTAAGGTTTCATCAGGAAAACAGCGGCCCCATTATGGAGGGTTTCCATATGTGGCTGAACCAACAATTTGAAAAAAGATTGGTGGAACCCAATTCCGGTTTAGGCCAGGCAATTTCATACGTGCTCAATCATTGGACGACACTTACCCGATTTTTACATGTGCCGGGTGTGCCTTTAGACAATAACATTTGTTATGCCGCTATCGGCATAACAAATGTAATGCCGATTGCCGAATTATGCCGCGTTGATGTTTCTTACGGACTCGGATTGCGTGGGGTCTCTGATTTTTATTCGTAAGTCAGTCGGCATAATCACAGACCTTCAAGAAACGTGAGCAACGGATCCGATGGACGGTAACGCTCAGGAATTTTACCCGAGGCGGTGGTATGTGCAAGGGCTTGCTCCTTTAGTTGCATGTCCGCATGTAAGTAAATCTGTGTGGTTTCCGTCGATTCATGCCCGAGCCAGAGAGCTATCACAGTTAAATCCACACCCCGATGGAGCAAATCCATGGCTGCCGTGTGGCGCAATGTGTGTGGCGTCACTTTTTTGTCTGCTATTGAGGGGCAGCTTCGGCGCGCGGTTTTGGCATGCCGGGCGACGATGCCCTGAAGAGCATCGGCACTGAGGCGGGTTCCGCGGAAGCTTGGAAAGACCGGATCGGTCAAATCGCCTTTTTGCTCCGATAACCATTCCTTTAAAAAAGGAATCACATCCTGACGCAACGGCGTGCATCGCATTTTACGCCCCTTTCCCAGACAACGAACATGCGCGCCGGTGCCGAACTCGACATCCTGGCATCGAAGCGAGGTAATCTCACTGTTACGCAGTCCCGTCTGGAGTGCTAAGCTTAGAAGTGCCCGGTCCCGCCGTCCGATCCATGTTTCCGGATTAGGCGCCGCCGCGAGAGCGGCGGTCTCCTCTTTTGTAAGAAACTCGACGGGTGCACGTTCATATCGTTTGGTGGGGATGGCCAGTACACGCTGACAATGTAATACACATGCCGGCTCGCAAAAAGAGACGTAACGAAAAAACGATTGCAGGACGGACAGGCGGTTGTTTCGTGTCCTTGGACAGTTGCCCCGGTCATGTTCGAGGTGATCAATAAACCTTCCGATGAAAGAAACATCCAGATCCTCCATACGAAGCTCGGAAGGTGAACGCCCGAGTTGTTTCTCGGCAAAACGAATTAGCAGGCGGAAAACATCGCGATAGCTCGCCACCGTGTGCGGGCTAGCGCATAGTTGGTTGAGTAATCGGTCCGTGAAGAACCGCTGTAAAAGAGACGGGAAGCTGGATTTAGTCATGGCCCACCTCCTTGCGGTTCATATATTCTGTTGCCAGCTGAAGGAGCTCCGGAACGGCCTCGATATACCAATAGGTATGGCAAACATCGCTGTGGCCAAGATAGGTGGCGAGCTTCGGTAATTCGCGTTCGACATCCAACCCGGACCGGTACCATTCGATGATCTTTCGGGTGGCAAAGGTGTGTCGCATATCTTGTAGTCTCGGACCGCGTCCGATGCGTTTGCTTGGGATCACCTTGCGCAGGCCGAGGGGGGTTGAAATTTTCGCGAATGTGCGCCGAGCTGCACAGGGAGAAAGTCTGTTGCCCCGTTCGCTAACAAGGAACCCATCGGTCTGAAGATGCTTGCAGACTTCAACTCGATTTTTTGCATATCGCGCAAGTGCGGAACATGTTGAATCCGTGACCGGAACGAAGCGGGATTTGCCGAATTTGGTTTCCCGGATAGCGAGGATGCCATTTTCAAGATCAACGTCGGATACATCGAGCGATAGAGCCTCTCCTGGCCGCAATCCCGTCGTGGCAAGCAATCCGATAAGGGTCACATGGGTCCGCGCGCGCAGCCCTCTGGCCGATGGAAGACGAGACGCTTCGGCCATGAGATGCTCGATTTCCCGATCGGTGAAGATATAGGGTTTTTGGCGCCGATGACGGGCATGCAGGATTCTTTTGGGCGGGACTTCAGTTCTTGGATCGAATGCGCTCAGCCAGGAAGCGAATCGCCTGGCCATGCCAAGTCGCCGCGCCCACGTCGCCCGTTGGACATGTGCCGACTGACAAGCCCAGCGAAGGGCTAGATTCGTGGTGATAGACTCCGCGCCTTCGGTCTCAAGAAACGTCACGAAGTGACCAAGCGTCACGGCCGGTTCTCGAAACTTGGCGCCCAGGGCACGACGAACGGTAATATATTGGGTAAGTGCCTCACGGATGGTGCGCATCACTCACCTCCTTTTTTCTGGGCCAAGGCCGGGCAACTGCACGCAAAGTCTCGAAATCCAATTGGGTATAGATCTGAGTGGTGCTCTGCGATCGATGCCGCAGGATTTTGGATATTTCCATGATGGAAGCGCCGTGGCGAATCATTGTGGTCGCCAGACTGTGGCGAAAGAGGTGAGCCACACGGCGTTTTGGAGCGCGGAGGCCAACTCGGGCAAGGGCATGACGGACAATATGGCCTACTGCAGCAGGCCCGGATAAACCAACCCGGGGCGCCAACATTCGCAGAAAAACCCGCCTCGATCGGCTGCCACCCCGTTCTTGAGTCAGATAAAGCGCTAATGCCTCTCCAATATCCGATAGCATCGGAAGGCAATCATTTACTCGGCCTTTGCCCCGGATGATAATCTCCCCCGTGTGCCAGCGTATGTCTTCGAGTTCCATGAAAACGATTTCGCTCGCCCGCAAGCCGAGTCTTGCAAGAAAAAGAAGAATCGCGCGGTCTCGCCGACCCCTCGAAGTCGATAGATCGATTGCCGAAATAATGTGATCGACCTCATCGGGTGTGAGAAAACCGTGAATCTTGGACTCTTGCCATCGGCGAACCGTGGGGACGCACAGCGAGAGATCAACTGGTGTTTCTTCGCGAATAAAAAGAAAACGTAAAAATGAACGCAGAGCTGTGGCTAAAAGCCGCGCATACTCGCTTGAACGATTACGAATGCGTTTTAAAAGAAACTCTTGGACCGTCTGTGCGTCAAGTGCTTCCGGGGTGAAACGGCCCCATTTGGCAATGACTGCGTTTAGGAAATCATTGATCAAGGGCAGGTAAACGCGAAGCGAATTTTCAGTAAGCCCTCGTTCGTTGCGCAAGTAATCACTGTAGCGTTGTTGAATTATTTCTTCAAGTGAATCCCTGCTTAACAATGCGGGGCGCACCCTCCCGATGTCAACCGTAAGATGGGTGAAAAAAGGCTGGAGAGCGGCACGTTCAAAATTGACCCGGTCTTTTGTTCTCTTTGCTTGTCGCTCCACGAATGCGGTTAAGTGGGATTCGTGGAGATCATGCACGGTTAATTCCTTCTCAACGGTCCACCGAACGAAGGACGCAACAACCGATTTTTTCTTGCGTAGCGTTCGGTCGGCGTACCCTTCAGCTTGAAGAAAGTGAAGGAAAGAATGGATGTGAGCACTGTTCAGGCCCGTGGACGGATTTTCTTTTGGTGTGAATTTTTTGTCAATTGTCATGGGATACCTCCTTATCTGATGAAATTGATAGTTTGGAGGATCCCACAATTATTATGCCGTGTCAGCAACTATTAAAAAACTAACATTGTAAATCCTGAAGCGATTACGCGGCATAATTCGGCAATCGGCATTACATTTGTGAACAAGCCCTTAAGATGATCATTTGTCATCGGAAAAACTCCTTGTTCTATAAAACACTGCATGGGGCATATATCGGCGACATGTTCATGAGCCTGATCCATACATGTGGTTTAGCCGGCGTCAATCCATTTGAATACCTGACGCAGCTTCAACGACATTCATCGGAAGTGTTTAAACATCCTTGCCAATGGATGCCCTGGAATTACAAGGATACGGTAAAGGAGCTGATCCCGGCCTGCGCATCTAATTCGGAATCGGCCTCCAATCCGGCATGACGTCAGTTTTGTAAGGATTGCCGTTCCAGATCAATACCTGCAGTTCATGGGTGGCTAAAGGGTTCAATCGGTGGTCGGATGGTTCCGGCCACCATTGAAACCTGCCCCTGGAAAGCCTTTTTTGAAACATCCAAAACCCCTGACCGTCATAAAGCAGGATTTTAATAGCTGTTTTCCTGCGATTACCAAAAACAAACACCTTGCCCGAGAAAGGATCGGCCTTTAAAACCTTTC
This sequence comes from uncultured Desulfobacterales bacterium, assembly GCA_964430705.1. Classification (GTDB taxonomy): domain Bacteria; phylum Desulfobacterota; class Desulfobacteria; order Desulfobacterales. The sequence continues at coordinate 180 of CAYSGJ010000120.1, read as the reverse complement.
GGCACAGAGCAGCCAACCCATCAATGCCCTTACGAAAATCCACAGGTTCAACGGCCAGCAGTATCCGCATATGAGGTGTGATCTGAATCATATGGCACGACCGAAAAAAATCTTGCTCAGCTCGAGAAAATCAATATGTGAGCCGCTGATATGCGCCTTCATGGACGCGCCGTTTTGGTG
>CAYSGJ010000119.1:0-15918 GCA_964430705.1 uncultured Desulfobacterales bacterium | reverse complement strand
TGAATTTGTTTGGAATTTCGAAATTAGATATTCGGATTTAAGCAGAGGCGCCAGGTAAGCCCCCTTTAAAGGGGTAACAAAAAATCGGGCCCTCCGGACCCGGATGTTTATATTGAGGAAATTAGTGCGGCCTGCTCTGCGGGTGGAGGCTGATTTTTGTCGGGGTTAGAGAGGAGGCGAACCATGCCGGGCTTTGAGGTGTTTGGCGAAGAGGAAAAAAAAGAAATCCTGCAGGTTCTTGATACCGGCGTTTTGTTCAGGTATGAATTTCTGCAACAACGAAAAGGGATTTTCAAGGTCGAAGAATTCGAGAAACGGTTTGCAGCATACTGCGGCATCCAATACGCGCAGGCGGTTTCGTCCGGAACCGCTGCGTTGCGTGTGGCTATGGCGGGACTTGGGATCAGTCCCGGTGATGAAGTGATCACGCAAGGCTTTACCTTTGTTGCCACTTGGGAGGCCATTTTGGAGAGCGGCGCCGTTCCGGTCTTTACGGAAGTAGACGAAACCCTGACCATGGATCCTGAGGATCTGGAGAAAAAAATTACGTCTCGTACCAAGGCGATTATCCCTGTCCATATGCTCGGGGCGCCGGCGTGCATTGATACGATCATGGCGGTGGCGGACAAACACGGTATTCCCGTCATCGAAGATACGGCCCAGGCCTGTGGAGGCACTTTTCAAGGCAGACACTTGGGTACCTTTGGAACGGTCGGCATCTTTTCTTTTGATCCGGTTAAGACCATTACCACGGGCGAAGGTGGGATGGTGATTACCAACGATCAAGCCCTTTATATCAACTGTGCCGAATATCACGACCACGGCCACGACCACAATCCGGATTTGGATCGGGGCGCGGAGAGCCGGCGTTTTTTCGGGTTTAATTATCGGATGGGCGAACTGCAGGGAGCGATTGGCCTGGCCCAACTGGCGAAGTTGGACGGGATCATTGCAAAGCAAAGACAACACAAGGAGGCCATCAAGGCCGCCTTGAACAATGTGCCGGGCATTTCGTTCCGGGAGATCCCGGATCCGCAAGGAGACACGGCGACCTTTCTGTGCTTTTTCTTGCCGGACGGCCATTCGGCCCGGGCATTCAATGATATTCTATCAAAAGAAAAAGCGGGTGCAATCTACTTTAAGGGCAATACATGGCACTTTTATCCGAAATGGGAACATCTTTTGGGAGGGTTGACGCTATGTCGTACGGGGTGGCCGTTTAAGAGAGGCGGCCACGGAGAGGACCTGTCCTATGCGCCTGACGGTTTGCCGCAATCAGAAGCGATCTTTGACAGGCTTTTGGTATACCCTATTCCCGTCCACATGGATGATGATCGCCTACGGACAATCGTTTCGGCTATCGAGAAAGCTGCCGGCGCTGTTGCGTAGTGCTTTTTTCTGCCAATGTACGGCGGGTGTTCCGGACAAGGCGCGGGAAATTTTCAAAAAGATGTCGGCCGTTGAGGTTTTAAGGTTGTAAACGAAAACGGCCTCAGCGAACGGAACCCATGCAAGCGGTGCGAATGGAAGATGAAAATAGTCGGTATTATACCTTGCCGATACGGCTCCAAGAGATTCGAGGGCAAACCCATCATGCCGATCCTCGGCAAACCCATGATTCAGTGGGTTTATGAGAGGGCAAAACAGGCGGAGCTCCTGAGGGAAATCGTTATTGCAACAGATGACGAGCGTATTCGGGCCGTGGTGGAGGGTTTTGGAGGCACGGTGGTCATGACGGCTCCCGTTCACAGGTCGGGCTCCGACAGGGTGGCTGAAGCCGCGAAGAAGATGGGGCTGCGAGATCAAGACATCGTCATTAACATCCAAGGTGATCAGCCGGCTTTTGACACCCGCTGCCTGGCTGAAGTGGTGTCTCCTTTGCTCGACGGCCCCGAAGCGCTCATGAGTACGCTGATCTACAAGATTATCGATCGCGGAGAATTGTTTGACTCCAACCATGTCAAGTGTGTTTTTGATCATGAGGATTATGCGCTTTATTTTTCCCGGGCCCTGATACCGTTTGCTCCTGAAGGCGACATCGCCTTTGACGTTTTCAAGCACCTTGGGATTTACGCCTATCGCACGCAGTTCTTGGCGCGCTTTGCCGCCTTGCCTCAAGGAAGATTGGAAGTGATCGAAAGGTTGGAGCAAAACCGTGTGTTGGAATATGGTTTTCGTATCAAGGTGGTGAAAACCACTTTTGATTCCCTGGAGGTAGACCGGCCTGAGGATATCAGGAAGCTTGAAGCGGTTTTGGAGATGGAATCCGTTTGACGGGAATCCGTCTTGTCGGGATTGAAATTCGGAAGGATACAGATGGTTTTTTACAGAATAAAAGCCCTTTTGAGAAAAACCGGGGTCTCCGGTTTCTATTTCGGCAGGTCTTTGGCATCGGTGCCGGGTGGTGCTTTGGTGATCTTTCCTTACGATCCAACGGTCATTGGCTGCGGGATTACCGGGGTTCTGGCTTTTAAACCATTTTCTTCAAAAGCAAGGGCGTTTTCCTATGTAAAGGAACTCGAAGGCAAGTTAACACCCCTGTATGAAAGTGGTTGGGATGCTATTCGGAAATCAGGGGCCGAGCTGATGGGGCATTACCTTGGGGGCCGGGGCTTGTTGGAAGAAATCAAGGTTGTCAGCGCCAAGTTCAAAGAGCGGGATACTTTTTACGATCTTTTTTCCGATCATGGTTGCCAAGACGGCCTGGTTGCTCTGTGCGATAACCTCCAAGGCGTTATCGACGGCGAAGAAATCGCGTTGGCCAAACAAAAGGGGCGTTTGGCAGCAAAAGATTACAGCCTGATCATGTCCCGTGTCTGTGAAATAAAAGACATCCTGTGGTCCTTTCGCCATGACGTTCTTGACAACATACAAAAGATTCGGGCCATGGGTTGTTTCGATGCGTTTAAGATCACTCCACAGTCCGTCACAGTGCTTAAAGAGATCAACCTTATTTTAAACAATTTGGATCGACTGGAGGTTCGGGGCAGGGACTCAGCGGGAATCTCGCTTCTTTTCGTTTTGCATGAGGCGGGGTATCTTCAGTTTCGACGGCACCTGGAAAAAGAGGCGCTGTTGAAAGATTTCGAGCAAAGGCAAACGGGTCCCGTGTTGACCAACAACAGCATCCGCGTCAACGAGAGGGGCTCGAGGCAAGTTGCCGTGGCGTTTGTCTACAAGGTGGCCGCTGAAGTCGGAAGCCTTGGGGACAATGTGAATTACTTGAGGAATCAGGTCCGCGGCGACCGCATTTTGCTCAGTCTCTTCCAGCATCCGTTGGTCGATCGCAGCGCCGTGGCCCACACGCGATGGGCGTCGGTTGGTGAAATCAGCGTTCCCAACTGCCACCCCGTTGATAATGGTGTGCTGGGGGCTTCGGAATCTGCCGGGATCATTCATGTGTGTCTGAACGGCGATATTGACAACTATCACGCCCTAAAGGAGGCCTATGAAATGCAAACAGGCCACCGGGTTCCCGCCCAGATTACTACGGATACCAAAATTATTCCCCTTCAGGTGGAAAAATATCTGGATCAGGCGGAAACGGTTGAAGAGGCCTTTCGTCTTGCGGTGAGCGATTTTGAGGGGTCTCACGCCATTGCCATGCACACGGACCTGGCGCCGGGCAAATGCTTTCTTGCGCAAAAAGGAAGCGGTCAGGCCATCTTTGTCGGATTGGCCGGAGATCATTATGTTCCTGCTTCTGAAACGTACGGCTTTGTAGAGGAGACATCCCGATATCTAAAGCTGGACGGCGAAAAAGTTGTAGACGGCACCTCGGGGAAAACGCAGGGCCAGATATTCATCCTGGATTCTCATTCCAACGGGAATCTTGATGGGATCAAGGCTATGTACTATGACGGTACGCCTGTGGCGCTTTCCGAATCGGATATTAAAGACACAGAAATCACTTCGCGAGATATCGATCGTCAGCAGTATCCACACTATTTTTTAAAAGAGATTTCAGAGTCTCCCCGTTGTGTGGAGCAGACCATTCAGGGGCGCTTGGCCATTTTGGAAAAAAACGGCGACAGGTCGCCTCAGGTGTTGCTGGACGAGACGGTGCTGCCCAAAAGGATCGAGTCGGCCTTGCTGGACAAAAAAATCCAAAAGATTTTTTTTATCGGTCAGGGAACGGCAGGCGTGGCCGCCTCCGGGTGTGCTATGCTTTTGAGGGATTACCTCAGCCCCACACAGATCCGTGTAGCTTCCTTTAAGGCTTCTGAATTCAGTGGATTCATGTTGAATGATTCCATGGACGATACCTTTGTGGTGGCCATATCGCAGTCCGGCACAACAACGGATACGAACCGTGCCGTGGACATGGCAAGGGGCAGGGGCGCCCATACCTTGGCCATTGTCAATCGGCGGGATTCGGATATTACCTTCAAGGTGGACGGCGTGCTGTATACCAGCACGGGCAGGGATATCGAAATGTCGGTGGCATCCACCAAAGCGTACTATTCTCAACTTGTGGCCGGAAGCATTCTAGGCCTGCGGATAGCCCAGTTGACAGGCGCCCGGACAGCCCCTTTCATTCTGGAGGAAATCGAGCACCTTTGGAAACTGCCTGTATCCATGCAAAAGATCCTGGCAAATCAGGATGTGATTTGCGAATCGGCCAAGCGATTTGCCGTTACGAAGACGTATTGGGCGATTGTGGGTAGCGGGCCCAATAAGGTTTCCGCCGATGAGATCAGAATCAAGCTCAGCGAACTGTGTTACAAGAGCGTTTCGTCGGATGTGGTGGAAGACAAAAAGCATATAGACCTGTCTTCAGAACCCCTGATTTTTGTATGCGCGGCCGGCAATCGCGATGATGTGGTCAGTGATATCGTCAAGGACACGGCCATATTCAAGGCCCACGAAGCCGTGCCAATCGTGGTGGCCACGGAAGGAGAGCACCGGTTTGATCCTTATGCGGATTCGGTGATCCACGTGCCGGAGGTAAACGAACGTTTTGCCCCCATTTTGAATACATTGGCGGGACATTTATGGGGATACTATGCGGCTCTGGCCATTAACGAAGAATCTCGATATCTTTTCGATTTTCGGGAAGAAGTCCTTCAGTACGTCGACACTTCGGCAAGCGAAGGTCTGGACGTCCACGAGATTGTGTTGGAAAAGGCTTTCAGGAAAAAGGCCGCCACGTTCTACGGGGGATTCAAGGAGCGGATTGCCCAGAACCGTTATGCAACGGCCATGGCCATTCGTGCCGCTTCTGATCTGACATTGCTTCTCAAGTACCTGGCGGGAAGACTTCCTATTGAAGATTTTGAGTCTGACTTTGACGTAAAAGGCACTGCCCCAAACGTCCTAAAGGTTTTTTTCGATTGTATCAGCAGAATCATTAATGAAATGACCCGACCCGTCGACGCCATCAAACACCAGGCAAAAACGGTCACTGTGGGCACCAGTAGGCTCGCAGAAAAGGTGGAAGGCATTCTTTTCGAGACCCTCGCAAAATATGGTTTTTCCAGTAACCAGCTCACAACGAATAATATTTTGGTCCTGAGGCGTCTGCAGGCGGTTGTGGCCGGAATAAAAGGGACGACCGTTTACCGGATCGGCGGACTCGATATCTTGGGGGAGCCGGCCGAGGACTCAACGATTGCCGTGGTGACCAAGGATGGTTCGTCTGGATCGCTGGTTTCCAGGGCGGAGTCGGACAACAGGTTGCGGGGCACCAAGCGCATCATTGTCAAAAACGGAAATGTGTTTATCGGAAGAGGAAAAAGGGATAACCGCAGTATCTTGGCGGTTCCGGTTATCTCCACACGATCCCGGATTGATTATTTGGTGCTGTTCAACGTGGGTTTTCAAAAAGAACTTGGACTGCAAAAAAAGATCGATGCTTTGGGCGGCAAATACCAACATATTCGAAACCAGGTTGAAGAAACCGTCCCGGAATGGAATGATGATTATCTGGATTTGTTGACCATTGAGGATCTTTTCGGCATGTCCGCTGAAAAGGTTTCTGAACGGATTGTGGCTCTATTGAAAAATGGGCGGTCCGGTCCTTAGTACTTGAATTGACAAACAGGGATTCTACATAGGAGGTTTTCACCGGATATGGCTCACACGACCAAATTTATTTTTATTACCGGTGGTGTGCTCTCGTCGTTAGGCAAGGGGCTTGCTTCTGCTGCTATCGGAGCGCTCCTTGAAAGCAGGGGGCTTACCATCACCTTACAGAAGCTGGATCCTTATATCAATGTTGACCCCGGAACCATGAATCCCTTTCAACACGGAGAGGTGTTCGTCACGGATGATGGGTCCGAGACGGATCTGGATCTGGGTCATTACGAGCGTTTCACCCATGCCAGGCTGGGGCGAAACAACAATTTTACTACCGGCAAGATCTATTATTCCGTCATTACCAAGGAGCGCAGGGGGGACTACCTGGGTGGTACCGTTCAGGTTATTCCCCACATTACCGACGAGATCAAAAAAAGCGTCTGGTCTGCTGCGGATGGGGTTGACGTGGTCATCGTCGAGGTCGGAGGAACCATCGGGGACATTGAGAGCCTGCCTTTCCAAGAAGCCATCAGGCAGTTCAGGTCCGATGTGGGAAGAGAAAACGTCGTTTACGTCCATCTGACATTGGTGCCCTATATTCGCACCGCCGGAGAGGTTAAGACCAAACCCACCCAGCACAGTGTCAAGGAACTGCGCAGCATCGGGATTCAACCTGATATTTTGCTCTGTCGGACCGACCGGTTTTTGTCGGACGCCATCAAGTCCAAGATAGCCTTGTTCTGCAATGTGGACGTGGATCAAGTGATCACTGCAAAGGATGTGGATTCCATCTACGAAGTTCCCTTGGTTTTTCATCAACAGCACCTGGACGACAAAATCGTTCAGCTTCTTAATATCTGGACACGGGCGCCCCAATTGGACAATTGGGAGCATCTCGTGGAAAAGATCAAGAGCCTAAAACATTCTGTGACCATTGCTGTTGTGGGCAAGTACATTCATTTGCGGGAGTCCTACAAAAGTCTCAATGAGGCCCTGTCTCACGGGGGAATTGCCAATGATTGTGCGGTGACGTTGGATTTCGTGGATTCGGAAACCATTGATTCGTCCAATTGCGACGAGCGTCTTGGAAATGCCCACGGCATTCTGGTTCCCGGTGGCTTTGGATCCAGAGGGATCGAAGGCAAAATCAGGGCCATTGAATATGGACGCAAAAACAAAATTCCCTTTTTTGGCATCTGCCTGGGGATGCAGATGGCCGTCGTCGAATATGCGCGGCACGTCGCAGGAATGGATGGCGCGCATAGCACGGAATTTGATAAGCACACCCCTTATCCCGTCATCTATTTAATGCGGGAATGGTTCGATTACAAGTCGCAGACCATTCAGAAAAGGGACGTGACTTCAGATAAGGGCGGCACCATGCGTCTCGGGGCTTATCCCTGTATGTTAAAGGAGAACTCAACAGCGTTCAAGGCCTACGGAAAGCGTGACATATCGGAAAGACACCGGCACCGGTATGAATTCAACAACGCGCTTTGGGAAAAGCTGGAAGAAGCCGGTCTTGTAGTAAGCGGAACATCTCCGGACAAGCAACTCGTCGAGATTGTGGAACTTCCTGACCATCCGTGGTTCTTAGGGTGTCAATTTCACCCCGAGTTCAAATCCAGACCCATGGCCCCCCACCCTCTTTTTGCCTCCTTTATTGCGGCAGCCCTGGAGTGCCGACATAGATCTTCTTGACGCCTTGAATCCTCAGGATCTCTACAACTCTTTTGGAGATGATCCGGATTTTTTATTTGTTGTCTGCTGTTTGATTTCCAACCGACGAATTCCGAAAAATAGTATCCTGGTCGTATCTCGCAATGACAAAGGGCGCTGCGGAATCCGGCCGGAGGTTTGCGGTTTTTGTTACACGATGAATGCAGGTACTTCCAAAGCACCTTTGTTAAAGGCGGACAGGAAGGCGTTGACCACCTTGGGGTCAAATTCGGTTCCCGAGCCTTTGGTAATGATTTCTTTGGCGTCATAGGCGGACATGGCTTTGCGGTAAGGGCGATCGCTGGTTAGAGAGTCGTATACATCCGCGACTGCAACAACGCGGGCTTCTATTGGGATCTTGTCTCCGGAGATCCCATGGTACCCGGTGCCGTCCATTTTATCGTGGTGACTCAGGATAATAGGTGTGATTCTGCGCAAGGGGCCTTCAATAGGCTCCAACATGTCGACACCCTTTTCCACGTGCTTTTTCATACTGCTGAATTCCTCTTCGCTCAGCCGGGCTGCTTTGTAAAGAATTTCCCGGCTGACGTCCAGCTTACCGATATCATGGAGCAAGGATGCGTCTCGAATGTCTTCTATTGTCTGCGGGGGCAGGCCGAGATAAGTGGCTATCTTTGTGGCATAGATGGAAACCCGGTAGGAATGGTTTTCCGTGTATTTGTCCTTGGCGATAAACTGGCGTAAAATCAGCAGCAGGCCGTGATATGTTTGCTTCAGTTCCCGGACGCGAGATTCGTGGTGCTCGTGCAGAGTTCCCATGGCATACGCGGTAATCACCAGGATCCCCGCCCATGCAATCAGGTCGAACCAACGGGCTTCAAGGAACTGGACCGTTGCGGTATCGGTCAACAGATGGGGGTTGTAATGGGCCAGGAGTCCTACGAGAAAGACGCTGGCAAAGGCTGTGAGCGTGGCATGGCGTCTTCCATAAAAATAGGCCGAAAATAAGGTGGGCAACGTATAAAACCCCAGGACCATGCGCTGGGCCGTAATCAGATAATTCATCAAGCCGGCAAGCGTAAGCAGTGACAAGACCAACCACAACTCCTTATTTACTTCGGCCAGATTGCCGACCACCGACGATTTGATTTTTGATATCCGATTGACCTTTGGTCGGGATTTTCCAGAAATATGATCGTCCCGGTCATCGGCGAGGCTTACCCTTTCAAGGGATGTAACTTCCCGGGTTTCGGGGGTTTCCCCTATCGCTTTGCCGGGCGCTTTTTTTTGTTGGAAATCGGCTCCGGCCCCCAGTTTTCGCAGGGTTTGGGCGATTTTTGTTCCCGTATGTGCCGGAATATTTTTGCCGAGTACTACCGGGGTTTTCCCGATCAAGTCGGCTACTTTTTCTTGGGGTATGTTCTTTAATATCTTCCCAAGAAAGGCCTTAACCTCGTTTTCAACGTGGCCGGCGGGTACGGCTCGGAGAATCAAAATGCCCGTGTCTTGTTGCATGCTATTGTCCTTTCAAATATGCCGGGGGCGCCGAATCGGCTTCAGGCAACCCGGCCCCGGGGGCTATTGCCCGGCGGAATGCCCGCGGTTTTCTCCTCTTGCCCCGGGCTAAGAATAATTTGTTTCGGTCGTGTTCTAAATCGGAAGACCACACCATATTCTTAAGGTTTTTCGTTGGAACGATGCCCGGCTGAAAAAATCGACCGGACGCATGCCGTCAGGGTCCCAGAGGCGATCTTACCGAGTTACTTTCTCCTTGCGCACGGTAATTTGAAAATCATCCAAACTGGTGGGATGCCCCTGCTGGGTCCAGGTATGACAAAGCATGGCCACGATGGATTCAATCTGAGACCCATAGCGCTTGTACCAGTCGTTTCCCGCTTTGGTGTCGAAATAGTATCCGGTAATGATGAATTTAACATCGTTGTTCCCGATGCTTGTTTTGGCTGAAATATTATAATCCGGCGCGGAAGGGGCGGCACTCATGAATTCGTTGTTGAGAAATATGATGACCCAATCCTGAAACCGCACGGAATAAGGCCTGTTTGCCTCCGTCATGGACATGTCGGCAATAGCGGTGGCAGCCGGGCTTCCCAGCATAAACATCATGAACAACACGACCACAAAACAGTGGAATCTTTTTTTTCTGCGCATTGAAAAATTCCTTTCTTCTGATTGTCTTCTTATTTTTACATGGCATCCAGCTCTTTTTTATGGGCTTTTTTCGGGGAACCCTCGTGTCGTTTGCGATGCTGATGACGCTAAGGCAATGCAATCTTCGTTCCACTGCTGGTTGTCACATAGATTCGGTTAATGATTTGGGTGGACGCGGCGGGCCGTCCAATAATATTTTCCCCAGAAATCGGGCGCAATCCGCGAAATGGTCACCCCTTGGCTCTTGGAAGCGTGAACGAAGGCATTGTTGCCCAAATAGACGCCCACGTGACGTGGATAACCGGGAGGCCTGAAAAATACCAGATCTCCCGCCCGCAATCCAGGCCGACTTACGGGAATGCCTTGTCTTAACTGCTCTTTGGTAGTACGGGGCAGATTCACATGAAAAACCTCTCCATAGATTGCCCGAACAAAGCCGGAGCAGTCCACTGCCCTTTGGTCTGTTCCGCCCATTTTGTGTTTTGCGTCTTTCCAGCGTACATATTCTTTTCGGAGGGCGTTTTCTATTCTACGGGAATCGTCATCTAATGATATTTTTTCCCGCGGGGAAAAAGAGGGGCTTGGTTTCGGGTGGGTGGCACAGGATGCCGTTGCCAAAAGAAGGGTTATGACAACAGTTGGTTTCCACCAGGCAGCAGAGGGGAAAAGCCTGGTTTTTAAAATCGGGACGGTCCTAGGCATTTGTCAGTACCCCGTCATGGGGCCACGGGTTTATTCGCGGCCCCATCGGCTGTCAGCGGGTTTTGGTTTTGGCTTTCATGTCGACCGGGAAGAACCACACCTTAAGCGAATCCGGGCAATGCTATTGCCCGATGGATTTGTTGCTGTGGGTTACCACGGCCTGCGACCTTGCCCGGGACGGTGACGCCATGCATTGGAATGCGGACTGCGATGCTTGCCCCAGTGCTTGCCCCGGTGCTTGCTCGGGTGCCGGTGCCAAGCAGTGCGAGGTCTGGTGACATAAACGAACGTGGGGTTGTAGCAGACCGCCGGCGGGCTGTAGTAACCAGGGTTGACAAGTGCATTGATGAGTACCACGGCACCGGCTGCTATGGCCACAGTTTCAAAGTTGTCCCGTTTTTTCCCATGGGCCCAGCACGACGTTGCGGTAAGACACAACCCTATAATGGCTGAGACTACCACGACCGGCATGGTTTTCTTTTTCATTGGAGACCTCCCCTTTGATGCGTTGTCCGGCTTTTGGATCCTTTTTCTTCCTGTTCATGGCCCGGGCTTTTAGTGTATTCGACACCGGTTTTTCAAAAAAACTCAATCCAAAAAAGAAAGGCGCAAAAAAGTGTCGGCGTTAGTGCACGTTGGTTTTGTTTCAAAAGGGAATTCACGCAAAAAAAGGGGATGCCGAGAATCCCCTAGAGGATTTCAGAAAGGAAAAAAACAGGTTCTCTACGTCGGCGCTGTGCTGCGCCGGGTCCAAGAATCACCATGCACCACGTTTTTGGTGCCACCGCATCTCATCCTTGCCGGTCGGAGAAGGCTTCCGGCCTTTCCATACATACCAGGCATAAACGAGGCTCTTTTTTTCATGGGGACCCAGCCTTGTCGGAGCATCAGGATTGGCCTTGGCGAATCGGCGTTGCTCTTGATTCAAATATTCCCAGACCCTGTCGGGCGATGATTCCAAACCTTTAGACCACAAAAAATCTTTGGCCAGCCAAATCGCGTACTGTGCGGGATCGCTGGGATTGGTTTGGGTGCCAAAGATGGGGACTTTGGGGAAGGCTTGGGGTCGTATCTCCAAGAGCCAGTGACGGAAAGAAGTGTCTTGGGACCAGTTGGTCATCGAAACGCTCACGCTCATAAGATCCCTATAACATGGTTGTGCGTTTTTGTCAAAAGCGCCAGGTGGTTTCGAATTCGCCGTTTGTTGCGTTTGTTGGAGACTCGAAGCGGCGGGTACGCAGTCGCACCACCGTGTTTCAAGGGACTACCAATAAAGAAGATCCGGTGAAATCGGCCTCCGAAGTTCCTAAGTTCCTTTCCCCTGGTGTTTTTCAGGTATCGGCAAAAGCTTATCCGTCCAGATTCGACGCCAAACCCACGCCAAGCTGTCCCAACCCCGTTCACCCTCGACGCGTTCGGTTTTGTCGAATTTGGCATGAGGGCTCCCGGCTTTACCAACCTTGAACTGGAACACATAAAGAGGCTCCATGCCCATTCTAAGGTCTGTTATGACAATATCCTCTCGTTGTTGCCGCACGGAATAGAACCCATGGGTGAACCACCGAAGACGCTTAACGGGCCGGTGATCGGCCAAGTCTTCAAGCAAGCTTTGATCGCTGGGGTAATGGGTCACCCGGATGTTGCCTGTCTTATCGAACAGGGAATAGAAGCCCTCATAATATCCTTTGTCGTCCATGGCCAAGACACGCCACAACAAGGTATTAAAAGGCGTAGGAACGGTCAGCATTTTCTGATAGCCGACATGTTGTTGTTTTAAGGACGTGTGTGCAAGGTGAGTCACATAGATCTTTGTTCCTGCGGCCCATAAGAGGTAGGTCGTACTCAGGATGAGGCAGACGCTGTTTGCCGGATGTCCCCGGGACCCTTTACGGGAGGCGACGAGGGCTGTGGCGACCCCGAGAAACAAGGGGGCTGAATACAAAGGATCGATGATAAAAATGGTTGACCACATAACGGGTGGCGTGGCGAGGGGCCAAAAAACCTGTGTTCCGTAAACCGTGAGGCAGTCGAGCAGTATGTGTGTTGTAAAAGCCAAAAACACCAATGCCACCCATCGGCGTCGGTATTCGGCGGTGTGAGGGTGGAGCTTGAGAATCAACCAGACAAAAAGCGGTGTCAGGGCCGTGAGTACAAAAAAGGAATGGCTGGGTCCCCTGTGATAGGTAAATCTTCCCACGGCATCGGCATAGGGGAAAAACACGTCAAGATCGGGAAAAAGTCCACAGACAGCGCCCCATACCCACGCACGTTTCCCGACTTGTCCGCCCAAGGCGGTTTCGCCGACGGCAGCGCCTAAGGCGATTTGGGTAACCGAATCCATGTGTTGATTTTTTTTAATATCATTAAGACAGGCCTTTTTCTTTTTTCCATTTTTCCATGCAATTCGGACAAATACTGTGGGTAAAGCTTGCGTCGGAGTGTTCCTGAACGTAGGTTTCCACCTGCTGCCAATAGCCGGCGTCGTCTCGAACATTCTTGCACCATGCGCATATCGGTATCAGGCCGCTCAGAGTCTTGATATCTTCAAGGGCTTTTTTGAGTTCTGCGACGAGTTTCTGTTGTTCTTTGTAAGTCGTTTTCCATCGATCCGCCAAAAAAATGAAGACAAGAAAAAAGCCGAACCTGACAATCGCATTCCAGATTGGAATAACCGGATGGGAAAAGATATGCCCTGTCGCAATATCGGATATGAGCCAAACCGTGGCACTGACAAATGCAATAAGGAAACTAAATGATCTCCCGATGCGCCATAAAGCGAATGCGGTTGGTACCAGGTAGAAAATAGAAAAACTTATCTCATATCCCGTTATAAAATTTAATATTCCTAATACCAGGATCATGAGAAAACTCACAATGATTGATTTGTGTCTTTGGCTTGTCCAGCGCATTGACTTATTCCTTTACATGCTTGGCATGCATCAATCCCGTCCTCTCTGAAACAACAGTGCGTTTTGCGCCTGCCGAATGCATGGATTTATCCGTCGCTCACCCTTGCCTGTTGGGCGGGTCCTCTGTGGAGGGCCGTTATGAATCGTTTGGGGGTCAGTTCGGCTCTTATTGACAAAACGATTTTATTATAACCGTCTGTGGGTTCTTTTCAAGAAAAACATGCTTTTGGAACATGTATGATAAGAACCATTTGCTGTGGTTGTATTCAAAAGTGCCGCAATTGGCTGGACGGTGGTTGACTCGGCGCCTACCGGTTCGGCCAATGCGGAATACAGTTTTTGGCGCTTCTTGGGTTCCCTTCAACAAGAAAAAGGGATGGCTTCCAGGCCTTTAGGACGGCGTTGACCGAAACGGGACAGAAAAAGCAACGGAAAGGAGGTGATACGATGACAAGAACTGCACAGGCTCTCGTCGGCATGACTGTTTCTACGGTTTTCCTGCTGACTATCCTGTCTTTGGCCGTGGCGGCGGATGTGCCAAAAATGACCAAACAACAACTCATAGAGATGGGCTTTGCCGATGTGTACGCGCTGAAGGGAGGCCTGCACGAGTGGTTTAGGGCCAAATTCCCGGTTGTTGAAAAATAGGAGCACGTCCGGTTTCAGCCTCGCATGTCCCGGGCTGGAACCGGATGCGTTTCCTATACCTCTCGGCAACGAGCCGAAGCTGTGGCCGATTCGACGATATGATGCAGGCTCGTGGCTGCCTTGTTCCAGGGAATCGGTTTGTCCGTGCCGCCTCAAGCAGCGGGGCCTGGCGGTCGACGCCTAAGACTCAGGTAATGCCGGACCATGTCTTGGGCGGTCTTTGTAGGTACTCGTCTGATCACCGGAAATAACCGACGGCAGTCCGCCATGGAGAGAAGTCGAACGGTCGCGCCGACTTCCAGTTCGTTTCGGGTATGTGGATAAGAGTCGACGGTTTCCGTCGCTTCTTCCTTGATAATCAGTTTATTGTAAATCAGTGCCCGGGCGGCCAGAAGGTCTTCGTTTCGGCTCATGGCGTTTGGATGAAACCGGTAAAAAAGGGTCAAGAGGTCTCCCGGACCATAGAGATGGTTCCGGAAGCCCATGGCGCGCACGGCGCCGGCCATGAGGAACTTTACAGTCAGGGGATAGTTTGCCGGAAGCCTGCGTTTCAAATGCCGCCGGAGGGGGTAATGGATTTGCCCTGCCTCGATATAATACGATCCTCGGCCTTTGAGTACGGTGACAATGGCATGGGCCCGCATTTGGTCCCGGATGGCGAAACGCGCCGCGTCCGCCCGGGCAAATCGCTTGACCGCATCCACGGTTTCTTCCAGGACGCCGCGCACGGATACCTCGTAAAAATAGAGCAATGCGGACGTGGCGTTTCGTTCTGCCATGTAAACCTCATACAGATCCGTGCCTTTTTTCAAGTCCGCAGGACTGCCGCCATCGGCAAATCGTTCGTGAATCTCTACCAGTTTTTCCAAGAACGGCTCGACCTGATAAAGCCTTTTCCCGGCACTATGGAGTTTTCGCAAAGCCTTGCACATTCGAAGGCTGAATTCGGGATACTCGAGATCCGAGGTTTCGAGATAGGAATCGATATCGAGCCGCCCGGAAAGCATCCGGTGAAATTCCGGGTCCGGCGGTTCTTCCAGGATTACCGCGTCGTGACCCGCCATGAGCTGTTTAGCGGGATCGACGGTCTCGGGACGGTGATTCGAAAAAACGAGTGTTGCACGAGATGTCATAGGGCATTCGGGTTGGGTGTGCGATGCCACTTGGTCGGGGAGTCTCCAATGCGGATCAAACGCTTTTCCTCATTTCAATCATATCCCCTTTATAGACGCTTTTACAGGGTACGGCAAACATAAAGCCGCTTTCCAGGGCGCCGCCGTTTACGGCCCGCCGGCAATTGTGTCCCTGGATCCGGGTCCATGTTTTTTTCGCAAAACAATCCGGGTTGACTAGGGCTCTTGTAGGTCTTATAATATGAACACTAATCGTCTGTCTCTAGGGCCACTTCTCAATAACCTTTCCTGATATGGGGGCGAAACGGCTTCGACGGGGATATGGAAGCATGGGTTGCATGCCGAGCCTTCTGCCGGCTCGTTAAAACGGTGGAAAACTAAAATAATCGCAGACGATTATAATTACGCTCTAGCCGCTTAATACCGGCTAGCGTCCTGCCGGGTTTTCCTGCGCACCCGGGCCAGGGCGTCGACCAGCAGGATAGTCTTTGGCGGTTGCTCGTTGCGCCCGAGGCGAAACCTTTAAACGAGATAGCCTCTTGAGAATCCCTCCTGAAGGAGTCTTAAGCGGCGAGACTCAAAATTCGGGATAAGCATGTAGACGCCTGTGTGGAATATTGTCGGACGCGGGTTCAACTCCCGCCGCCTCCACCATTAAC